>CAVHFE010000112.1:0-5083 GCA_963635145.1 Oscillospiraceae bacterium
GACTAGTTGGTTTATACCAACTGCCGGCTATCGTGTCAAGCTGCACCGCTGCGTGTCTTCTGGAGGACCGCCAAGGAACGGGCCACGACGGCTTAGGCGATATCCGAACGACCGTCTATGTTGCATGCTGTCCCCCGATTCGCTTCTTATCTTGCCCTCCTTGGACGGTTCGGCCAAGGAGGGCAGCGGGGCGTCAATGGTGAATCTCAGCTTACCGACTTCGATGCCCAGGATCGGCCAAACAGCTCGTGACCGCGGGAGAGCTCGAGAACGACGTTGTCCTCGACCGTCTTGGGCAGCTTGCCCCCGGAATACGATTCCGCCTTATCGAACGTGATGAAAACCTGCTTATCGTTCGCGCAGTACAGTTCGAGAATCTTCAGCCAGGGCTCATCGCCGACCTGCTTGATCGAGACCGTGTCCAGGGCTATCGCGGGGAGCGGCGTGAGCCTGAGCAGGGAGATGTCGAAGAGCGCCAGCGCCCTTGTCTGGGATCCCGTTCCGGTGTCGTTCGGTATTCCGAACGAGTACGATCCCGAGCTTGCGAGCGAGAGCCTGGGCGCGTTGGCCTCCGTGCCGCATACGAACTCGTTCAGCTGCATCAGGCTGTCGTTCATCCTAGACTGCGCGCTCGACAAGGCCGACTTGATGAGCTCGTCTCGCTGGGCCTTCAGGTCTGAAACGCGTTCCGCCAGGCTGTTTTTCTTCTCGAAGCTTGCGTTCGCCTCCTCGAGCCTTTGAATCTGCCCGGAGAGCTCGCTGTATCGCCTCAACACGGCCTTGGTCAGGCTCGAAGTCGATCCAGTCTCCCTGATTGCATCCTCGACGGCCGAGATCTCGCTTTCAACCGCTTCTATTTCGCCTTCCAAGCGATTTGCCTGGGATCTTCTCTCCTCCGAGAGGTTGCGGGTGAGCTTCTCGTGGAAGGCCTCGATTTCCTCCAAGGTCTTTAGGTTCGCATCGGGAAAGAACCTCAGGAGCTTCTCGAAGTCCTTAGTTTTTCTGAAGCGTCCAAGCTCAGCATCGGCCTCCATCATCTTTCTTTGGGAGGACAGCATGGTCCTCCTCCTTCTCAGGCGCGACAAATCCGATTTCAGCGAGGCGACGCGGTCTGCGATGATCGGATCGAGCTCGTTGAGGTTGTCGTGCTCCATGGTCTCCATCTCGGCTATCTGCGACTGCAGCTCGGCGATTTTCTTGGAATTCTGCTGCGCCTCCTTTTTGCCATGGGCTGAGGCGATGAACTCTCTTCTGAGCGAGTCCGTGTAAGTCTTCCGAGCCTGCTCCGCATCGGTGAGCTTCTGCTGGATCTCGTCGATCCCCCCGTATTCGCCGAAAAGCCTGAGGAGCCTCGTCACGCCCTTGGCCTGCTGTTCATGGGGGTTTGCGGCGAGCGGCTTGGAAACGTCGTAGTTGTCCTTCCCGTAGACGCGCATGAAGTTGCTCGTGAGCTCGCGGAAAGTCCCGCCGCATTTGTCCAATCCGTATCGGCCTGCAAGCCATGAGGTGAATTCCTTGAGCGTAATCTCGCTGGCCTTGGCGTAGTTGGCGTCGCAGACCCAAACGAGGTTCGCATCCATGGGAGACCTCGAGAAGGAGTAGCTCTCCCCGTCGAATTGGAAGGAGAAGTTGATCCTATGGGGACCGACGTTGGCGATGGTGGTTTCGCTCTTGGCGTATGCGCTTCCGCCGAAGGCGAAGTCGACGATCAGCAGGAACGTGCTTTTCCCGATGGAGTTGGAGCCGTCGGAGGACCCGAGGATGACGTTGAGGGAGGGCTTGAGCTTGACGGGTCCCCTCGGGACACCCTCGTCGATAAACTTGTCGCAGGAAATCTCAGTTAACATGGCGTATGCTCCTCCCGTCGTCCGTGAACTCTATCTTTCCCAGGGCGCACAGGCAGTCCATCGCCTCTATGAATTCGCTGGTGCTAGTCCCTTTGAGCGAAGCAAAGAGCTCTGAAGGGGTCTTCTCGCCGTCTTCGAGCCGCTCCAGGACCTTCGGGAGCAGTGGCAGGACGCTGTCGTCGTACGGGGTGATCTTATCGGGCAATCGCATCGAACACCTCGCAGTTCTGAACGAAGAACGCCGCCAGTGCTTCGGGTTCGTTGTCTCGCTCACTGCCTGTCTTCAAGACGATCCAAGAGCAGATTCTGCTGAAAATCTGCTCTTGAGGCAGCCCGGCATTCTTCAGTTTCAAATAACAGCACCTTATCTGAGACGCGAGCAGCGAGAAGTCGAGGACGCCCTGTTGCTCGAGGATCTGCGCCTGGCTCCTGATGAAGTTGTAGAAACACGCGTTGAGGCTCTCAATCTTGCAGATCAGCAGCTGCTCCGTCGGATCGATCTTCTCCTTGACCCGAAGAGCCTCCATCGGAAGCTTCTCGAGCTCCTTGTAGTCGCGGACCTGCCCGAGCTGCGCGAGGAGCACCGGAAGTGTCTTCTCAAGGTCGATCGAGGAGATCTCGGCGGTCAGATCGTTGCGAGCACGGAGTTCTTTCTTCCGCACCAGCAAGGCTGCGAACGCATCCGGGTTCTGGTCGTCTTCGTAGCGCTTCGCGCAGTCGAGGCAGAGGGCGATCCTGTCCTCGGGCGATCCGAGCGCCGGCATCTGGGGAACCTTCTCTTCGTATATGCGTTTCTCTCGGTAGTCCTTCTTCGCTGCGGCGGGGGTTATGCCGACGATCTTGTAGCGTCTGGCCGTGCCTTCGGAGGAGATCGGCGTGCCGCAGAGCGGGCATTTGCCGTTTGCCTCGAGGAACAGCTCCGCGTCCTTAGCTGGAAGCGAGACGGGGCTCGAGCCCGTTGCGGGTTCGGCGCCACCGCGTCCTCTGCTCTTCGCGTCTTTCAGGATATCCGCGAACTTCCCGGCCAGCTGCTTCCCTATGTCTATCGAGGTCGCGCTTGGGAGCTCGTCGGCATAGGCGTCGATGAGCATGTCTATGACGTTCGTGGGCAGTCCGTCGATTTTCGCTGCGAACTTGTCCGTGTCGAGCTTCTGGAGGGCCAGTCCAGCGATCTTCGAAATACCCCTGCCTTCCTGGAGATAGCCTCGATAGGTTGGCGCCTCTATGTCGCGTAGAGGGTTGTCCTCGGCGTCGTCGTACGAAGTCACGTCGAGGAAGAGCTGCTGAACAGCATCTCCCCTTCTTAGGTCCGAGTAAACAAGGTCCACAAGCGGTCTGGCGAACGTCCTGAAATCCAATTCCCCTCCAAACTGATCAAAACTGATCAGAGCTGCTCAAATCGCCTCAGGTGAATTTTCCGTCTGCATGACGATGTCTGCATGGCTTGCGCAAGCCCTCTTTCGATTACCTAGATAGAGAGGAGAAAGCCATGTCTTTCACCCAACCGTATGCCGGCAGGGAGACTGCCTGCATGCCGAACTACGGCCCGCGGCCGCAGATTGTCGCACCTAGTCACTTCTGCGTGTTCATCGATTATACGCCTGCGCCGACGAGCGGCTCCCGTTCCCTGCCGCTTCGTCATAAGGGGGTGACCTGCTATGGCTAGGCTCAATTGCCAGCGCAAGGGGTGCAGGGACGTCTGGAACTCGTTCCTCGTTTGCAAGGCCGACTACGACGGGCCGTTCGAGTTCCCGGTGATCCGGCCGGAGGGCGGTATCCCAAACCGCCTTATCGCCTTCTCCAAGGCGATAAGATGCAAAGACCATGATCAATGGGTTCATTTCTTCGAGGACGACCACCTGTTCGAACGGCTATGGAACGATCCTGCGCGCTACCTCGAGATTCTGAAACGCTTCAACGGCGTGATACTGCCGGACTTCAGCGTGTACCGCGACATGCCCTACGCGATGCAGCTGTGGAACATCTATCGCAGCCGCGCTTTGGGCTTCTGGTCGCAGGAAAACGGCGTGAGGGTCATCGTCAACATCCGCTACGGAGACTCCCGCACGTATCAACGCTGCTGCGACGGGGCTCCTCGGGGCTGCACGATAGCGGTCGGGTCTCACGGCACCCTCAAGCACTCCGATGACAAGAGGTGTTTTGTCGAGGGGCTTGGGGTGGCCGTCAGGACGCTGCGGCCTTCGGCAATCGTCGTGTACGGCGCGGCGCCAGAAGATGTTTTCGGCATATATCGCGGCATGGGCATCAGGATCGTCCAGTTCGACAGCGATTTCGCTCGGACACATGGGGGCAGATGATGGGCGCCGGATGTCATGGCGGCTTCGGCAGCACGGCCGGAGCGGCGAGCCAGAATGCGGGCAGGGTCTTCACGCGCGTGCAGTACGAGGGCTCGGTGACGGTCGATGGCGTTGTGAGGGATGCGAGCCGCAGGGTGTATCAGCGCAACGACATCGATTTCGAATATCGCGACGCCACCGGCAGAACGAACCTTCAGCGCATGAAAGACGGCAACGCCCCTATCGGAAACGACGGCCAGCCAATACAGCTTCACCACGTTCTCCAGAAAGAAAGCGGGCCAATGGCGGAAGTCCGCGAGGTTACGCATACGGAGTACCATCGCATTCTGCATGGTCTTGTTGCCTCCGGAGACAGCTTCCGCAACAACAGAGAGCTAGCCAAGCAGTATGCTAACTTCAAGAGGAAATACTGGAGATGGCGCGCGAGCCAGTATATCGAAGGGAGGCTTTGATGAACGAAAGAATTCTCGAAATGGTGGCCCAGCATAAAGGGGACAGCTTCTTCACCTATGCTGAGTTCACTGACGAAGCCCGCCTGAGGGCGGAAAGAGCTTTGGCCGTAAGCCTGCCCGAGCAATATGTCGAATACCTCAAGACTTTTGGGCACGGAGGGGTTGCTGGGGTTGAAATCCTTGGCATTGGGCATGACGGCAGCCCGATATTCGTCGATAGGACCATTTTTTATCGAGGATATGGTTTGCCTGAGAATCTCGTGGTTGTAGAAAACCAAGACGAGTGGTTGACCTGTATCGACTGCGACACGGGAAAAATCGTCTCTTGGGCTCAACCGGAGGGCGTGATGCCCGAGTACAATTGCTTTGACGATTTCGTTGTTGACGAATTTCAGGAAGCGATAGACAACCTATAGGCTTCAGGCTGGACTGATCTTAATCCCTATCCCTGAAGCTGCTCAGTAGC
>CAVHFE010000113.1:0-5049 GCA_963635145.1 Oscillospiraceae bacterium
TTGCGGTGCAGGTGAACGGCAAGGTGAAGGCGAAGATCACCGTAGCCGCCGACGCTGCCGAGGAAGCCGTGCGCGAGGCTGCGCTTGCCGCTGTTGCCGGCGCCACCGATGGCAAGGACATCAAGAAGGTCATCGTTATCCCCGGCCGCTTGGTGAACGTGGTGGCCAAGTAGCCACGCGGTAAGCCCAACTCCAGGTAAAACCAGATGCCCGCAAGAGCTGTCTTGCGGGCATCTTCTGTTTCGCGGGGGTAGCGCCGCTTCAACCTGTGGTTGAAGCGAAATCGCGGGCAAGCGGCGAAAATGCCACCAATTGCCCGATTTTTGTTGTCATGGTTCGCCGCCTGTTTTACCCTGAGAACAATACATCCTGCTCAGAGTGCCTATCGGACGTCTGGGCGCAAGCAAGGAAGGGGGCATCGCCACAATGCGTACGTGCATTGAATGAAGCGTTTAGCGAACGGCTCGAGTTCAATAGCTCTTTGCCATGCTGCCGCATTCGGCGGTAGTTCCCTTCACGGCATCAACCAAACAGAAATTCCAAGTCCCGGCGCCTGCCAGGGCTTTTAGCCCTGCAGCAACGCGGGGCTTTTCTTTTGCGTGAACGTACCGGGGCGGGGTTCGCCCCGGAGGGAAGGGGTAACAATGGCTCGGAACAAAGTGGTAGGGGGTAGCCTCGGAACCAAGATCGTGAACAGCGCGATGGCTGTTGTCCTGGTTCTGGGCCTTTCCCCGATAACGAAGGCCTCTGCTACGTCGCAGAGCAGCGTTTCTGCTGGCCAGGGCATCGAGCAGCAGGTTGCTGCCAGCGCTGGCGGCGATGGCGGTGCCGCAACGGGCACAGGCTCCGAAGGCAACAACGTCGAAACCGTAAGCACCGCGCAGGGCAGCGGAACCGGTGTTTCCGACACCGATACCGGCGAGGGCACGAAAGCCGCGGTTGGCGATGGGTCTGGCTCGACCGGTTCCGATACCGGCACCGACACGGGCTCCGCGAAGGACGATTCCGCCGGGAACACTTCCAACGGCACGTCTACGGACTCCAACGATCCTGCGCCCCAGTCTTCCGACGAGGGCATAGCGCTCGCTTCCGTTGACGGCGACACCACCGGCTCCTACAACCCCGGTGCCGACTTCGTGGACATAAGCAACAACTGCAATGCTTCGGTGGAGCTGTTCTCGGACAGCAACTGCAGCACCCCCTTGGGCGATACCGCCAAGTCCGGCGACGAGAGCTTCTACGGCAAGCTCACGGTTACCTTCAACGACGGCTTCCGTCCCACGCTCTCCAATCCCAATCTGAGCTACGTCTTCCCGGCAAACGCGAAGGTCTCCGACCTGGCCGAGACCACGCTGTATGACAATGGTGTTGCGGCCGGCACCTGGTACATCAGCAACGGCGTTGCGTATTTCAAGTACAGCGAGAGCTACCTTTCCCAGACGGTCGTGAACGCCAATATCAAGTTCGAGGCCAAGCTCAATGGTGTGGACAAGGGCGACGGCAACAGCGAGCAGCTCAACTTCCCCGGCACCTCTTCTGTGGTAACCGTCAACACCAAGGACGGCAGCGTTTACGGCTCCAAGTTCGGCGGCAACATGAACGAGCAGTGGAACGGTCCCACGTACAATCAGGACGATGGCACTTACACCTGGACGGTCAAGGTAACGCCTACCGCGCACGCCACCAACGTCGTGCTTACCGACACCATCGGCAGCAACCTTACGTTCAAGGCGGATTCCTTCCAGCTGGTGGATGCCCAGGGCAATCCAGTTACCGGCACGTGCGGCGTAGTCCTCAATGGCCAGACAGCAAACATCAGCTTGGGCAACCTCTCTGCCGGCGATTACTACGTGCAGTACAAGACAACGGTGAACAGCCTTCCCACCACGGACAATACGGCCATCTCCAACGTTGGCAACTCCGTGAAGTGGAGCTGGGGAGCCGAAGGCAAGCGCACTGAACTCGATACGAGCAGGTCCCCGCAGGAGGCCAAGTACTCCATGGCATCCAAGTATGCTGACGGCAGCAGCGCGCCCGACCGCATCAAGTGGGTCGTGACGCTCAACAGCGGCAGCATCAAGGCCGACATGGGCGGCTATACGTTCACCGATACCATCGACACCGACCAAACCTTCCTTTCCGATGGTGTGACCATCACCGATCAGGGCGGTGCAGCTATCACGCCCGAGGTTTCCGAAACCGACTCGTCTCTCAGCTTCACGTTCCCGAGCGATGCCGGCAAAAAGCAGTACACGGTTACCTACTACACCAAGATGAGCGATACGTCCTCGAAGGACGCCGTCTCCAACACTGCCACGGTCACCCCTCCTGACACCAGCACTGAGCCCAAAGGCACGGCCGCGGGCACCTACAACCCGCCCGATACCGGCAAATACATCACCAAGACGCTTGTCAGCACCGTGAGCTCCGACAGCTACGACGGCAAGGCTTCTTGGAAGTCCGAGATCCTGTTCGGCGACATGGCTGAAAGCACGACGCCCACCTCGATTGAGTTCACGGACAAGTTTGGTGAGTTGCCCAGTGGCGTGCAGGTGAGCCTTAACGGTGACGTGACGGTGAGCGCAAGCGACGGCACGCCCCTCGTGGCAGGCACCGACTATGCCATCGAGAAGGCCACGAGCGCGCAGGGCACATGGGGCCAGCTCATCAAGATCACCTTCAAGGACACCAACGCGGTCAAGAGTCTCATTGGCAAGAGCGGTGCCAAGGTCACCGTGTCCTATGGCACCATCACCAATCAGGTGAACGGCGAGTATCCAACGGGCACCTATAAGAACGTCTCGTCCGTTAAGACCAACAAGAAGAACGAGATCTCTGCGGACGCTTCCTACACCATCGAGCGCGAGGCCACGCCGCCTGCGGTTCTCAAGAACGGCACCAGCTCCTCGTGGGACGCTGACTACGACTGGGGCGATGGCACCAAGGGTGCCTGGATCACCGACTGGAAGGTTGCTGTCAACAGGACGGGCGAGTGGGAGTACCAGTACAAACCGGTGCTCGACCTTAAGGGCGCGGACGTTGTGGTCACTGACGTTCTGCCCACCGAGGGCTACTCCATCATCAAGGGCGACGTTACGTATAAGCTTCGTGAGGGCGCATATGGTGACCCAGTGGCGAGCGGCACGGTCACGCCTAGCTACACCCAGAGCGATGCGGTCATAACCGTGCCCACGAGCAAGGCTGACGGGACTTCCTATGGGAAAGTCTACGTCGAGCTCTCCTACCAGACTGCCACCAAGGGCACCGTCGCCGGCGCGTCTGGCACCGACGGCGCGGTGAGCAAGAAGGTCTCCAACGCTGCCTATGCCACTTCGGGCAGCTACAACTTCCCTCAGGGCAGCGGCACCGTCCAGCTGAGCAACAAGGCGCTTAGCAAGACGAGCGGCGCGATTTCCGGCAGCTCGGCTCGTCAGTACAACATCGTGGTGAATGAGAACGGCTACGACCTGGCTGCCGACTCCGACACCATCACGCTTGTGGACGACATGGACAGCCGCGGCACATTCGCTGCTTCCACGCTTTCCGTCATGGCGGGCGACGGCATGAACCTCCTAACTGATGGCCGCGCTAGCTACACCCTTTCCAACGTTCCCGGCTCTGACGGCACCGTACATACGCGCCTTTCCCTTACTATCCCTGACAACACCAAGGTAACCGTGAAGTACGAGGTCATGCCTTCCGGCAACGAAGGCGACTTGCTGACGGACTTCACCAACGCCTGCTCGCTTGCGGGGTTGGCAGGCTCTGAAGTGGTCGACCAGCAGTCGTTCAATATCGCGAGCAACAGCGGTGGCACCTCTTCCGAGAGCTGGGGCATCACCATCACCAAGAGCGATTCCTCCGGTAAGAAGAACCTTGCTGGCGCCGAGTTCGAGCTGTGGCAGGTAGACCTGGATGCGTCCACAAAGGGCGACATCGTTTCGAGCAAGGTTGGCGAAACCGCCACGAGCGAGGCCAGCGGCAAGGTCACCTTTGGCACCGAGGACGCCAAGCTTGCGTCCAACACGCTCTACTACTTCAAGGAGGTCAAAGCTCCCGCGGGTTACGAGATCAGCTTCACGGGCGATACCTACGTGATGCTGAAGAGCGATGCCACGAAGACCGACTACCAGGCTGCCTACGATAAGGCCGTGGCCCTTGGCTGTATTCCCAGCAATGCTGTTTCGTACAGCGCCTACGACGAGCTTTCCAAGGGCTCGTTCGACCTGGGTATCGAGAAGAAGGTCGAAGGTGCGGATGCTCCTGCGGGCGCCGAGTTCACCTTCAAGGCCGAGGCCACGGGCGACAATGCCGCTTCTGCACCGAAGCTCTCCGACGTAACCGTTACGTCCACGGCGAAGGGTGCGAGTACCTATACGGGCACCTTCACCGGCACGCTCTCCGACAGCATGCTGGGTCAGACCTTCACCTACAACGTCAGCGAGACCGCAAGCGCTGCGGGTGGCTGGACCTACGACTCCGGCACCTATACGGCCACGGTTCAGGTTGTTGAACAGGACGGCAAGCTCGTCGGCAACGTGAGCTATGCCAAGGACGGCGCCACCGCCGACAAGATGAGCTTCACCAATACCTACACGACTTCCGGTACGCCCGTTTTGAATGCGAAGAAGATCGTTAACGGTGGCAAGGCCAACAGCAAGTTCAAGGATAAGTACTTCACCTTCGGCGTCTACCACGCCGACTCCGAGGGGCATCGCACCGGCGATTTGATCCAGGACATAAAGTTCACCCCCAGCGATAACTACGCCTTCTTCAACTGGCAGGAAAAGTACACCGAATCCGGTACGCATAGTTACGTTATCCATGAAGAGGGCACGCCCGAGCCTGGTTGGGCCTTTGCCGACGATGTGCTGGTGACGGTTACGGCCACCGACAACGGTCAGGGTTCGCTTGATCTGAGCTACAAGTACAGCACTGCGACCGAGGACGGTACCAAGGCCCTGTTCGACAACACTTACACTGAGTCTACGACCGCAACGCTTCAGGCCAAGAAGATCCTCACGGGCCGCGATATGAGCAACGATGAGT
>CAVHFE010000114.1:0-4993 GCA_963635145.1 Oscillospiraceae bacterium
GGCTGGGGGCGGGACTGCGTATCGAATTTCGCCGTTTTGTGCCAACTTTTCACGAATTGGAATGCCGGCAGCATGGATCCTCGCGCCGTCAGACCAATCTACGCCGAACGCTACCTCAACCGTTAGTCGTACCCAATCACTTTTCTCTCAATCTCCGAAATCACCTCTGAGGATATGCGATCAACCGGCAGACGGTACACGCGATTGAGCCTTGGGTTAAATATGCCCAAGTTCTCTATACGCCGGTATTCAGGATGAATCGAATGGAGACCCATTCGCCAATACATCAGCAATTGCAACGTATGCTTAGAGGTCGGTTCTTTTTTCGACACCTTGAAATCCCACAGGGTATCCGACGTCAGAAAGTCGCCATCACCGGCGGACACAATATCCGTGTATCCCCCTTCGAATGTTAGCCCATCAAGGATCTTGGGACCAAACTGATACAGGAAATCGCGACCCCTTTTCACCATCAGCTGAACATTTCTCACAGTTTCGTCATCCGGATTGATTTCCGCAACAGACCTGTAAGCCTCCGATCCTGCACGGTATGCCGCATCAAAGCCGGCCAACTTTATCCCAGCCACAATCGAATCCTCGTCGAGACCGCGAATGCTTTCCACAAGCTCATCGAACGTCGCTTGCTCGCCAACCACGTTTGCCCCCTTACGAGAGATGTCGAACGCGATGCTTGCGGGTGACCCCGTAACAAAACGAGTCAAGTAGTCAACGGCTATTCCCACCGTACCGGGATGCACGTTTTCATGCTCTGACAACACCGGGCATTCCGTATCCAGCTGAATCATGTCAAAGGTTTTCGGGTTCAAGAAACCCCCTCTTGGCTGAGGATATTCTCTTACACGCCTGGTGACCGACACGCCCCTCGGTACGTCAGCAAAATGATCTTTGTCAAAACCGGAAATGCCTTCATCGCGAGACCTCTTGCCAAAAACATGCCCGTCAGGACGAAAGCTAGTTGCATTGGAACCATCAACCGGCTTACACACTTCAGGGCAGCAATCCGCATCAAGAGTCGGCTTTTCCGCACCGAGCGCACTCGAGGGCCGCTCCTCGCTACCCGCATTCCCGCTATCGCCACGCTTTGCTTTAATCCTTTCAATTTCCTTCTTGATGATATTGCCGTACGCCTTCTCATCAACGCAAAGGCTCTCCTTCGCCGCAACCGACTCATCGGCGAAGGCATCGAAGAGCCGCTGCTTTTCAGCGAGTATCTCCATGATGCGTTCATCAACGCTATCCAAGCAGAGGAGGCGGTGAACCAACACGTTTCTGCTTTGCCCCATGCGATAGGCTCGGGATATTGCCTGGTTCTCCGTCGAAGGCTTGAACTGGGGTTCGCAAATGACAACCACGCTGGCCGCCTGAATATTCATCCCCGTACCACCCGATTGGATTTGGGAAACCAAAACCGTGCCCGCAGGCGCCTTTTCGAACTCATCGATGATCTCTTGGCGTCGATTTGGAGGGACGGATCCATTGATGGGGCCGCAGCACTTTTCGCCAACAAGCTCCATGGCCTTCTCTATAGTGTCCAAGAAGAAGGAGAACACCAACACCTTCCTACCGTCTTCTTTGCTTTCCTGGACTATCTCCTGCAAACGCTGAGCCTTCGAGGATTCGCTCAAGTCGTCCACGTTCCACGAAACGCGACGAGCGGCCATCATGTTCTTCCCCTTCGCCAGAACGACTTCCTCATATGCCCACTCCTCAACCGCAGACATGCTGCACCAGTCTTCGGATTCGATCAATTCGGGAAGTTCGGACAATACGTCTTCACGACGACGTCGATAATAGACGGGGGCGATAGCTTCTTTGAACTGCGGAGAAGACGAGATATGCGTCATGCCGGAAATCGATTGCGCAATGTCGGGTCGCAGCAAGCGGATCAACTCGACCATTTCATCAACTTTGTTCTCGAGAGCTGTACCTGTCATGAATAGCAAGCGATCCGCGTGACAGGACAACTTTGCAACATTGCTGGAGCGACGAGCTCCAGGGTTTTTGACGTAATGGGCCTCATCCACGACAAGAAGGGAAAATCGAAACGCTTCTTCAAGATTCAAGTATTCCGTAGTTTCAAACGTGGTCACGGCAACGCCACCGCTCTTCCGCCATGATGCAAAAGCTCTATCGCGCGTCGAGCCATGAATCTTCTCCACGCGAAGCCTGCTTTTCGTCGCCACCTCTCGGCACCAATTAGCAACGACGCTCGCCGGGCAAACAACGATAAAGTGCGTCGCACCGACATTCTTGAGCGAGACCATTGTTGCGATGGCCTGGATGGTTTTTCCCAATCCCATCTCATCGCCCAGCAGCACCTTGCCTTGATGAAGCGCGTATTTGACGCCCCACTCCTGATAGCCTCTGAGCTCGACAAGCAAACCGTCGGGATACAAGCATTCATCTTTAATCTGAAGAGCAAGATCCTCGGGGAGGCCGTAACCAACGGTAACTCCTGAATCCAGAAATCCCGGCGCAGCCTTCTCAATAACATTTGAAAAGCCAACTGGATCCGACTCAAACGCGTGCCAAGCCTCATCGGCGGCCATTCGATCAGCCTCATCCAGCTTCCGCAGGGAAAGTCTTTGAAGGCTTCCGTACGATCCCAGATAAACTTCCCGCAAATAGTTGTAGGCCTTTTCGGCGCTAGCCTTCTTTTCACTTGAGCACAACAGCCACCTGAGGCCGACCGCCGAGGATAAATCCGTTTGCGCATACTCAATCAAATTAGAAACAGCGGACGACTCACGAACGATTTCGCCAGCCAGAAAGAGAGCATGCCGATAAACAGCAACACCGTGGACAAGTGCCGTAGTCGAACGATCTCGGTCGTCTGCGCTCAGCCTAACGCGAACTCCAGCTTGAATCTGCCCCGCATATTCAGCCGCAGCATTCTTCATGTCTCGAGCTGCCGACTCGCTGATCCCATATATGGAGGAGAGGTTATCGACAGACGCAAGGCACACATGAGCAACGGACGCATAGCCATTCTCCCTGAGAAGCGAAGTTCTAAGCCCCTTCTTTTTCTTATTAAGATCCTCGACGGGAATCTCCAAGAGAGCTTGCGTTAAGCGATCTCGCTTTAATTCATTAGCTGCCTGGGCAATAGGCCTCCTCAATTCGTCAACCTTCGCGCCTACCGCCCCTACACGAGCCTGCAATTCGGTCACATCGGAAAGCAGCCGCTTCGCGTCCCTCGTTGAAAAAGATCTCGCCATCGAATACCCCCTATTTTCGCGCAGCCTTTCTCGTAGCCTGATCGGCGCTGCCTACTCCTCGATGCCCTTACTCGTTTCGTACGTAGCCGGTTGATCGGGCAGATCCTACTTTCGTGAGCTCCCCTGCGTCGAGCATCCGCTTTATCTCGCGCTCTATCGTCGCATCGCTGATGTCTGGGCACTTCTCGCGAATATCCGCCTTCGTCACATTCCCCAACTTGCTGCCAAACACGGCACGCACCCGATCGGCTTTCGTCGCCGAGCAAACGCCGTCAACGCTTTCGAACAGTTCGCGGTATGAGGAAAGGATCACCCCGAGCATGTACCTGACGAACGGCTCCTCGTCGTTTTCGCCGCGCTCCCAGCCGGCGGAGCTTGCGGACAGGGCCTCGTAGTACGACTCCTTCGTTTGCTCGATGGCTTTCTCGATGCTGATGTAGCGAGGGACCTCATATCCGCACCGCTCCAAAAGCAAAACGGTGATCAGCCTGCTCATCCGGCCGTTCCCGTCGTTGAACGGATGGATGCTCACGAAATCGAAAACGAAGCGGATCGACAGAAGCAGAGGGTCGAACAGCTGCAAGGAAACGGCCTGCCGATACGTGGCGCAGAGCTCTTCGATCGCCTGCGGGGTCAGCGCGGCGCACGTGGGGGTGAACCTTACGTACGTGCTTCCGTCGGGATTGCGGGCAACGATCTGGTTATCGGAGTCCTTCCATCGCCCGCCGTAGGAGAAACCCGTATGCGACATGAGATCGCGATGAAGCTGCAGGATGACCGACGGCGTCACCGCGATGTAGTCGTGCTGCTCATGTATCAACCCCAGCACATCGCGATATCCGGCTATCTCCTCTTCGTTGCGATTGCGAGGACCGCTTGACCCGCTCATGAGCTCCTTGAGGCGGCCTCGCGTGGTGACGATTCCCTCAATTTTGTTAGATGATTCGGTGCTAGCGTATTTTGCCTGCTCAACCAAGGATTCAAGCACATTGGGCTTCACCGAGTCGAGGGCGGCCTGACGGCCCTTGTATTCCCTGATGGCCAAAAGCATGTTGATGATTGCCGGGGATTGAAGGTTATCGGGCATCGTCGCGTAATCGAATCGCCGCATAAATCGCCTCATCTCTTTAGTATCTGCCTCATTATGATGTCATATGAGGCAGATACTTGCAAGATGAGGTAGTGCGGTGTGCGAGTTTATGATCGCATGGAAGACTGGTAGGTGAAAGCTTGCCGTATTCTTACTCCAACGCTTTTGCTGCCTTTGCCTTTGGTGCGAGCTGTTTTTGGGGTTGACCGTCAGTTAGTGGCTCCGGGTCGTTTTTGGGCGAGCTTTCGCTCGCCCCTACACACAGATTCCGCGATTCCATCGATGCGGAACCTGCTCACAATTGTCATTCCGATTCCGCGATTCCGCCAATGCGGAATACTGCTCGTTCGCGAGCGATACATCGATTCCGGATTCCGTTGATGCGGAACCTGCTTGCAGTCATTATTCCGATTCCGCGATTTCTGTTGATGCAGAACCTGCCCGTTCGCAAGCGATACACCGATTCCGTGATTCCGTGATTCCGTGATTCCGTGATTCCGTGATTCCGTGATTCCGTGATTCCGTGATTCCGTGATTCCGTGATTCCGCCAGCGTGGGCCCCCTCGTTCGGAGGCGTTATTTCGCGCGGTATTCTCGCACGTAGCTGCGCAGCAGCTCGAGGTAGCGCTCGGCGATGGAGGACAGCGGGCGGTCGGCTCGCCTC
>CAVHFE010000115.1:0-4948 GCA_963635145.1 Oscillospiraceae bacterium
AGGACGGCACCACCGAAGTGAAAACCGCGAAGGTTTCCAACGGCACCGTGACCATTGAAGCTGACGGCCTTGGCTGGGCAACCATCGTGGTTGACACCGACACCGTAACCGGGAGCGCCAACACAAGCACCGATGCCAGCGCAACGTCCCCGCAAACCGACGTTGACCTTTCCGGCGTTGCAGGCGCAACCGCCGCTTGCGCTGTTGCTGCAGCTAGCGTAGGCATCATCCTTCGCAAAAAGGCAATCAGGTAGTGGCTGCCAGATCGAATAATCGTTGCTAAGCAAGGTCTATCCCCTGCGAAAAGGGCATCTGCTCCTTCCTTGCAGGGGATAGACCTGTCTTTCCCCTTACTTGCATCCTCAAGGAGAATCTTCAATGACCCTTCTAGAGCTTCTAGAGCTCCTCCGAAAAAAATGGTATCTGCTCGTAATACTCCCCCTGCTATTCGCCGGAGCAACCGCGGTCTACTGCTGGTGTTTTATGGCCAATACATACACTGCGAGCGTCACGCTATATGTACTCAATCAAAAAGTAACCACCGATACCAATAGCGGGCAGCAGGAAACCAGCCCTGATTTCAGCACTTCGAAGCAACTGGCTAACGACCTGGCAAAGATCGCCGAAACGTCAACCATAACGAACTCTGCTGCGGAAGCATTAGGCATGCGTGACCTAAACGGTTTCACGGTCGATGTCTCGTCTGACACCAACACACGTATAATTGTTCTCACGGTTACCGGCAAAAACCCCGATGCAACAGCTCGCGTAGCCAACGAGCTGGCCGATCGTACTGCTGAAGCCGCAGTTGAGAACATGAAGCTGGATGCCGTCAACATCATCGACCGCGCTACCGCACCCGACGCCCCCTCAGGCCCCAACCGTCCCATGTATACTTTGGTTGCCCTCCTTGCCGGAGCGTTTGCCGCAATAGCGCTTATCCTCCTTTTGGACGTGTTGAACAATTCCGTAAAATCCGGCGAAGAAGCCGAAGAGCTGCTGGGGCTGCCCGTGCTCTCGCGCATGCCCGAAGTGAACCAGAAGGGGAACTGACATGGGAAAGAAAAACCGTAAGCTTTCGAGCCAATTCCAAATCCCTGCGCTCAATAATGCTTCGCGTACCCTTTTGGCCAATATTCGCTTTAACTCCATCGACGAACGAGTTAAAACCATTGCCGTAACGTCCACGGCGCCCGATGAGGGCAAAACCGTGGTGTGCTCCAACCTTGCTTGCGCAATAGCTGAATCGGGGAAAACCGTATTATTGGTGGATACCGATCTGCGTCGTCGCTGTATTGGTAGTCTGCTAGACCTCCACCCAGAATACGGCCTGTATTCCATACTGGCAGGCACTGCCCCACTTGAAAAAGCCATAACCAGCACAAATATCCAGGGACTTTCTTTCCTGGATTGCGAGCCAAATATCCCAAGCCCTCCTGATCTACTTTCCACAAAACGCTTTGCCGCATTAGTCGATCAGGTTCGCGACATGTTCGATTACGTAGTTTTTGACACGCCGCCTGTAGGTGTTTTCGTAGATGCCGCAATCATTTCCAATTTGGTCGATGGCACCATCTACTGCATCCGCGAACGAGGCGAAAAGCGTGATGACATTGTTTCAGGAGTACAACAGCTAGAGGCCGCGAATGCGCGAATCTTGGGAACCGTTATGACTTTTTCCCAGAAGGAAGCGCGGTACGACTATTACTATGCGTACTACAACGATGAAGGTAAACGCGTTTCAAAACGTGACAAGAGCGAACCCACCTTCGAGGGAAGCACTGATGCACGTGATATTGCCGCAGACGATATCACGCAATGGGCAAAAGGCGCTGGCATAGAGCCACAGCGGGCCATACGCGCAAGCAGCCGTGCAATCGGGCATCAATCCGAAACGTGGCAAAATACAGCGCGCAGGGGCGCACACAGCCCAGTCGAAGAGTTCCCTACCGGAACTTATAGACCAGTAGGCGGGAACAAATCGCCACGTCACAAAAGCCCACACAGCTAAACGGTGATTCTTTGGGCGCCCCGTGTGCCCAACTTTGATTTTAGGGACACATGGAAAACCAGAACGACAGACAGCATGATGGGCAAACCGCCGAAAGCGACAATGCCCTGAAGAACGGCAAGGACAAGCGGACTGCAGCGCTGAAGGTTGCGCTGGTTGTGCTTATCGCGCTTACCTTGGCCGGCGCTGCCTATCTGGTGTGGCAAAACGCGAACATGCAGAAGGCCGCCGATGAAGGCGCGCAAGACGCCCCCTCCGTCCCCACCGAAGAAACCGATTCGCGGGTGGAAAACCCCATCGACTTCGCCAGCCTTCGGGTAGAGAACCCTGATATCTATGCGTGGATATACATCCCCGATACCAACGTGAACTACCCGGTGCTGCAAAGCCCCACCGACGATTCCTTCTACCTTGACCACGACAAGGACGGCAATTATTCCGAGGCCGGCGCCATCTATTCCCAGCTGGCCAACAGCACCGATTTCTCCGACCCGGTTACCGTGCTGTACGGGCACAACATGAAATCAGGCGGCATGTTCGCCACGCTCCACTATTTCGAGAACAAGGAGTTCTTCGATTCGCACGAGGAGATGTACATCTACACCGACGGGCACATCTACACCTACAAGGTGATTGCGGCCTATCAATACGACAATCGCCATATCCTGAATTCTTTTAATTTCGCTGACACAAAAGTAACCCAGCAGTACTTCGATTCGGTGCTAAACCCCAATTCGCTAGTGGTGAACGTGCGCGAAGGCACGCAGCTTGCTGCGGGGTCTGACAAAATTATCCAACTGAGCACCTGCACCGGAGATGCCAACCGCCTGGTTAGAAGATACTTGGTAACAGGAGAATTGGTGAATGACCAGCAAACTTACTAATACTGAGTCCGACGAAATGCAGTATGACCGCACATCGGCAAGCCCGACCAAAAGCAACTCAGACGGATTGCAGCAAACCGATTCCGGTTCCTCTTATGCAGATGCCACAGCGCCGGAAACACTTATCCGCAAAAAGAAAAAACGCCACCGCAACAAAAATAAAAAAGGACTTAGAAGATTCTTAATCGTTGTCACCGTGATAGTGGTGCTTATCCTGGCCGCTGTTGGCACGGTTATCGCTCTTCTCAAAATAGGTGAGCAATCTATCAAGGACGCAAACACTTTAGTCAGCGCGCAAAGCGAAGGCGTAACTTACGACGAGGGTAAAACCGTTCAATACAATGGCAAATTATACAAGCTCAATGAAGACATGGCTTCTATATGCATCATCGGCTACGATCGCCGCACCGAACAAGTAGTGGCAGGCAAAAGCGTTGGACAAGCAGATGCGGTAATGATCCTGGCTGCAAATCTGAAGACCGGCAAAGTAACTGCAATCGCCATTCCCCGCGATTCTATGGTTGAAGTCGATGAATACATAGGGAGTGATTTTATCGGCATGGACACCATGCAGCTATGCCTTTCCTTTGCCTATGGCGACGGTGCCGAAACCAGCAGTCAGTACACCTCTGCAGCCGCCTCGCGAGTATTGTACGGGATGCCAATTAATAACTATGTATCTCTCAATATGGATAGTATTGGCGAGCTGGCAGATGCCATTGGCGGAGTATCTCTAACTCCCTTGCAAACCATCCCCGGAACAAACATCGTAAAAGGACAAAGCACCGTGCTTTTCGGCAGCAATGCTTTGAAGTACATCCAATGGCGCGACACCTCGGTGTTGGACTCATCTCTTGACAGGCAAGCTCGTCAGGCACAGTTTGTACAGGCTTTCTGCAAAGAAGCACTTGACGAGGCTAAGGGCGATGTTGCAGTCCTTTTAGATTTGTTCAATGTAGCAAGCAATAACGGAGTTACAAATTTAACTGCCAGCGATTTCGCTTACTTAGCCTCTACGGCATTAAGTACAGGTATTTCCGGCATTGACGTGGTTACCCTACAGGGCGAAATGAAGCAGGGCGATGTGTTCGCAGAGTTCTACCTGGATAAAACCAACGTATACGAAACCGTTCTAAGCGTGTACTACCACGAAATCGGGGATGCGCCTTTAACTAATAATTCAGTCAACAACTAGCCTGGTCTTTGCCAGAATAGAAGCAGCCTCAGTTCTAGCGTTTTGCTTTGACGGCAAGCAAAACGCTACCCACCCATCTGGCACATCGCAGGAAAACGCTTGATCACCCTCTGAGAGCGAAAGGAGCCGAGCATGCTCGACATACATTGCCATATACTCCCCGGCGTGGACGACGGCGCACGCACTCCTGCCGAAACCTCTCAGATGCTAATAGCAGCCCGCAATGCCGGCATAGACCACATGGTATGCACTCCTCATTGTCGCTTTGATAGCTTCAACAAACAGCTTATCGAACAGCAGTTCCGCGCATTCTGCGCTCAAGCGGCACAGGTCGGCATCCAAGCAACCCTAGGGTACGAGGTTAACTGGAAGAAGCTTGCGGAGCTGGGAATGGGAACAGCGTCCGAGCTGCGCATTGGCAACTCAAATCTTTTCCTATTGGAGTTCTCCAGCACACACTTGCCGGTGAATTGGCAGCGAGCCATAGACTCCATCCAAAGGCAAGGCATCACCGTTATTGTGGCGCACCCCGAGCGCTACAAGCCGATTCAGGACAATCTGGACATAGCCTACGAGATGAAGGATATGGGCTGCCGCCTGCAGCTTTCAGCCAACTTCGTTGAAGGCGGGTTCTTCGACAAGCGCCACCGAACTGCAAAGGCCTTGCTAAAAGAAGGCGTTGTAGACTACATCGCCTCGGACGCGCATCGCCCCGAGCACTACGCCGTTTACGTAAAGGCGCTGGCCGAGGCGCGGAAGTACTAGTCCTACTCTTCCTCTTCCGGAACGGCGCTTTCCGGGTCGTCCTCGAAGAACACATCGATCTTGTCGATGCGCAGGCCGTCCATCACGCGCGCC
>CAVHFE010000116.1:0-4936 GCA_963635145.1 Oscillospiraceae bacterium
CCAAGACCGTGAAGGCCCCCGCAAAAGTCAAGAAGCCCACTGTCTCAAAAGTGAAGGCCACGAGCTTCAAGGTGACCTGGAAGAAGGCCAAGCGGGCCAAGGGCTACCAGGTGAAGGTCCTGCGCGGCTCCAAGACCGTGAAGACGATCACCGTCAAGAAGAAGTCCTGCTACGCCACCGGCCTCTCGTCCAAAACGACCTATAAAGTGAAGGTTCGCGCCTACAACAAATCTGGCAAGAAGATCAAATACGGCAAATGGTCCGCCGCCCGCAGCGTCACGACCACGAAGTCCGTGGCCGACGCCAAAGCCGACAGCTACGCCTGGATGCACGGCGGCAGCTCCTCAAGCTCCAAGGTCCACACCCACAGCTGGAAGTCCCCCAGCGTCCAGACCACGAGCATGAAGGTCTACTACTGCCTCGAATGCGGCGCTAAATACACCGATAAAACCCAGCTGCAAGCCCACGCGACCGAGAAGGAGCATTGGCAGGTCGCGGGGGCGGGAAAGTCCTTTTGCGGATACATCTTTGAGGACGGTGTGAAGACTGAGCATGACAAATCCGCGCAGCTCTCCTCTTCGGGTCTGGCCTACAGCTACGTTACCTTTAACGGCTGTTCCCTGTCCCAGGCGAACTTTAACGTTGCTCGTGATACCTGCTCTTGCGGTGCGACCAAAGCCCACACTCATACCTGGAAGAAGGTAACTGGGACCAAGAAGTATGTAGTTCTCGCTAATAGGACCGTATGCAACGCATGTGGATGGGTTGGTGTTTGGTCGGGGCCAGGGGTCGATAGACACGTCGGTGATGAAGAGCATAGTTGGTCCGTTCATTCCGGTCTAAACTCTACTCACACCGCCCAAAAGAATGGTCATTATTACACAGCGCTCGACCATTACGTTTGCACTGGTTGTGGGCTTAGCGTCATCGATTAAGGAGCTCAACCCTGCGGACGGTTACGAGCTGGACGGGGATTCCAAGCCTGAGAGCCTGTCGAACGGCGGGCAGACTTACGTCGCGTCCGTCCAGGACAAGCCTGCCGATGACCCGGCCAAGATCATCGTCCAGAAGCTCGACCGCGAGACGGGCGAGGCCTCCGACCTGTCCGGCGCGTCCCTCGCAGGCGCCAAGTTCACCGTCACCTATTACGATTCCTACGGGGTGGAAGAGGGGACCTACGACAGCGTGCCGGACGGCATTCCGACCGAGCACAAGCGCCGGTGGGTGTTCGAGACCCGGGACAAAGGTGGCGTGGGTTCCATCAACACGACCGACCCCACGTACAAAGTGTCCGGTGACGATCTTTATTTCGACAACGATCCCGACGATGCCGTCTATCCCCTCGGAACCTATGTGGTCCAGGAAACCAAGGCTCCCAAGGGTTATCAGTGCTCCGACAAAGTCTGGGTGCGCCACGTCGTTCAAGGAGAAGATTTCCTTGCAGTGAATACCTTTAACGATATCGACGGCGACTCGGCGGTGCCAACGTTTCGACAACATAACCCCAGATGGAAGAACGGTGCCACATGGCACCGTTCTTTATTTGCATCTACGGTTTAGGTTGATATCGCCTATACTTTCCCCTTGAAAGCCGCGAAACGATAGGGGGCAGTCGTCATGGGCGTGGGTCAGTTCAAGTGCACCCGTGCGGAAGTCAGGAGGATTCTCGACCCGCGCATCGGCAAGACTTTGGGCGAGGTCGATTCCAAGGACCTTTTCTTCAAGGTCGATCCAGACCGCAACCCCGACTTCAAGCCGAAGATCAAGGGCATGCCCGGAGACGTCGTCGAGCAGTCCGTCTTCGGCTACCCGCCCGATTCGAAACAGCGTCCCGACCTTCTGATCGACAATGTCGAGGTGGAGCTGAAGACCACGGGCCTTCGCGAGAGCAAGAAGGACGACAGGTGGGAAGCTAAAGAGCCGATGAGCATCACCGCCGTGTCCATCGGCTCGATAGCAGCAGAGACCTTCGACGAGTCTAACTTTTGGCACAAGCTGCATCGCATGCTCATCGTCTATTACCACTACAAGGTGGAACGCGTCTCGATGACCATCGAGTACCGCGATTTCCCGTTGGTCGGCTATCAATACCATGAGTTCGAGCTTGACGAACGGGAAACCCTGCGCAACGATTGGCAGCTTGTTCACGACTTCATTGAGCAAGCGCAGGCAACTTTAGCCGGCGCTGCGTTGGAGGAGCGCTACTCTCTGTTGGGGCGGTCCCTTCGCGGCAAGCTCATGATGATCGACACGTCGCCGAAGTACCCCAACCCGCCGCGTTTCCGCTTGAAGAGGGCGATGGTCACGGTCATCGCACGCAAGAGGTTCGGCGCTAAGCGCTACGTCGCGCTGCCGAAGGCGTACACCTCCTTCAACGCCGTGGACGATGAGCTTCGCCGACAGACCGCAAGGTTCAAGGGCATGACCATGGCGGAGATCGCCGAAGAGTTGGGTTGTCCCTCGAAGGCGAAGAACGCGGCGGAGATGATCTTCGTCCGCATGTTCGGGGCGTCGGGGAAGATCAACGACGTGGAGCTTTTCGCGAAGGCGGGCGTGCAGGTGAAGACAGCCAATCTGATAGGCGGCAAAAGGCTTGCAGAGGACACGAAGTTCATCGCTTTGGACATCGAGGAGCTTGAAGACCCGAAGCTCACCTTCGAGGAATCCGATATGTATTCCTATTTCACGGAGTCCCAGTTCGTTTTCATGATTTTCGAGGAGCAGCGGAAAGGGGAGGGACGTCGATTCGCGGGGTTCAAGCGGTTCGTGCTTCCCGAAGCCGTTATTGAGAACGAGCTGCGCTCGTGCTTCGACAGCGCGCACGACCTCATAGCAAACGGCAGGCTGCGTTTCGTCCCGGCTCTGGATTCAAGCGGGAACGTCAGAACGAACAAATCCGGCACCCCGATGGGCGCTCCCAACTTCCCGAAATCAAGCGATTGCCAGATCTTCGTCAAAGGCACGGGCGCGGATGCCCGAAGCAGGAAGGAGTACGTTCCCGGGGTGCCGATGTATAGGCAGCAGATATGGTGGGGCAAGAAGCTCACGAAACGGTTGCTCGACGAAGTCCCTTGGGTTTAGCTTTGCGCGAAGCGGCGGGCTATCTCCTTGCCGATGGCATGCGGGATGCCCACCACAAGCGCGTTGCCCATGCAGAACGCCCGCCTGGTGTCGCTCATGCCCTCGGCGGTCCAGCCCTTCGGGAAGCCCTGAAGCTGGTCCAGCTCGTCGGGAATCAGACGGCGCAAGCGCCCGTCCTGCTCGATGACGTGCTTGAAGCGCGACGCACCCGATCCGCCCTCGCCCGTGAGGATCGTGCGCGATGGTTTGTCCAGCGAATCGGGGAAGCTCATCGACCCTTCGGAGTAGAAGTACGAGTACCCGGTTTTCTTATCGATGCGTTCCTCGCGCTTCGAACCCTTCAGGTATCGCCATGATTCCAGATTTTCGGGGTCGATCCAAAAGGAATCTGGGACCTGCGAGGCAGGGGAGAGGACGTCGCCGAGAGTCCTTCGCTCGCCGTCGTAGGATTCGGCTAAATCCCAAGTAAAGACTTTGAACCCTTGCATAACGCCAGCGGTGCCGAAAGGCGATTTCTTGCTTGCAAGCTCGAAGCTCTCGGTTATCTCGTAAGGGTCGTGCTGAATCTCGAACTCGCGTGAATCGATGGGATTCTCAACGGGCAACGCATCGGCGAGAACGCCGTCAACCGCGCGTTGCCCAAGATTCCAATCTTCATCGGTCAGCTCCGCGTAAAGGTAGACGCGCTTCCTGCGTTGAGGGAAGCCGTACTCGGCGGAGTTGACCACATGCCATTCGACGGAATAGCCCGCACTCGCCAAGCATGCTAGGATGATGGCGAAATCGCGACCGCGGGACGATGCGGGGCTTTTCAGCAACCGGTCGACGTTCTCAAGAAGAACGAGCTTCGGCTTCTTGAGGTTCAGGAACCGATAGATGTCCCACCAGAGCACGCCCTTCTTGCCCTCGATGCCGTGAGCGTTGGAGAGAGGCTTCGCCACGGAGTAATCCTGGCAGGGAAACCCGCCGACCAGCATATCGACGTCGGGAATCTCGATGCTGCCTTTTTCAAACTCATCGAGGACCTTGTTGATGTCCTCGTTCACCAAGCTGTCTTCACCGAACCTGGCTTTATAGCATCGCGCAGCGAACTGCTTGCCCTCGGTCCCGGGCGGCTCCCACTGGTTCGCCCAGACGGTCTGGAAAGGCCCTGCCGCCGGCATGTTCAGCTCGGGCCGTTCGGTGTTTTCATATCCGTCCAGGCCAAGGCGAAAACCGCCCACGCCCGCGAACAGCTCTGCGACTTTGATTTCTTTCATCGGCACGTTTCTCCTTCGCTTCTGTGCCATCAATCAACGGAATCCATCGTACTCGATTCGTCCGGATCGATCAACCTTTGCTTGCGGCGTTTTACCATGCTGTCCATTTCAATACCCATCATAGAGCCATCATGCCTTTTAAGTAATATCTTAAAACCAAAGACAAACTCCCTGGTCAGCGAACGGTGCCATCTGGCACCGTTCTTTTTTGCTGCAACTGTGGCTCATGTTTTCGCGTGAAACCCGTTAAAGGGTTTCGTCGCGCCAACGAGCACCAGCAACCAGGCCGCGCGTTTTCGATTGTCTGAGGGGCTGCAATCACTGAAACCCATCACTCACCGACAACGCCCTACCCGCGGTGGTTGATCTCCTTTCACGCCGCGCGGCTCACGATAAAGGCAACCTAACGCGGCGATAGCCGCAAACGCCACCCCCTCAACACCAAAAGAAGCCCGCCGCTCTTTCGAGCGACGGGCTTCCTCATTTCCTAACCGAGTTAAAGCTTAATCAGCCCTATTCCTCGGCATCGGCCGATCGGCGACGGTAAGCCACGATGGCGACCGTCCCGCCGATCAGGACGAGCGCAACGCCGACCG
>CAVHFE010000117.1:0-4885 GCA_963635145.1 Oscillospiraceae bacterium
AGTTCTCGTTGACGTTGGCCACGAAAATCTCCTTTGCATCAAGGGCGCAGGCCGCGCGGCAAGCGCCCATTCATTCGTTTAACGCGGTTTATCATACTATACGCACCAGATGTCCACCGCGTTTCGCTACCGCGCGAAGGCAGGAGAAAAGGCAGCCGCGCGGGCAATCGCCAGACGCACAAATTCACTCGCCTGGCTAAGGGCTTGAACACTTTGCCACGCATTACCCCACCGCACCCAGCCCCGCTTCAGCTGCCCTGACCCCCTTACCGCACCCTACCCCACCTCCGCCACCCCGGCTCAGCAACACGCCACATCCCCTCAAGGAACGTCGAAACCATCCCGCCCGACACCAAACCCACCATAGATTTATCCGTACGCATAAATTACACTGTTTACAACGGCGATTTACCCGTACGCATAAATTGCATTCAAAAGAGCATCGATTTATTCGAACGTATAAATTAGGAGGTCAGCATGGAGCAGGTTGCCACCGCAAAAGACCTGGGCTTGATCATCCGCAACGAACGCAAGCGCCAGGGCTTCACCCAAACGGAGCTTGCCGGGCTTTCCAACGTTGGCATCACCTTCCTCAGCAACCTGGAAAATGGCAAAGAAACCGCCGAGATCGGCAAGGCCCTTGCCGTTGCCACCATGCTCGGCATCGACCTGTTCGCCCAACGGAGGGGATAATGAAACAGCTTCACGTCATGCGCCTGAAAAGCTTCGACCCGCAACCCGTAGGCATCATCACCGTTTCGGCGCACCCAACATTCCAATACCTTGATGAGTACCTTCAAGCACCAGGGGCTATTCCCCTTTCAGCATCTTTGCCGTTGAGGCAGGAAGCGTTTTCCGAACAAGCCATGCTCCCCTACTTCGAGGGTCTTCTTCCAGAAGGAGCCGCGCGGGCAGCGCTTGCCAGCGAACTGCAGCTCCCCGAAGGCGACTACCTTTCCATGCTCGAAGCATGCGGAAAAGAATGCATTGGGGATGTTGTTGTCAGCGAAACTTCCCTTGGCCATCTAGAGGGCTCATACACGCCCATAAGCAAGCAGCAATTGCGCAAACTGTTCGCCAGCGAAACGAATTTCGTCGAGCAGAACACGGCTTCCAGGCTTTCCCTTGCGGGAACGCAAACGAAAACCGGCCTTGCACACCCCTCTGAAACAAGCATCGCCGAAGGATGGTTGCGGCCGGAAGGATATGCGGCAACGACGCACATCCTGAAAACGAGCCACCTACGAGACGTTCCCGAAAACGAATATCTCTGTATGAAGGCAGCGAAGGAATGCGGAATCCCCACTGCCGAAGTTGCCCTGTTGGACAAGGTGAGCCCCGTTCTAGCCGTGAAGCGCTTCGACAGGCAATGCAACGGCGACCAAAGAATGCTTGCGGTCGAGCGCAGCCATCAAGAAGACATGGCTCAAGCCCTGGGAATCAGATCGTCTTCCAAATATGCCGAGGTCGAAGGCGGAACCATTCGCGCCATAGCAGCCTTCCTTAGAAGCCGCAGCGTAAAGCCAGCACGCGATATTGTCAGCTTCGCGAAAATGATCTGCTTCGCCTACGCCATCGGCGATTGCGATGCCCACCTTAAGAATTACTCGGTAATCGCAGAGCCGGAAGCCAACACCTACGCCATATCGCTTTCGCCTGCCTACGACTTTGTTTGCACCACCGTGTTCGAACGGTTCAGCCGAGATATGGCGATGGACTTCGGGGGCGTGCGCTCCATCGACGATGTTGATCCCTCGGCCTTCGAACGGCTCGCCGACGATCTAGGCATTGCGCGAACTGCGCTTGTTGAGCTGGCACGTCCGATAGCTGAAAAATTGCCAGAAGCAATAGCGAAGGCCGGCTCAGGCGCGTTTGGGATCGTGCAGGAATCAACGCCCTACATTGCCGATGACCTGCTGGAAGACATCGCACCGCGCATTGAAGTGCTACGGGGATTCTGCCGATAGCAGCTCATCGCACCCCATTACATCCCAAGCACCATAGGAAGGAAAATCATGAGAGCACTTATCCAGCGCGTTACCTCTGCCTCGGTTTCAACTGAAGGCGAAGCGGCGCGCAGCATAGGAAACGGCTACTGCATCCTGTTGGGTGTGGGGCCGGAAGACACCGAGGAAACGGCGCAGAAGCTATGGGCGAAAACGCTGAAGCTGCGCATATTCGAAGACCAGGACGGCAAAACGAACCTGTCGCTCAAGGACGTGGGCGGCAGCGTGCTGCTGGTTTCCCAATTCACGCTGTACGCCAACTGCAAGAAGGGCAACCGCCCCTCGTTCGGGCAAGGCGCCGCACCCGAAAAGGCGAACCAGCTGTACGAGTACTTCGCTAGCCTCATCGAAGGCGATGGCGTGGAAGTGAAGACCGGTTGGTTCGGCGCCATGATGGACGTGACCCTAACGAACAACGGCCCCTTCACCATATGGCTTGACACCGACCAGCTTTAAAAGCTTTACAAAAACCTTCCTACCTGCGATTATGGGCTTCAACAAATAATTGAACAGCAATCGCATCAAGGAAGGAACATCGCATGAGAATCGAGTCCGACGCCAAAACAGCTACCCCCCCCCGAGCCTCTAGCAGCGCCCCTGCGCGCCTGACCGCCACGGCGGCCTCCGTGGCCCTGGTGGCGAGCCTTGCACTCTCGCCAGTGTCCGCCGCATTCGCAGCGGACGGCACGGGAGCCGAGCGCTACTCCGGCAACCAGGTAGACAAAGCCGTCAAGCAGCAGGCCGTGCAGACCTCTGCCGACCTGAAGGCGCAGGCCGACGAGGCAAAGGCTGTTATGGACGATGCTAAAGCCGCACTCGATGCCGAGCAGCCCGCCTACGACAAGGCGAAGGCCGAACATGACACGGTAGTGTCGCAGCGCGATGCCGCCGCCGAGCAGTCCGACGACGCCATAAGCGATGCGCTGGACTACTACTCCCAGATGGCCACCGATGCCGCTACCGAGTCCGAGGCCGCAGAGAAAGCCCTGGCCACAGCAAACAAGAAGCTGACCGACGCCCAGGCCGAGCAGACGAAGAAGACTGCGGCCCTCACCGCTGCGCAGAAAGCTGCCGATGATGCCCAAGCAGCATACGATCAGGCCGTGAAGGACACCTCCGCCGCTACGCCCGAGACTATCGCCTCAGCTGAAACTGCGCTTGCCAAAGCGAAGGAAGACCTCACCACCGCGCAGACCGAGCTCACTACTGCCGAAAACGAGCTGAAAACCGCCAAGGCCGATGCCCAGAAGGCCGCAGACGACCTAACCGCCGCCCAGACTGCATATAACAAGGCAGAAGCCGCAGAAAAAACCGCCGCTGCCAACGAGAAGTCCGCGAAGAACGATCTTGACTCGGCCCAGACTGCATACGACAAGGCCTACGCCGCCGCAGACAAGGATGCAATCGCCAAAGCAGAACAGGCCATCACCGATGCCGAACAGGCCCTGGCAACTTCGAAGACCGCAAAGACTAACGCCGACGCAGCAGTAACCGACGCCCAAACCGCCCTGACCAACGCCCAAGCTGCCAAGAAGACCGCTGATGACACGGTGAACACGAAGCAAAAGGCAGTAGATACCGCCACCGCCGACGCGGCTGCCAAGAAGAAGGCCGTCGAGTCGGCTGATGGGGCTCTTACCACCGCCAAGGACAACGCAACCGCAGCCGGCACTGCTTACTCAAACGCCCAGAAGGCTGAGGCCGATGCGCTCACCGCGAAAAACACCGCCGACACCAACCTGACCAATGCTAAAACCGCCAAATCGAACGCAGATGCCGCGGTGACCGCCGCCCAGAAAGCCTACGATGATGCCGTCGCTTCTGCCGACAAGCTGAAGGAACAGTACAACGAGGGCATATACGGCTTCTTCAAGAGACTGGGCAAGGATGGCGAAAACTCCCTCGCCATTCTCCAGAACGCGACGTACGCTTCTTCCACCCAAAAGGGAAAGGAGGGCGACGCCACTACCCTGAAGAACGTCCAGGCAACCGTCCAATGGCTGAAGAGGATGAACGAGATCCGCGCTTCCTATGGCCTGAATCAACTCAAAGTAGGTCTAGAGCTGATGGCCGTCGCCGAGTCAAACGTAAACTGGTCTGCCTCCAACATGGGGCATGCCCAGCAATGGGGAACCAACGAGAATCTGGCATGGGGTTATCAGCGTTACAAGGACGGCCCCTATGCCGGCTGGCTGACCGAAGAAAAGGCCAACTGTGCCGCCATTAAGAAGGAACTCGGCATCGACGTTGAGGACGACACGAAGCTCACCGCGCAGCAATGGGCGCAGATAGAGTCCAAAGCAACTACCAAAACCCAGGTAGGGCATTATAAGAACCTCCTAGCCAGCGGTGATTTGATGGGATTTGCCCAAAACACATATGCCAGTACTTACGGCACAACGCATAGCTTGGTAACTCTCGGCAGCGACAGCGACGGAAATGCCTATGTCGTTCAGTGGGGCGACTACACCGGCAAGAACGGCAAGTACCTTGTCCACTCCATGACGGTCGACGAGTTCGAGAAGGACCTCAACGCCTACATCGACTCCGTGGACTACGAGAAGGTCGTCGCCGATGCCCAGAAAACCCTAACCGCCGCCCAGGCCACGCAGAAGTCCGCCGCCAGCGACGTGACCACCAAGCAGGACGCTGCGGACAGCGCCGCGACCACCTACTCCAACGCACAGAAGACCACGGCAGAAAAGCTGATCGCCAAGCAGACCGCCGAGCAGGCTGTGACCGACGCAACTGAAGTCCTTTCCCAGGCTCAAGCCAAGAAGGACGCAGCCGACCGGGCTGTAACCGACGCCACCGGCGAGCTCAATGCCGCCAAGTCCGATGCGAAGACCAAGGCCGAAGCCGTTGAGACTGCTCAGGGC
>CAVHFE010000118.1:0-4779 GCA_963635145.1 Oscillospiraceae bacterium
AGGAAGCCCAGCGAGGCGGCGACACTCTGGACATACAGATAGGAAACGAGCACGAACCAGTACGTCGCAACCGTTAAGCGATGCCTCCATCGTTTACGGGAAACATCGATCGTATCCGCATACAAGACGACCGCCATCATCGGTAGAACCATGAAAGCGGAGTAGTTGTCTTCGCCGAAGAGGTACATGTATGTGTAATCGCCCGGGAAAAGGACGATTCCTTGCCTGACTATGAATATAGAAGCCGCCTGAAGTATAAGGAACGCAACGAAGACCGCCCATAACGCCTTGATAAGCTCGCGAACCTGTCCCGTCTCGCCTTCGATTTTGAACAACACAAGAAGGGCGAGCGACGTAAATGAGTAGTTCAGGACGGTGTCGTAGCCCGCTTTGCTTTGGTAGCAGCCGACGGCGTAGGCGACCCAAAACACGACGAGGGACAGCTCCATCGCCGTAAACTTGAACCTCCTGAGATTCCCTAGAAACAGCAGGAACACGACGCCTAGGGACGCCGCCTTGCCCAGCTGAAACATCATGTTGAAGGCATCTATCTGACCCAACCCAGCCGGCTTGAAAAGCGGGATGAGAATTAAAGTTAGCAGGAGTCCGTCGAAAGATCGATCCTTGGCACCAGCAATTGACATGTGGACTCACTTTCCTGTACCAGCAAACAAACGGATCGCGATATAAGGCATGGCCGCGAACAGCCCGTAAGCCAGCTTCTTCTTAGGCTCGTTATTCAAAAGCTTCGAGGACTCACGCCAGACCTTCTTGTAAACGGACACGGCTCGCCTCTTCGCCTCGGGCCCGAAACCACCGTCGCCCGCGTCGCCCCATATGCCCATGCAGGTTCGCAGCAGCGACTTGGTCGAGGCGACGGCCAGGCTTCTCTCCCTGCCGCGAAAGAACTCCCACGCCTCGACATCGGCCTCCAGCTCGTCCATGCGGCTCTCGTCGACGTTCTTTTTGCCCGAAACGATGCTGCCGGGACGCACGCGGTAGAAATAAAGCCGGGCATCAACGATCGCGACCTTGCGAGCCTCATAAAGCAGGCGATACGTCGTGAACCCGTCCTCGTAGAGCTTCCCCTCGGGATACAAGACCCCGCTGCGCTCGAAGAGCGAGCGCCGGTAGACCTTGTTCCAGGCGACGAACGTGATGTTGGGAACCTCGTTCCCGTACACGACCTCAAGGGCCCGCACAGGGTCAACGATCTCAGCCGAGGGGACAGACTTGACCTGCAAGTCGCAGTCCTCCTCCCCGCGGATGCGCTCGTAGGCACACACAGCGACGCCGACCGACGGATCGGCCGAAAGCGGAGCCATGAGGGCCTCGAGCATCTGGGGATGCACGAGGTCGTCGGAGTCGATGAACGAGTATATTCCAGCGTGCGCAGCTGCCATGCCCGCATTGCGGGCGGAGGAAAGCCCGCCGTTCGCCTTGTGCACGACCTTGACCCGACCGTCCCGCTCGGCATAGCCGTCGCATATAGCGGGGCAACCGTCGGTAGAACCGTCGTCAACCAGGATGACCTCGAAATCCTCGAAGGTCTGCCCGAGTATGCTGTCGATGCAGGCGCCGAGATAGGCCTCGACGTTGTAGACGGGCACGATGACGGACAGCGCGGGCTTGCTCTCGGCGCTCATCGCTTCCCTCCCCCGCGTTTGTCGGCTACCACTTGCGCGCAGATCTCGCGCAGGCGGGCCACCTGCCGATCCCAGCTGCACGCATCGAAATCGATGGTCGAGTAGAGACGCTTCGCGTTGGGATGCTCCAGCAGGTAGGCCATCTTGTCGGCAACCTCCTGGACGTCCTCGCAGTCCTCGACCACATCGCAATCCTCGGTGCGAAGGACCTCCAGCGCCCCGCAATTGCGGGACACCAACACCGAGCACCCCTCCCGCAGAGCATCGAACAAGCTAAGCCCAAACGAGTCGTGCCGAGAGTTCATGACGAAAAGGCTACTCTGGTTGAGGTCCCTCAAGAAATCATTACGGGGCACCTGTCCCATGATGGAAATCTCACCACTACCCCATTTATCAGAGGACAGCTGCGAAGAATCATTTTTCCCGTATATACGCAACTGGCACATCCTTTTATCCTTGTTCAGCAATGAACAAGCTTTGGTAACAACATCGTTCCCTTTTACAGCCCTCGTACCACCGCTCGCCGCAACAATCGGCAGCCCATCGGCTAAACGAGGGGTTGATTGAGGGAATTCTTCTATTCCAAGCATCGCGTAATCAATGCGACCGGAAAGTTCCGGTTGATACCTCAGCAGAAAGTCGCGTTGAAGCGGCGAATTCGCAACGACGTAATCTGATGCGTTTAAAGCGGACGTATAACGGTTCACCCACCATCGTGTATGCCCCAACTTGTTAATATCGTTTTCGAAGGCCACATAGCCGTGATTGAAGCTGACGAGCGGTTTTCCTGCCAAATGAAGCATGTCATGCACGAAGATGCAGGGAAAATTGACTAGAGGCGAAATAATGACATCGGCTTTCAAGCCTTTGCCTAAACCTTCCCGAACAAAACCGATCTTATCTCTCGCGCGCACGAAATCAATCCGATCGTCTTTCGGCCAATGCACAAGAAACTCTTTATGAACGTTGGAGGGTCCGCTGTTACCCTGTGCGTCGCCCAAAATCAAAACCTTCATGACTCCGCCCCGAGATCTGGAAACAGAGTACTGAAGTACGTATTCTTCTCGCCGAATTGCCCAAGGTTCTTATATGTAAGTTTATGGATGCTGGACTGCTCACATAGCCCGTCATAAACTTCCTTGTCAAAAGGATCGCCGAGGTGCAACAAGAGACAATGGGTCATCCCATTTGAAGCCGGGACCACATGAGCCCATTCGTCCGGGTAACAATTAATTGCGAGCTGCATCAAATAATGGATAAGGAAATAATCATCCATTCGATCGTATTTTTCCCACCAACGATAAAGCAACGCTCGCGTAAGCAAGAGAATCCTGCTAGGCGCTTGCGCCGTAATCCACCAGGACGACATCGCGATGCTTTTGCCGTCAAGTCCTGGTTTTAAATTCTGAAACATAAACAGGGAAGAATCGGTGGTAAAAGCAGCCGGTGTATCAGTCAACCAAACCGTAGAGTCTATCCATGTTCCACCCATTGCACAGAGAAGCTCTAGCCTCAAAAGGTCCGAAAGGTGAGTTCGTGTGATGGCTCCCTTCTCATACTTATCCACGATATGCTGAGGAAGCCTGCAATAACTGTCGATGTTGCCCTGATCCAAGACAACAACATGCTTACCCGGCAAATTCGCCCGCATACTTGAAATACATTCACGGACAATACCGGGAGCCTCGTTCTCGCCTTGCAGCCAAAGCGTCCACACGTAATCGGTGTGACCAACCATTCCACGGCGATACTCATCCTCGACTTGCTTCTTCAACGAAGACAACTCGGGCGCCATTTTCTTTGCAATACGGTTGTAGAGCTTGAGTGATATAACCTCTCGAACAATCTCAAGGCCCTTTCGCGAAACTCCGCAGGCCACGGTAGTCAACGCCGTAGACGTAACTATATGCTCGCGCATTATCTGGTTGACAACACGAGCGCCATCAACCTTGTCCCAGATTTTCTTAAGATCACTCATTCAAACCGCCTTCATTATGCGAATCGTTACGCATGCGAAGAATTCGAACGTTATGAGCAATGCGCTGATTCTCGGGCGGCAAAGTCATGTAATCGCCATACAAAGCCGTTAAGTAATCGGAAACAAGCTCCGGAATATCAACCTCGATGTTGCAGAAAAGGGCTTTGACAGGCTTTCCGAAATACGAGCAGGGAACAACCTCGCGCTCGCGATATCTACCAAGCATGTTGCCGCAAAAGCGCTGACGGTAAAAACTATATTTCTTGCAAATTCGATCTAGTCTGGCCATTTGCGCCATGCTGTCTATGTGAGCGCCTAGATTCAACTTGGTGCAAAGCGACAGCACCAGACGCTCCACAAAAGGTCGTTTCCTATGTGCGTCAACTTGCGTCGCCACATTGGCGACTTGAATTAGATAACGGGTCATCATGATTCTCTTGACGTGAATCCATCTTGCAACAACGTTGTCGGGCAATCCGTCAATAGGAAAAATGTCGATCCATATATGTGCCTTGCGTTTTTCCGCAGCAAGGTCAATCTCGATCTCGGATTCTGAATCGACGTATTGGCACATGCAAAAATGCCAGTTCGGGTCACTCCATCTATCGCAAATCTCGTACCCCTGCTCGGGATGCTCCTTGACATAGGCCACAAAACGTTCGAAATCTTCGCGCGGAAGGGAAAGGTCTACATCGTCATCCCACGGAATAAAACCGCCATGCCTAATAACGCCGATGCAAGCACCGCCACCTACGTAGTACCTAATATTCTCCTGTTCGCAAATGCTGATCACATGTTCAAGAAGATGCAGTGTCAGACGCTGGACGTCCGTAAGCTCCTCATCCACCACATGCATCACCGCCTCTTAAGAATTCAAAAATCGAGATTAACCAAACCGTTACGTCACCAAAGCGACTAATGGAAAGAGGTATCTAAAGCATCTTTTCATTGAGGTAGTCGGCCAGCTCGTCCTCCCAGTCGCGGGGGAAGAAGCCGGTCGCCTTGAGCTTCGAGAGGTCAAGCGCGCTGTAGTGCGGGCGCGGCGCGATCGGGCCTGCGGCGCTGGCGTAGTAGGCGGCCGTGCTCACGGGCACGACCTTGTCGCCGTTGCAGTTCTTGGCGTCGAAGCAGGCCTTCGCGATGTCGGCCCAGGAC
>CAVHFE010000119.1:0-4729 GCA_963635145.1 Oscillospiraceae bacterium
TCGTTTTCCATCTTCTTTTCCTCCTAAGAGTTCGCGCCGGGTCGTCACCCGGCAATTCTTTCGTTGCCGGGCCGTCGCCCTTCCATGCGCGGGACCCTTCGAGGTTCCGGGATGGCTGACCGTTTTAAGCGTCTGAAGTTGTCAATGTGCTTTTCAGTCTTGTCCGCTTCGCCCGCATGGGGCGCCGCAAGATCGGTCAACCCAGATTATACCGCAGGCTTGCCCGGGGCCACTTTGTAACCTGGTAAAGCGTCAACATCGGTTTTCAACGTAAAACCGCAGGTCACAGCTTGCTGCCAAGTTGGCACACGGCCCATTGCGCCCTGGAGGCCTGTATTCGGTTTCGATTAAAGGAACAAGGAGAACACCTAAAGAACCCTTAGGCTTGGGGCAAAGGGCAATACGCTCGCATCCCCATAACCTAAGGTCTACACACCCATAATATGTATGGGGGCACTTTTTTGCACTAAGCCTGATTTTCTTGGAAACCCCCTGTTTGGCAGTGGTTTTGGGCAACGGGAAGACGGTAATCGAGTAACCCTTGTTGAAGCATATCCTGACCGGTTCCGGAAGTGCGGCTGTGACGGGCTCTGAAGCCTCGACGATGCGCCTGGAGTACCCGTTTGCCTTCAGATAGTTGCAAACGGTCCTGCGGGACACTCCAACCCTAGAAGCGATCTGATCGTAGGTGAGGCCGCCTTCCGCCAGGGTGAGGATCTTGACGGCGAGCTCCTGCCTTTTCCTTCTCGTCTCGGCCTTCTTTTCCTCTCGTGCCTCGTCCTTCGCATACGCTCCTTGGAAGAAGCCTATGGCGGCGATCTCGGCCGTTGTCAGGCCCAGATGATCGATTATCCCTTGCCTGGAGAAGCGGTAGGGCGCCTGACGCTTTGCAAGGCCGTTACAGGTCGTCATGAGCTCGGACATGCGCAGAGGCTTGCTGAAGCCGTGGTTGAACTTGACGGTTTCGTTCAGCGCCTTTTGCGGGTCTTTCGTGATGGCGAACATGGAGTTCATGAACACGAAGGCCATTTCGTTTCTATGCCCTACGGCGCCTGCGGCGGACTCGCGGAGCTTCTGGAGCTCGCGCAGCTTGACCAGACGGGCGCCCTCGAGCCCGCGCCCGTCGGCGACGGCCTTACCGGGAGCCTTTTTGCTCTTGTCTTGGTTGGTCACGGGCTTAGGTGCCCTCTCATAGTGCTTACCGTCGAATTCGCGGGGGAAGAACTCGCGGATGGACGCGATCGAATGCAGGGGGCCGGCGTAATGCACGAGCTTGGCGCGCTCGCCGGTCTTGCTGTTCTTCGTGCCGGGGACGCGCACCACGCGCGCGAAGTCCTTGACGGCAGGATCGTTGGTCAAAGTCCCCGGGTGCTCGGCCAGAATCGCGTCGATCGCCTCGCAGATGCGCTCACGCGCGTTCGAGACGACCCAAAGGCCCATCTTGTTGGCGGAGCCGTCGGATTTCCTCGCAGCCATAGGCGTGTCGAGGACGTAGATGAGCTGAAGGCCGCGCCCCGTGTCGGTGAGCAGGGTCGGGTTGGGAAGCTTGCTCTCAAGGACCGCGTTGAAGATCGCGTCCTGGACCTCCTGCTTGGCCGTCTCGACCTCGGACTGCTCGACGCGCCCCTTGTGCGCGCCCTCATGGTCGAGGTCGAACGCCAATGCGTTCACGCAGAAGAGGTTGTCGATGGCGCGCGAGCGCTTCGACTTGAAGCCGTTGAGCGAGACGTAAACGTCCGCGCCGTCGTAATCGTGCGGGTCGAAGCTCTTCTCCTGCCCAGGCAGCACGAAGGCGTGGTTCGAGCGCCACTCGCGCCGCCCGGTCGCTCCGTGCTCGTCGAAGACGGGCAGGGCGAGGTGGATGCCGTAATGGGCGCCACGGCCCGCGAAGCGGTACGCCGCGTCGTTGGAGTGGAGCCGTCCCAGGAAGAGACGTGCGTCCACGACTGCCTGGTCGGAGTTGGAAAGCGTTTCGTATGTCGGTTGAGGGATCATCCGCCCTTTACGCCTGGACGGCCTCAGGGGCGGAGGATTCAATGTCGCTTGCGCAAAGCTCGATCTCCAAGCGCTCGCACTCCTGGGAATAGCGCTCGAGGGCGCAGATGAGGCGCTCCCTCTCGGAAAGTTCGGACGGGCGCTCAAGCCAGCTCTCGATTTCGTTCCTGTTCATTTCCTTCTCCTAACCTTGTGTTAGCAATACGTAAACGCTTTACAAGTGTTAGAATCGGATGCGTACAGGCATAACGTATCCAATGTTTATGGATGCGTTAACAGTATTGATTTCCGGAAGGAGGGAAGATGGATCTTCAGAAAAGGCTTCTTTTGGCAATGCGCTCGAAAGGCGAGTGCCAGGCGGAGCTTGCCAGGTGCCTCGGCTGCCATCGGTCTCAGATCACCCAGTGGACGACCGGGGCGAGGAAGCCGAGCGTCGACAACCTTGCCGCCATCGCGGTCGCGCTCGACGTGAGCACCGATTGGCTCCTCGGTTTGACCGACCTGAGGGAGACCGAACAGTTGACGAAGACCTTCGAAGGATTGGAGGAAAGGGACCGTCGGATAGTCCTGCAAGTGGCGAAGATGCTCTCGAGCATTTAAGCCTTGCCAGGGAGCCTGACGGCAGCGGGGATGCAGCCCCACCGCCGTCATATATGCGGCTCCTGCAACATACGCCCCCTAGGAAGAGAGCAGAGAGCAGGTGATCGAAATGGCGCCTTCAGCAAGTTGCGCCTCTATCCCCTTGACAAGCACCAGCATACCACCAGGTTTTGCGTTGGTCCCGATCGAAGCGCTCGGAAAAGCCGCATCCGTCGAACCGAAGATGACTTTGTCGGAGTTCGTCTCGGAGCGGTTTCTCCCGGCGAAGGAGGGCTTGTCGTTCCTGACGCTCCGAGGCTACCTCGGGGACCTCAAGCGATGCATCCTGCCGGTCTTGGGCGACATGCCCATAGACGAGATCCGTCACAAGGACATCCAGCGCATGATCGACTCGTGCCCTACGAGAAAGGCCGCGCAGACCGCCAAGTGCACCTTGTCGAGCGTGCTCGGCACCGCCGTGATGATGGATGAGCTCGAGGTCAACCATGCGATAGGCAGGTATCACCTGCCGCGTTCGGTGAAGCCTCAGGAGCCGCCGTTGGGCGTTTGGCTCACCGACTGGTCGCAGGTGGCGCTCGTGCTCGACGCTGCGAGGGCCTACGACCCCGGAGGCGAGATCGAGCGAGCGTGCCTGCTCGGCTACGGCTTCGGGCTTCGCAAGGGCGAGATCTTAGGCGTTGACTGGGAGGACATGGACCTGGAAAAAGGCGTCCTGCATGTCCGCCGGTCGTTCACGCGCTGGGAAGGTCAGGCAGGGCTCCATGCGCTCAAGACCGACGAGTCGAACCGGGACGTGCCCTTCATGGGATACGTCTTGGACCGGGTTCGTGCCCTGAGTCCCGGAACGGGCGCCTTCGTCACGTGCGGTGGGAAGAGGTCCAACCCGTCGAGCATCGCCAAAAGGTTCGCAGCCTTCACAAGGCAGATGGGGCTGCCTCACGTGACGCTGTTCACGATGCGCCACACTTTCGCGACCTGCGCCCTGAAGACGGGGCTTCAGGTGCGAGACGTTCAGATGTGGCTCGGTCATACGAGCCCGGTCACGACCATGCGCTACGCCCGGCCCGATTTGGCGACCCCTATGGCCGACGTGGAGTTCTTGAACGATGAGCTCGTGCGGAACCTTGGGAGAGGGGAGGCCGAGTACCCGGAGCTGGATGCCAACCTTGCGAACTCTCTTAGAGATGTTCTCGGGGCGGAGTTGACGGACGATGCCGCATCCGCTTGCGCCGTGGGCGGCCAAACGCGCTACGAGGACGTCTTGCTCGGCGAGATCCGCCGTGACCCGGAGGCCACTCAGAAGGAGCTTGCCGAGCGCGTCGGCGTGAGCCCCGATTTCGTCAAGTTGATGATTGCCAACCTAAGGAAGCGAGGGCTCGTGACCCGGTGTGGGGGCCGAAAGCAGGGGAGGTGGGTCGTCAGCGACGACGTCGCCTAACCACCTTCCGGAAATCAATATTGCGGTGCCCCCAATAAAAAAAGCCTGAGCGGTTTTGCTCAGGCTTTGTTTTTACTGGTGTCGGAGGCGGGATTTGAACCCGCACGCCCGGTAATTGGGCACTAGCACCTCAAGCTAGCGTGTCTGCCGTTCCACCACTCCGACGTGTGCGTTGCAGCGAGATAGATAATACCAAAACTGCAAGCGATGGCAAGTACTTTTTTAAATTAATTGCCACCATTGATGGTTCCCTGAGGGAACACAACCATCAAAACGATCAGGGACACGAAGAAGATAACCGCAAGGATAATGGTGATGCGGTCCAGGTTCTTCTCGACGATGTTGGATCCCTGCTGGTTGTTGTAGATATTCGCAGCGATGGCATCGGAGATACCCGTGCCCTTGCCGGAATGCAGAAGAATGAAAATGATCAAGCCAATGCCCGAGATGATGAGCAATGCAGTGAAAATAATTGCGGGGATCGACACTTCGAACTCTTTCTAAATGTTAGTTGCCATACGAAATTAGTATTATCGTCACTCAAAGTACGAACGTCAAGCGAAAACAGAACTTGCCTTTAATGAAAAAAAGACCACCAAGCTGAACTTGGTGGTCTTAAAAGTTCTGGCTCCCCGGGTAGGTTTCGAACCTACAACCCTCCGGTTAACAGCCGGATGCTCTGCCGTTGAGCTACCG
>CAVHFE010000120.1:0-4442 GCA_963635145.1 Oscillospiraceae bacterium
CAAGACCCCATAGGCAAAGAAACGGGCGAGGCCTTCATCGGCTTCGCCCGTTTTGTGTTGGAAGGGGATGGAGCAGCGGTTACATTGCTCGGTTGCGCTGTTTTGGCGGCGAAGCCTTTTCGCTCTTTCACAAGGAAGCGAAGCTCTAACGCTGCTTCATTCTTGCCTATCGATGCGTGGCTGTATGCTTTGCCGCAAGAATACTAGTCGTAACTATAATAGTTACGACTATAATAGTTACGACTAGTATTCTAAGGAGGCGCATGACGATGTTCGTGGGACGCAAAGAAGAGCTCGCGGTTCTTGATGGCCTGTATGCAAGCGATTCATTTGAAATGGTGGTTGTCTATGGTCGCCGTCGCGTAGGCAAAACCGCGCTCCTTGAGCAGTTTTCAAAAGACAAGAAAGTTCTTTCGTTCACGGCGCAAATGCAGTCGGACAAAGATAACCTAGCGGACTTTTCGCGCATGGCGGCTGGGTTTTGCGACTTGCCCGAGGCTACACCGGCCTTCGCTTCCTGGCTCGATGCCTTCACCTTTTTAGCTCAGTACGCCGAAAAAGAAGCCTTTGCTTTGGTTATCGATGAGTTCCCTTACGCATGCAAGGCGAACAGCGCGCTGCCTTCGACGCTTCAAGTGGCGATCGATAAGTTGTTCAAGAAGACGAGCATGCTTTTGGTGCTTTGCGGCAGCAATCAGGGCTTCATGGAGGGCGAGGTGCTAGGCGAGAAAAGCCCATTGTACGGCAGGCGCACGGCTCAGCTTAAGCTCAAGCCCTTTGATTTCCTGGATGCCTCGCTCATGATGCCCGATTGTTCGGAGCAGGAGCGTTTTGCTTACTATGCGAGCCTAGGCGGAACGCCTTATTACCTGGAAGGCATCGATCCAGCTAAAAGCTACGAGGAAAATATTGCGGAGCTGTTCTTCTCGCCGACGGGCCGCATGTTCGACGAGCCCATGATGCTCATAAGGCAGGAGCTGCGTGAACCAGCTGTGTTCAATTCGGTCATGCGCGCCATTGCTCGTGGCGCTAATAGGCAGAACGAGATTGCCGATGCGGTGGGGCTATCGCAAAGCAGCGTTTCCTTTTACCTCAAGACCTTGATTTCCTTGGGCTTGATTGAGAAGCGGGTTCCTTTGGGCGAGCCCGAGCGCAGCAAAAAGGGGCGCTACGTTATCGGTGATCCGGCCTTCTTGTTCTGGTACCGCTTCGTTGCGCCTTACGTGAGCTTCGTTGAAAAGGGCCTGGGCGCAGATATTGCGGAACGCCTGCTTGCAGGAGAGAGGCGCTTGGAATACGAGGGGCGCATCTTTGAGCAGGTAAGCCTGGAGTGGCTTCTTAGGAAGGCGCGCGCCAAGGAGCTGCCCATTCAACCCACCTCGGCAGGCTCGTGGTGGGGTACCGACCCAGTGGCTCGTGAGTCAGTTGATATAGATGTTGTTGCTTTTGACGACATCGATAAAAAGGCCTTGGTGGGCGAGTGCAAATGGCGCAACGATTTCAACGAAACCGAAGCGCTCCAAAAACTCATCGACCGAAGCCGGCTTTTGCGCGGCTATGAGGTGAGCGCCCTCTACCTGTTTACTAAGCTGCCGCTATCTCCCTCGATGCAGGCAAAAGAAAAAGAAGACCCCCGCCTGAACCTAGTGACAATTGAGGATATGTATAAGTAGGGTTCAAGGCTTGTGGGTATTGCAGTGTACAAAGAGAAGTCGCTAAACAAGCGATACTTAGAAACGAATGCTGAACTGCTACGATTGTTTTATATAGCCTTCAAGCCAATAACTTAAGGGGTTTGCAATGGAAAAACCATATCGTGTTTTAGGTTTGGATATCGGAATTGGAAGTTGTGGATGGGCAATCATCGATACTGCCAATCGTGAAATTGTGGATATGGGCGTTCACCTATGGAAAGCTCCCCAAGAAGACAAAACCAAGGTGAGCAAGGCCGTTGCCCGTAGGAATGCTCGTTCGGCGCGGCGTAATCATAAACGTACGGCCGACAGAAAGAAGCACTGTATCGCCCTGTTCAAAGCCTATGGTCTAATGCCTGAGGATGCCGATACTTCTTGGTTGCAAACGGTAAAAGGCGATCCTCAGCCGCTTGAGTCTCGGGTGAATGCCCTTGATGGCCTGATTGAAAATAAGCATTTGGCGCAAGCTCTCTACAATATTTGTGCTCGCAGGGGATATATTCCTCACGGCGAGGGAAGAGATGGGCAGGATACCGAGGGCAGGAAGGTTCTTTCTGCAATCAAGGAAAATGAATCATTGATGATTGCAGGTGGATGGCGCACTGTTGGTGAAATGATGCTTAAGGATGGTCGGGCTAAAGGTAAATTACACGGTCATTCCCGAAATAAAGCAGGTGCATACGATCACTGTGTCACCATGGCACAGCTTGAGACTGAAGTCGCTGCGATTATCGATGCTCAGGTGAGCTTTGGCAACGCGGCATTGTCGGAAGACTTCAAAAACGATTTTATTAAGTGTATGACCTGGGAAAAAGACACTAAGGATCATGATGCACGAATATATCGCACTGTCGGCTTGTGCACGTATTTTGGGGACGAAGGCTTAAAAGCGGCTGCTAAAGCTTGCTTATCTTTTGAGATGTGTAGCGCCCATGAGCGGATTAATCATATTCGATTGGTTGACCGCAACGGAAGCGAGAAAGCCCTGCCTGCGGATGTTAAAAAGCAGTGTTTTGAGACTTTGTTTTCGCCCGTTCCTTTGAAAGGAAACAAGGCCTGCAAAATTACCTATAAAAAGCTACGCAGAGAGTTAGACATAGATTCCACGGTTGCTTTTAAGGGCGTAGACGAATCCGACGAAAAGACAGCAGAGGTTTCGGCGCCTAAGGTTTGGCGCTTGATGAGGGAGAGCCTGTCGACTGAGCTTGTTGCTAAATTGCATAATGATTTGGATTTGGCTGATTCGGTGGGTAGCGCGTTGGCTTACTCGAGCAGTGAAAATTCATTACGTAAACAGCTTGATAGCTCTGGGCTGACGGATGTCGAGATTGATGAAATTTGCAATCTGCCCTACTCATCGAAATTGTTTAGCGGCTATGGTCCACGTAGTTCAAAAGCACTGCGCTTGCTGATTGATTCTTTTGAAGACTACGAGAGTATCAATTCTCTTTCTGAGGCGGAGCAAGCGTGTGGTTTGAAGAAGAAGAGGTTTGAAGAAAAGGAGAAGGGCCAGTACCTACCTTGGTATTCGTTCTATGATCCAACCAATAAGAATCCGGTAGTGTTGCGTGCGATGTCGCGCGTTAGAAAAATTGTTAATGCGATTCTCCGCGAGTACGGGCCAATGGATCGCATTAATATCGAGCTTGCCCGTGACTTGAAGCACTCGAAAAAGGAAAAAATTGGCATCAACAAAAATAATAAAGCCAACAAAGATAAACGTGACGCTGCAAGAACTTTTATCGCAGAGTATCTGAACATCCAGGAAGAACAAGTGCCTGGAAAATTGATTAGGAAGAAGATTCTCTGGGATGAGCAAGGAAATCGGGATTTGTATCTTGATGAAAAGATAGATATCGATCGTCTTATGAGGGAAGAAAATTATTGCCAGATCGATCATATTCTTCCGGAGTCTCGAACCTGCGATAATCGCTCAACAAATAAAGTCTTGGTTTTGGCTAGGAGCAATCAGGAAAAAGGGGACAAGAGCCCTTACGAGTGGCTTGAACCAATGGGTCTATGGGATAGCTTCGAGACTCGCATCCGTGCAATGAAACTTCCTCGGGCAAAGGAAGATAATTTCCTTGAAAAGGCGCTTTCTGAAAAGCAGGACAAATTTATTAAGCGAAACCTTAACGACACACGTTATGCTACTCGCGCTGCAATGAATTACATTGCGGATAATCTCGCTTTTCCGGATAACGGAGATAAAAGACATGTGTATGCCTTGGCCGGTGGTGGAACGAGCGCTCTACGTAGGGCTTGGGGTTTCATGAAAAAAGACCGCGAGGAAGATGATTGCCATCATGCTATTGATGCGGTGATTATAGCCGCTTGCGATCAGTCGACTGTTATTGAAATCGCCAAGGCTTCCGAGCAAAAGCATAGAGTTAAAAAGGAAGAGCGAGAAAAATTGCTAAGGGGTACAGAGCCTTGGCCTGGTTTTTCTGACGAGGCCGAACGGCTTTGCGCTCAAATTACCCCAACGCGTCGTTCGGAGCATGGAAGGTCGGGGCAGCTATTCGAGGAGACCGTATATCTCTTTTGCGGTATGAACGAAAAAGGCACAAAAGCAGTGCTCAAAGGAAGGAAAAAACCTTCAGGGAATTACATTGTTAGAAAAGACGGGTCGGTTGTTTTGCCCGCTAAAATAATGGAACTTAGGCTTTGGTGGAATGGCAAAAAATATCTTAAAGAACCTGTGTATTTCGCAGATCTAGACGCCATACGTCACGATGAATATCAGCC
>CAVHFE010000121.1:0-4426 GCA_963635145.1 Oscillospiraceae bacterium
AATATAGAAGTCTTCATCTGATGGCCACACCCTCCATTCTCCGCGCTGCGAGCTGAAGCGCTACTCGGCTCGTCCGCGGCGGTCGGCGCCTGCGCACCTCGGCGCCCCCTGCGCTCGTTTCAGCTTCCAAGGCCACGATCAGCTGCTATAAGAATACGGCCCCGACAAAATACGCCCAGAGGGCGTTTAATGGAGCCCTGCAATTGGCCAAAACAGCGAGCGAGCCCCTGACGAGTGCAGATGAGGTGAGAGCGAGCGCCAGGCGTACTCTGTACGTCCAGCTCGCTCGGAACCTCAGCTGTGCCGTCAGGGGCTCGCGCAGCGTCATCGCGTCTCATATGGTGTGCGCTGTTCGGCAGAACAGCGCAACTGGGTCAGTAGGGACAGACCCCTTTAGCACGCTAAAGCGAATCATTGCGCATCGTGAAAGCACAAAGGCCCAGCCGTTTTGGCTGGGCCTTTGATGGGTGCGGCTATGTTCTAGCTGAACTATTTGCTGCGGAGCTTGCGGGTGGCCACTAGGGCTGTCAGCGCTGCTGCGGCGGCTACGGCCGCAACGCCGAACGGGAGGGCGGTGTCGGCTGTCTTCGTGGTGGAGCTGCCGTCGCCGGAGGCATTGCTGGAAGCGTTAGTGCCGTTGTCGGCGGAGCTGCCGTTGCTGCTGGCGGGGTCGTCGGCCTTGGTGATGGTCAGCTCGCCGGCAACTGCCAGGTCGTAGTTCTTGGTGACGTTGAGCTGGTCGTTCACCACGTCCCAGGTGTAGTCGGTGACGTCGGTGTAGGTGCCGGGCTCGGTGCCCTTGACCTGTGCGCCGAACAGGTACAGCCTGTCGCCGTCCACCAGGTTGGTGACCTTGGAGGCGTCGATGTCGAGCACCTGCTCCTGGCCGTTGTACTCAACGGACGCGGAATCGCTCACCTGGATGGCGCGCTTCTGGATGGTGATGCCGCCATCGCTCTCGATGTTCCACTCGACGACGCTGAAGTTGCCGTCGGCGTTGGTGAAGGAGTCCGCGGTAAGGCCCATCGTGTAGGTGCCCGCGTCGGTGCCCTCGGCGATATCGGAGCAACCTTCCTTAAGCACAACATTGCTGGTGTCGTAAAGCTCGGAGCTGGCAGTCGCCGTGAAGCCGGTGACCTGCTGCTCCTTGCCGTTGTAGGTCACGTTGCCGGTGTTGCCCTTGACGCTCACGGCGATCTCGGCCGGGGTCACTTTGAGCACGTATCGCGCAAAGGCAGGCTTGGTGTAGTTATCGCTGCGGGCGCGAACCTGCACGATGGCTTCGGAGGCGTCCTTCACCGTGGGAACGTCGGTGGACCAGGTCTTGCCGTCGGTACAGTACTCCACCGTAACGCCCCTGGTATCGCTGGGGACGGCCGCGCCGCCGTGCTCCTGACCGTCGTAGGCGCCCTCGTAGCCGGCCTTGCTCACATCGAGGGACAGGTCGCTGGCCTGGTTGATGACCAGGCAACCATCATCCACATCGAAGTCAACGTCGAAGTTGGGATCCTTGTTGTCGAAGGACTTGTCGGTCAGGCCCATATCGTACAGGTCGGAATCGATGCCCGAAACCTCTGCCTTCGCGCCTTCGGCGAGCACCACGCTATTCGTGTCGTACAGCTTGGACTCGGTGGTGGGCTTGAAGCCGGAGGCCTTGTGCTCCTTGCCGTCGTAGGTGAACTCCTGGTAGTCGCCCTCCACGTTGACGGTGATGGCGGCCGGCTTCACCTTGATCGTGTACTCCGCAGTAGGGGTGTTGGAATAGTTGCTGTTGGTGGCGCGCGCCTTCACATGGACGACGCCATCGAGAACGTCCTTGACCGTGGGCGCAGTCGTGCTCCAGGTTTTCTCGCCGTCGGTTGAGTACTCCACCGTGGTGCCGTTAGAGTCGTTGGGCACGGCGGCTTCGCTATGAGACTCGCCGTCGTAGGTGTACTCCTGGCTATCGGCGCTAAGCTTCAGGGTATCGGCTTTGGTGATGTTCAGCCAACCGTCGATGACGATGAAGTTAACGTCGAAGTTGCTGTTCTTGTTGACGAAGGAATCCCTGGTCAAGCCCATGTAGTACTCGTCCACGTTGGTGCCCGAGACTGTGTCCTTGCCCTTGGCGGCCTGGGCAAGCTCCACATCTTTGTCGCCGTCGTAGAGCGGATTTTCGCAGCTCGCCTTGAAGCCGGAAACGGTGTGCGGCTTGCCGTCGTAGGTGACCGTTTCGGAGTTTCCCGTGACGGCGACGTCAGCCTTGGCCTTGTTCATCGTGATCGTATAATGCCCGCCAGTTACGTTTTTGTAGTTGGGGTTGCTGGCCCTCACGCTCACGTTCACGGTGCTGTCGGAAGCATTAGTGACCGTGGGCACGGTGGTCGACCAATTCCCGCCGCCATCGGTGGAGTACTCGATGGTGCTGCCGCCTTTGTTGGCCTCGGCACCCACGCCCTGAGGCTGGCCGTTGTAGGTGTAGGTCTGGTCGTTGCAGGTGAGCTCAAGGCCGTCGGCCTTGGTCACGTTGATATAGTACTTGGCCGTTGCGGGCCTGGTGTAGTTGGGGTTGGTTGCCCTCACATAAACGGGAGTGTAACCCGCATCGGTTCGCGTGGGAGCCTGTTCGGTCCAGGTTTCGTTGTCCAGGGAATACTCGACCTTGGTGCCGTCGGCGTCGCTAACCTCGACAGTGCCGCCGTGGGGCTTCCCATCGTACACGCCGTTGTAGTTCTCGCACTTAACAAAGCGCAGATCGGTTGCCTGGCGGATGGTGTAGGACCTCTCCTCGTCGATGTAGGAGTAGTCACCATTGCCCCGGATCTTCACCGTGATGGTGCCGGCGCTCTTGCAGTCAGCAGTCTCGATGCCGTTGCGATAATAGGTGACGGTGTAGTCGCTAGAAGAGAAATTCGGATTTTTTGCTGCCTCAACAACGGGTTCCCACCTGTGCTCGCTGCCATCATAGGTTGCATAAGAATCAGGGTCTTGGGGGCTGCTGACGGAATAGTTCTCGTACAAGTCCAAGCTACCTTTGCCGAAGATAGGCCAAGTAACCGTGTAGGCAGCTTTACCAAAGTTATGGGGAGTGAAAGGCCCCTCAGCGGTACTCAGAATTTCGGTAGTTTTACCTTCAACATTTTTTAGGCTAAATGTCACCTTGAAAAATGGCTTGTAAGTATTGTAGAGCTTGCTGTAAATCTCGCTTTTATCAGGCAATTCGCTGTACCAAAGCTCAACGGTGCCGCGGTCAACCGCTTCGATGTTGTCCCCCAGGCTAGCAACCGCTATGCCGTCTTCGTCGGAAACGGTAGCGGGCTCTTCTTCAACGTTGCTCTGGATGGAAGAATCGTTGTTTTCGGCAGAGCCATTGTCTTCAACAGCTTCGCCTTGGTCGGAAGCCACATCGTCGGGATCGCCGGAACCGTCAGTGTCCTGTTCGTCCGTCTGCTCAAAGGCTGCATCGTTGCTCGGCTGCGCATCTTCGCCTTCCGCCCATGCGCTTACGGGCACCAGACCCACTACAAGCACAAGCGAGAAGATAGCTGCGAGCAACCGCTTCGGCAGCGGAAGCTGTGCCTCAGACCCATTCATTCGTGTTCCCCTACCCCAATTCGACTACCTATAAGCCTGTTTATACTATCGGCATTTACGGAATGCACAAATCAAGAAGTCGAATTAAAGAAGTCTTCATCTGATGGTCACACCCACGTCGCTACTCGCCGTGTCAGTAGGGACAGACCCCTTTAGCACAGTAAAGCGAATCAACGCACACCGCGGAAACACAAAGGCCCAGCCATTGTTGGCTGGGCCTTTGGCTCAATAACTCCCGTTGTTGGTCAAAACAGCGAGCGCCCTACTGGCGAGTGCAGGGGAAGCGAAAGGCCCATGGGGCTGGCCTTCGTGCCGCCCCATGGGCCTTGAGGTTTCCCTGTGCCGCCAGAAGGGCGCGCAGCGTCATCGCGTCTCATATGACGTGCGCTGTTCGTCAGAACAGCGCAACAAAGAGGCTAGCGCATGCTGCGGAGCTTGCGGGTAGCCACGAGGGCTGCGAGCGCTGCGGCTGCTGCGGCGAACGCAACGCCGAACGGAAGAGCGGTGTCGGCCGTCTTCGTGGTGGTGCTGCCGTTGTTGGAGCCGGAGGCCTTGGTGCCGTTGTCAGCGGAGCTGCCGCCGTTGTTGGTGGCGGAGTCGTCGGCCTTGGTGATGGTCAGCTCGCCGGTCAGGGTCAGGTCGTAGTTGTCGGTGACGTTGAGCTCGTCGTTGATAACTTCCCACCTGTCCACGGTGACGTCGGTGTAGGTGCCGGGCTCGGTGCCCTTGACCTGTGCGCCGAACAGGTACAGCCTGTCGCCGTCTACCAGGTTGGATACCTTGGAGGCGTCGATGTCGAGCACCTGCTCCTGGCCGTTGTACACGACGGAAGCGGAGTCGCTCACCTGGATGG
>CAVHFE010000122.1:0-4373 GCA_963635145.1 Oscillospiraceae bacterium
TGCTGCGGCGAGAAGGACTGGTGCGTCGAGCGCTACCATGCCGCCAAGCTCGACACAGACATCGCCCAGGGCGAGTGCCTGCCCGGCACGCGCGCGAGGGGCTAGGGCGCTCGCGGGAGCGGCGGGGCTCTTTATGGGCGCCTGCCTGCCCTGCCTCGTCTGCGCCTACCAGGCAGCGAAGGGCGCGATCGTACTTGGTCGCCGATCGATGCCTGGGTGGAAAGGCAGCCTCTGACGATCACAGGAAAGGCGCAATGGATTCCATGACCTCGCGAACGGCGTCAAGGGTTTCCGCGAAGGACAAGCCTGCGGCATAGGAGTGCTTCGACGCGTAGGCCCACCATTGCCGGCGAAGGCCGCCATCCTCCGCCATGGCGTCGATGGCCTCCTCGCGGCGCTCGACCGCCTCCCAGCTGTTGCGCTTCCCGCATGTCGCCATAAGGGCCTGGGCGAGAGTTCGGCTGCAAACAGAGCAACCCCGAACGCGCCAGAGCTCGTAGATGTCGTAGAAGTCGCGGATGCGCGTGGTCGCGACGTTCCTCGCCAGGACGGTCTCGATCTTCTCGGCCAGCACGGTCTCCAGCGGATAGGCCATGACCAGCGCAGAGCCCTCGTCGAACACGAACGGGTACTCGTACGCGATGGCACTGGGCGTGATCTTGTCCCCGGTCGTCACGTCGACCGCGAGCGGGACGGCCAGCGGGTCGTAGCAGGCGCGCAGGAACACCCGGATGCCGGGGTACTAGTCCGCCTCGCGGATGTCGTCCGTGCGCAGCAGCTCGAAGGAAAGGTCGTCCTCTGCGTCTATCGCGCAGATCTCCCCGAAGACCTCGGCGGCCTTCGAGTGGGTCAGGGTGAAGCCCCGCACCGTGGTGTCGAGGTCTTTCGTGGTGCGCCTGTCCACGCCGATGAGCGACCCGATGAGCATGCCGCCCTTCACGACGACGCAATCGCGCCAGGGCGACCTGGAGATCCGGTCGATCAGCCGTTCGAGCATGTAGTTCTGCAGCATCAGCTGGGGCGACACGCCGGCCGCCTTCGCCCTGTTGTTTATCAGCGCCTTGAGCTGCATGGCGTTCCCGGTCTTCACAGCAGCACCTCCATGTACCTTCTCACCTTCGCGGCCACGCCGAGCTTGCCGGCGAACAACTGCAGCTTCGGCAGGTTGCGCTCCCCCGACGAGAGGTACGACCGGAACGCCGGCGAGACCAGCTGCAGGTCGGGCGACGACGTGCCGCGCAGCGCATCGCAGAGGGTCCGTTCGGCGTCGTAGGCGCGCACCGGGTTGCCGTACGGCGTCGCGAGACGGACGAGCCCGAGGTCGTGCAGCCCTTCGGGCGACGACTTCGCCACGATGCCCTCCCTTCTCGCGGAGGACGGGTTGTAGCCCCTCGGGAAGCTCATCGTGAGCGATTCGGGCGCGGAGTCGCTAAACCCGAGCAGGTAGAGCGCGGTGTCGTGGGAGAAGACGCCGCGGGCGAAGCGGTGCTGCGCCACCACGTACTCGTCCTCCCAGGTGCCCGGCGTGCAATACAGGCCCCGCTCGACCCTGACGAGCTCGCTGCGCTTCACCGCGTCCGCAAGATCGCGGCTACGGACGCCGTTTTCCCTGGCCATCGACGCAGTCACGAAGCCGCCGTTCGCCGCCGCCATCTCCTCGATCGATTCCGTCTTACCCTCCTGATTTTCTATGCTACAAATTACGCCACATTATAGCATGGAAGATTCACGGTGAAGGACGGCCGCCGAAAGCGCCGGCAAGGCCTCCGATGAGGCAGAGGCCGCTGAGATGAACCGTCGGCTCCCGTCTCGACGACGAAGATGATCGGTTCCCTCATGGCGCTCCTGAATAAGAAAAGCCGGGGAAAACGTCCCCGGCGCTTGGAAGCCTTCCTAACGGAAAACCAATTGGTTTATACCATATTCGCAGCGAGTTCTTTAGCACCGATCCGGCGAACAGCCAGCAGAGCAAAGCCCCTGGTAGCTCATGAGTTGGATTTGTCGGACAAGCTTCGACAAGGAGATGACCTGCGGAAATGCGTTTTCGAGTTTGCCTGAAACCCTCGGGGACAAAAATACAAACTCAAAGGGGCTGAGTTTATCCGTGAGTTTGCGTTTTTGTCCCGAGATTGTCCCCGAGATTCCCTAAAAGCCCAGGTCGCGGGATTCCGACACCTGGCGGCACTCGAAATTCGGCTCACGCCGCATACGCAGGCACGAGCCTCATACTTTCTATTTATAGAGTAGAAATAGGATACTTATCGGGGTAGTTTCTGCTCATTTGCAAAAAAGCACACCCATAACTGCTAAAATGAGCCTCTAGGAAAGGGGCTCATTTTGCGAATATATCGGCGTGAGAAGTATCTGAAGCACATCCGTGGCTTTTACCATGACGAGGGAATGATCAAGGTGATCACCGGGGTGCGCAGATGCGGCAAGTCCTGTCTCATGCGCGCAATCGCAGACGAGCTCATAGAATCCGGCGTCCCGAGCGACAACGTCATATTCATCGACCTCGACTCGCGGCCGAACAGGAAGATCGAAACGACCGACGAGCTCGAGAAGCTGATCGATGCGATGGCACCCGAATGCGGCGAGTCGACGAGGTATCTCTTTATCGATGAGATCCAGAACGTCGACGAATTCGAGCTGCTTATCAACGGCTATCAAACAGATGGCGGATGGTCCATCTTCATAACCGGATCGAATTCGTACCTTCTTTCCGGGCAACTCGCGACGAAGCTGACTGGCCGCTACATCGAGTTCGACATCTTCCCGCTCGACTTCGCGGAATACCTCAGCATGAAGCGCTTCCTCGATAAGTCCGTCAACGACGTTCCGGCGAGGGAATTCACCGAATACCTGACCCTTGGCGGTTTTCCCAAGGCGCTGGAATACGAGGGCGAGGACGAGAAGCGCGCCTACATCAAGAGCGTTATCCAAGAGATATTCGAGAAGGACATCAAGCGCTCGAACAAGATCAAGAACGTCTCGGCCTTCAATGCTGTTCAGGCATATCTCATCAATAATTTCGGTGCGCCGACAAGTCTGAAGAACCTTCTCGCCTACTTCAACGACGTTGAGAAGATACCCATCAAGCGGGAGACGCTCAACCGCTACATCCAGATCCTCGTAGATGCGAAGATCCTCTACCGTTGCTCAAGGTTCGACCTCAAGTCAGGGCGCTCGCTTTCCCGTGAAGAGAAGTACTACCTGGCAGATCCGGGCTTCTACTTTGCGACCAATACGGACGCGAGGATCAACTATGGGCCGGCATTGGAGAACGTGCTCTACCTGTACCTATCGTCTCGGGGATACAGCCTTTCCGTCGGGCGGATCGGCAAGCTGGAGTGCGACTTCATCGCCCGTAGGCACAATGCTTACGCCTACATCCAGGTCGCGATGACGATCGCCGACAGGAATGTGGAGGATCGGGAGTACAGGCCGTTCGGCCACATCAAGGACGGTTACCCGCGCTTTCTCTTTACCCTCGACCCGCTGCTCCAGGAGCGGGAGGGTGTGCGTCACCTGAACATGATTGACTTCATGGCCGGTGAGGAAGAGCTGCTGGCGTTCTGCTGAGGTGGGGGCGATGCTACCGACCGGTAAAACTAGCCAACCCCGATAGTCCTAAAGGGCTATCGCGGGCTTTACGTCGAACTGGATTAACGATCCCCCAAGATTGTCCAAAAGCCCAGGTCGTGGGATTCCGGCACTCGGCGGCACTCAAATTCGGCTCACCACGCATACGCGCGCGTAACGTTGCCGCACCATAACGTTACGCGCGTGCCTTGCCCTTCAGAGCCGACAGCAAGCGATCGCGGTTGATGGGCTTCACCACGTAGTCGTCCATCCCGGCTTCCTTGGCAGCGGCCACGTCGTCGGAAAAGGCGTTGGCCGACATACCGATGATGGGAACCTCCGTGGCGTCGGCACGGGCAAGCGAGCGAATGCGGCGCGTGGCTTCCAGGCCATCCATGCGGGGCATCATCACGTCCATCAGCACCACGTCGAACGACCCAACGGGGCTGCCATCAAACGTTTCCACCGCTTCCACCCCATCGACGGCAAGCGTGACGGCAGCGCCGGCCTCCCCCAGCACGTACTGCGCGATTTCCGCGTTCAGCGAATTGTCTTCCACCAACAGGATGCGCATGCTAGCAATGTCCGCCACCTGGGGAAATGCCGCCATAGCCGAGCCCGCCAGTGCGGCCGCAGCGCCCGAATCATCCTGGCTCGCGGCGGTGACCTGCCTCTGTTGGCAAGCTGATTCGATTGCCCGGATCTGCGACTCGGTTGCGCACTCGAGCGGAAGAACCACCGTGAACGTAGAGCCCTCCCCCAGCTCGGTGTCCAAGCGGATAACGCCGCCC
>CAVHFE010000123.1:0-4274 GCA_963635145.1 Oscillospiraceae bacterium
GATTTTTCCAAGAGAAAAATAATCTTAGAGATGGCATTCGATTTTCTCTTGCTGGTTACGACCAGCAAGCAAGCCTCACAAATCTCCCTCTTTATGCAATCCACTGCTTGCAAGCTTCAATTTCTCAGCGTGAATGATAGTTACGTATTTCGGCATGCTTACTCATTGTAGTCATCCCAGTCGGCTGGCAAGACAGGTACGCCATCATTGTTGAGCGGCGCTTTGTAGGCGTGTGTCATAAGCTCGTCGTAGGAGGGCATCTTAGTCGGTCTCATGTCGAACGGCAGACCACCAACCTCGATGGACTTAACCAGGAATACGTTGATCGCATCAGAGAGGGTAAGACCCCAGCGTGAGTAAATTTCGGTCGCGCGTTCCTTTACCTCATTTGTGGTGCGGAACTTGCCTTCCGCCTTTCGTGCAGTTAATGCAGGCATGATATGCTCCTTTCTCGTACTCTAAGTATACCCTGTTAGGGTCTAATATTCGATAACTTAGGGTCCATTTGGAGATTCCACTGCGCACTACAGAAGCATTAAGGAACAGCAATCGCGATCTTGCGCCCATTCGCCGAACCCAGCGCTGTACGTACACCCTCGAAATAGCGAGGCTCAGTCTCCTTGCCCTCGCTCACCACAAGATGGCGCGTCATCTGAACCATGCGCGACCGACCCTCGCGTCTGCCGCTGCGCCAGCCGCTCGACTTCTTGGTAACCATACTAATCCCACTCCTCAATGCGAGTGAGGTACGGGTCGGCGCCGTAGCGACCCGACAGATACTGCTTGTCGAAGGCGGCGTTTTTGCTGACCAGGTTGCCGTTGGCTTCGTGAATGTCGGCGAGCGACCACAGCTGGCTGGCCTCCCCCTCGTCCCGGGCGGCAAACCATATCTCATCACGACGGAACACGTCGTTTCTCATGGTGGACACGTCCTGAGATGAAAAAATCAACTGCGCATGGCCCTTATTGACCTCAGGATTCTTGAAAAGCAGGATCACGTAGCGCAGAAGCTTCGGGTGCAGCTTGGCATCGAGTTCGTCGACCACCACGGTGCCGCCGCGCTCGAGCGCCGCCAACAGAAACGATGCCAGCCCCATGAGCTTCTGGGTGCCAGCCGATTCCTCGGACAGTCGCAGCTCATAGCCCCTGCCACCAACGGTGTGTTTCACAAAAACGCGCTGACCACGTCCTTCAGGCTCTTTCTCAACCCTGAAACCATCAATCCGCACGTCCACCGCACGTAGAAATCGCGCAACCTCGGGCGAGTCATCTTCATCGAGTGTCTGCTCGAGCGCGCGTTCCAAGTAGGAGTTATTGTAGTTGAGAAACATAAGCTCAAGGAACCAGCTAGCGGCCTCCTTGACTATGGCCGCATCGAAGTTAATAAAGAGAAACGACAGGTACGGCAAGCTCGGGTTGAACGCAGCACCCGTTGCTAATTTACGCAGCATAGGACCGAGCTCAACATCGGTGCGCTCGCGTCTAAACAGTATCGCCGAACGCGATGCGCCCAGTTTGCGCCGCCACAGGCCTTCGAACACAATCTCGTCGGCATGCACGGAGAGGGTATAACGGTACTCACATTCCTCCACTCGGTAGTAGATCTCGAATTCAGTGGGCTCAGCAGCCGATACATCGTCGAACTCGAATGCCGAACAGCGGGTCATCGAGAGGCGAGCGCCCTCGGGCATGTCGGTGCGGGCGGATAGCAGCCGAACAGGTCTGACTACTGCCGAGCGAACGTAGTCAATCGCCTCAAGCAGATTCGACTTGCCACCAGCGTTGGGACCGTAGACAGCAGCTACCGGAAGGAAGCTCTGCCCATCGGGGCACTCAAGCAGGGAGCGTCCGAATTCCCTCATCGGCGTTGCCTGCATAGACAGCTCTGTTTCGTCGCGATAGGACCTATAGTTCTTAAAGGTGAATTGACAAAGCATCGCCCTCAACACCCCTTTTCGTTTCTTTAGAACCAAATTCAGAATCTTTCTATGATTTTAGGCTTTATATAGCCGCAAATCAAGCGCTTACCCAAATTCGGATTGGGGAGTTTGGCTCCCCATTAAATTTACGCCGTCAATCTTCTGCATTATATTGAAAATATAAACGTAAATTGGTAGAATAATAGCCATAAATCGTGTTTTAATAACAAAGAATGGATTTTAGAAATGTTGATCGAGTTCACCTTTGAGAATTTTAAGTGCTATCGAGACGAAGCAACGCTTCAGATGGAGGCCGCTTCTATAGATGAACATTCGGATACGCTGCTTCAGTCTGCGGCGGGTAGGGGGAGCCTTTTGCCTGTGGCAGCTGTTTATGGTCCCAATGGAGGCGGTAAGTCAAGCGTACTTCAGGCATTACAGTGCCTGTGTAGCTTTGTCACACTTCCTTACAGGGTGGTTCGTCGCCAGCAAGGCGACTCGTTTCGTATTGCGTGCCGACCTTACGCTTTTGATGTAGCAAGCCGTGAGGCTCCAATCACATTTCGCGTCATCTTCGAGAGGGGGGAATATGCATATCGCTACATTCTCTCGGTTCGGGATGGCTTGGTTGAAGAAGAGTACTTGCATCGTCGCAAACAAGGTAAGGGCGCAACGGCAACGGTGTTCGAACGCCGTGATGGATTGGTGTCGCCCGGTTCTGTTCTGCGACGTAAGCGCGTAAACACCGAGGTTGACCCGATGATGCCTTATCTTTCCTTTCTTGCTATTAATTACGATATTGATATTGCAGAGGAGCCCTTTAGTTGGTTTATGTCCTGCTGCTTTTTGGACTACTCTGACGCCGAACTGGAGAGCCTCTTCTTTGAGCCAGGCGATGGTAGTGAGAAGAGGCGGGTTATCAGTCTGCTGAACGGAATGGGTATCGACGTGACCGATGTCAGGTTTGAGCGAGGCAAAGATGATGCGATAACTGGTATCTATCTCACGCACGCTGCCGATGAGAGCTGCGAACTCGAGCTTGAGGAAGAATCTAATGGAACTCGCAAACTTTTGAATCTGGCGCCGGTAATTATGATGGCGCTTGATATTGGTGCCGTGGTAGTCTCAGATGAGTTGGATGCCAAACTGCATCCCAAGCTACTAAAGTATCTCATAAGGCTGTTTACCAACCCGAAGAGCAACGCAAGGGGCGCGCAACTACTCTTCACATCACACGATATGAGTACCTTAAACAGCTCAGTTTTCCGGCGCGACGAGATATGGTTCGCAGCTCGGGCTGAGGACGGTACTGCGCGTTTGTATTCGCTGGCTGACATTGCTGATAACGACGGACGGCGGGTACGGCCTCAGAACGCCTACGATCGGCAGTACCTAGCCGGCCGTTATGGCGCCGATCCATATATGCATAGCATGCTTGGATGGGAACGTCTCAATGAGTAATAAACCTGCCAAACACAGTGAGCGGAAAAGGCAAAGTAAATCGAGCGCGAGGAAAATGCTTGCAAGCTGGGGAAGCGGCCGCTCTGGAACGCCATTTATTCCTATTAAGCCCGAAAGATTCCTTATCGTGTCCGAGGGATCTAAGACGGAGCCGTACTATTTCAACGGTTTCAAAAAGGCCATCAACGATCGCTATTGCGGTACATACGTGACGCTCGAGATTATGGGTCTAGGGCGGAATACGATATCGCTTTTCGAGAGCGCTAAGGCAATTGCTGAAGACAGCAGGGCAGGCTTTACTCAAGTGTGGGTGGTCTTTGATAAAGATAGTTTTCCTGCGGATAATTTCAACGCTGTAACCAGCCTGTGCGAGGCCAGCAGCAACAGAGATGTAACTTATCATGCCGCATGGACTAACGAAGCCTTTGAGCTTTGGTATATCCTGCATTTCGTGTATATGGATGCGGCACTAGATAGGGAATCTTATGAGCCGAAGCTGTCCGGATATTTGCAGGCGGCGGGATGCGGTGAATATCATAAGAACCGTAAGGATATGTATGAGATCTTGTTTGATAGAATAGATGCTGCTATGGCAAATGCGGAACGTCTTGAACTTACGAACAGAGGAAAGACTTCTGCTGAGTCGAATCCTGGTACTGCAGTTCATAAGCTCGTAGCCGAGTTGCTCCCATATGTGCGATGAAGCGGTAGCGCTTTTCAGCAAATGGAACAGTCCTAACCCCAACAAAATGGCAAATTTGTCTAATTTTGTGGGGGGCTCGATTTTTCCTTGATTACGCTAAAATGATGCCGCTTAGCTTGTTTGAGTGTTGCATTTATGGAGCATCTATTTATAATTAATCCCTGTTCGTGTGGGAGTTTTAAAACTAACGG
>CAVHFE010000124.1:0-4246 GCA_963635145.1 Oscillospiraceae bacterium
TACGGGAAGCAGGGAACTTTATCATTGACCTGATCAGTTCACGAACTTTATAGTTAAACCAGCTATAGGTTCTTGCGGTCGTGGTGCGTTGTCAGCTCACGTCGCGCCGAAGGGACCCCGGCCGCGCACCGCGACGCCACCGGCGCAGCGTCGCGCACGGCGCAACAAAAGCAGGCGCCGAATCAAGAAAGGAAGGTGAAGGGATGGCAAGATCATCATTGGGCCGCAAGGCGCTCTCGACGCTGGTCGCGGCAACCTTGGTGGTATCGCTGAACGCACCCATTTCCGCATGGGCCGGCGATGACGCCGCCGGAACCTCGGGGGGGGGGTACACTTCCCAGGAGGTGAGCCTCACTGCTAATGAAGCTAGCAGTAATGGCGACACTACAATTAAAGTCTCTGTAGGCGGCACGGATGTCGAAAGCTTGAAAGCCGCAATTAGCCTCGCCAGCGAAGAAAACACGGTGAAGCTTCTCAAAGACGTTACCGAGGATGTTGATATTCCAGCCGGCAAGACCGTCAATCTCGACCTCAACGGTCATAAGCTCACCAACGTCTCCGGCCACACCATCACGAACAACGGCACGCTGACCATCACGGACTCCAGCACGGACAAGACCGGCACCATCGACAACCTGACGCACGGTAAAGCGGCTCTGGTCAACAAGGGCACGGCGACCCTCAACGGCGGCACGTTCGAGCGCAGCCAAGAGAAAGGTGTCTACGAGCCTTATGGCAACGGCGGCAACAGCTACTACACCATCATGAATGACGGCTCCTCTGCCGAGATGACCGTCAACGACGGCGCGAAGATCGTCAACAAGGGCGGCTATTCCAGCAACGTCATCAATAACCACGGCGCTGTCCTGACCGTCAACGGCGGAATCTTCGAAGGCGGCATCAACGCCTTCAAGAACGACAACGACGCCGAGAACGACAAGAAGCCTACCCTTTACATCAAGGGTGGCGAGTTCAAGAACACCGTCCAGTACGCTGTCCAGAACTGGTCGATTGCGACCATCTCCGGTGGCACCTTTAGCGTCGGCGAGAAGGCCAAGGCAGTTCTGTTCAACTCATCTTACAGCGGCGTTGAGAACAAGCTCGACGTCACCGGCGGTACGTTTGGGTCTGCGGGCGGCAGCCTGCCGGTGCTCGTCAACAAATACGACGACAGCAACACCGGCACGGCTTCCATCTCCGGCGGCACGTTCAGCGGCGACCCCACTGAGTGGCTCGCTACCGGTTTCACTACGGCGATAAATGCTGACGGCAACTACATCGTGGGCAAGGACGTCGCCAAAGCCATGGTTGGCGGCAAGGCGTACACTACCCTCCAGTTGGCTATCAACGCTGCTGCCGATGGCGATACGGTCACGATGATCTCCGATGAATCTCTCGCAAGCACCGTTACTGTTGCCGAGAAACAGAAGATCACTCTTGACCTGAATGGTAAGACCATTTTTAAAGACAGCGGCAATGCTGTTGAGGTTTCTGGCGACCTTGTCGTGAAGGACTCGACCGCCAAACAGCCGACTGCTGAAGGCGCAGAGGTTTCTAAGTACGAGGGCGGCGTTATTACTGCGAAGAATGCAGCATTGTGCGCGGTTGACGGCGGCAGCATAACCCTGGAAAGTGGCAAGGTCCAGAGTACTGGCAACTGTGCCGTTGTCTCTGAGGGCAACACTGCATACGCGAATAGCGAGCCGGTGGCCTCTACGGTGATCATCAATGGCGGGTACGTCCTCGCCCAGGAGTTTGCTGTTCTGGTTAAGGGCAATGGCGCCGTTGCGAACGTCGCCGGCGGCGTTCTGGAGGCAAAGGACAACGCCGTCGTCGGTGGCAACGGCACGGTGAGCCAGGAGGAAGGTCAGGATCTTGGCGGAACCGAGATCAATATCTCCGGCGGCCAGCTGGTCGGTCACATTACAAGTAGCGGCTACATCGCTTGTGGCGTGTACCATCCCCAGGCTGGTACCCTGAACATCACCGGCGGTAGCATTTATGCTGAGAATGGCGTTGGCGTCCTGATGCGCGGCGGCGTGGCGAACATCACCGGCGGTACCATTCAGACTACCGGAAACGTTTCCGGCAAGGTTGGTGATAGCGGGTTGCTCATCTCCTGCAGCGGTGTGTTTGTCGACGGGGAGGCTGCGTATCTGGGTGCTACGGACGGCTTGAGCGCGTCTATTTCCGGCAGTGCGAAGATTTTCACCTCTACGGGCGATAGCTCCATTCTTAAGCTGACTAAAAAGGACGGTAGTGCGATCGAGGGTTCCATCGCGGTTACTGGTGGCACGTTCAGCAGCGAGCCGGGCTATGTTGCCGATGGCTATACCGCGGTGAAAGGCAGCGACGGGAACTATGTCGTTGCCGCTAAGCCTGCGGAGACAGACCAGGCTACCGCTGATGATGGCAAAGCCAGTGGCTCTACTACAGCCTACGGTGTTGCTGTTGATAACTCCTCCGATATGGCCGAGAAGGCCGCCGAGACCGCTGCGGCTCTGAAGGATGTTAAGGTTGATTCCTCTTCTGGTTCCGTGACCATCAACGGCACGAAGGTTTCGTTCGATTCGGATCAGGCTAAGGATTTAGCAGCGGTTGCTGAAGCAGCCAATGCTGAAGGCGCCAAGGTTGACGTCAACCTTGTGGTCAAGGCTGACACGGCCGTCGATTCCGATGTGGAGATTGCGGCTCAGGCTCCCGATGCGGCTACGATTATCCCCTTCGACCTGTCTGTCGACATGGTGGCCAAAGTCACCAGCTCCAAAGGCGAAGTTACCGATGCGTGCGTTCCGGTTGCCGAGACCGCTTCTCCCATCACGGTGACCATCAAGGTCGATCCGAAAGACATCAAGGACAAGTGCGTGTCCGTTGCCCGCAACCATGATGGCGTGGTTGCGGTCTTTGCCGCCGACAACGTTGATTACAAGACCGGTGAGGTCACCTTCAAGACCGACAAGTTCTCGAAGTACGCTCTCTTCGCGGCTTCCAATGATGAGGCCGCGAAGTTTATTAAGTTCAGGGGCGGCAGTCTGCGCATGGACGTTGGTAATCCTGCTACCGAGACTTACCTGCGTTTCGGGTACAACTTCGAGCTTCCCGAAGGCGCAACGTATGTGAGCAATGGTTGGACTTACTACGTTGATGCCAACGATCAGCACACTCTTGAGGCTAGTAATAACCTCCTGTATGAAGACGGCACCTTCATGTCGAATCTGGTTATTACCAATGTGCCTCTAGCTAATTACGATACGTCCATTTACGTCAAGGCATACCTCATCTATAAGGATTCCAATAACAAAGAGGTTAAGGTTGAGGAGAGCGGCTTCAACAAACGTTCCGTGAAAGAAGTTGCGAATTCGATTCTCAAAAATTCGTCGGCTTCCACAAGTGACCGTACGTACGCGCAGGGCGTCGTTGGTGCTTTAAGCAAAAAGGAAAGCTAAGGAAGGGTTCAAGATGAAAAAAGAGTATACCGAGCCGGAGCTCATTTATATCGAACTTGCGGATGACGTTGTGACGACTTCGACCGTCACGCCGCTCCCTGGCGATAATCACGGGGACTTGTTCGGCAGTAAGTAGGATTTGCTGTAAGAGCGGGATGGATAAGGGGGCTCTCGCCAAGGCGGGAGCCCCCTTTTTTTAGTGGTTGGCGGAATCGATTATCGATTAGTGAGGTTGTTTCGTTCCGGAGTCCTTCCTGCGCCGCATCAAAACACTGAGCGCCTGACGGCGCACTACTAATGGTCGAGCTGTCGCTCGACCTCACGAAAAATCGGATCGAAAACCGACCCGATATGCAGCGGCTCGGAGTTGGGTGACGGGGGCAAAAATCGTAAGTTGCAGAAAAAATTCAAGCCATGGCTCGACCCCACGAATCTTGTTGTTGGGTTAACTGCTTTCGTCGGATTTTCGTGACCGCGAGTTGACTCCATGCTGGTTAAACTCCCTCATGAAAGTGTGAGCATGGCAGCAAAACTCCCTCATAAAAGTGTGCCATCCACCCAAAAACTCGCTCATGAAATTGCGAATATCGTTGAAAACTCCCTCATGAAATTGTATCCTACCTGGTAGATGAAGAGTTACTACAGGAGGCTTACATTCATGTATCTCAAGCGTAAGGCAGATGCATTTTTGGAGTCGTGGAAGCGCGACTCTCGCCGCAAGCCGCTTATCGTCAGAGGGCCTCGCCAGGTTGGGAAAACGGAAACCATCAAGACGTTCGCCGAAAACAATTACCGCAGCG
>CAVHFE010000125.1:0-4138 GCA_963635145.1 Oscillospiraceae bacterium
TCTCGGTGCTTCGCACCTCGCCGTTCAAAAACACAGACTCATGGTGCGCCGCCCAGCCGAAGCGCCCCTTGTCCCTAAAGTCCACGGACTCGACTTTGCCGCCATGCTTCCTCTCCATGTGGCGCAGGTATGCCTCCCACACGGCGGGGCTCGGCACGCCGTGGCAGACGACGTCCACGAGCAGACAGCCTTCAAGCGAAAGGTGCTTCACGTCAGCGAAGGAGCGGACAGCGGCCACCTGGCAGGGCGTCCCGGAGAAGAGTACGCGCGCCCCTGCGCGAAGGTCCGCCTCGAGCGGGCCCCAGACCTTCGCCAGCGAGCTCTGGATGTACTTTGACCCGCGCAGCCTCGGGAGCTCATCCCATGAGTCGACCCTCACGTGCTCGACCATGAAATCGGGCGTGAGAGCGCAGCCGTACACCGCGCCGCCCCCGTCGAGGAACGGCCGCGCTAGCTCGGTGAAAACGCCGCCGGATCGCGACGCAGCGCGGACGGCCTCGTCACGGTTCTTGGCCGCGTAGGCCAGCGGGTACCTGCCGGATTTCTCTACCAGCATCAGCCTCACCCCTTAACAATGTGCAGGCGGCGGAAGATGCCCATCAGCTCCTCGTCCAGATCGACCGTTATAGCCCTTGTCGGGCATCCGGCCTCGCAGGCACCGCAGCCGCAGCCGCAGCGGAAATACTTGTCATCTGAATCTATATGGGCCATGCAAACCCTATCTACGCAGCTTTGCGCGGACGAGCTTGAAGATGCCCGCGAACGTCTCCTTGCCGAGAAAGCAGAACGCGGCAATACCGACCGCCCCGTTGGCGAGCTTGAAGGCCAGCTCGTCGAACTGCCCGACAACGACCATCGCCGCAAGAAGAGCGACGACGACCGCATACCTTCCCCAATCAAGCCCCAACTTCTGAAACTTCTGGACATCGCACATCCGGTAAATCCAGAGAAAGAGAAAACTCACCATTAGGGCGAGCGACGCAGCGTAGAGACCAAGAAAAGGAATCAGAACAATATCAATAACAAGATTAATTGCAGCAGCGGCGACGGTCGTGATACCAACGCTCTTGGTTTTCAGACAAGCCACGTAAATCCCGCCGATATATGCAGCCATACCAAAAAAGAAGTTGCCCAATATAAGAATCGGAACCTGAACCAACCCCTCAGAATAGTCGCCCTTGATAAGCAACGCGTAAAGGACGGGCGCAGCGCCGATCAGCAAGGCGGCAGCAGCAGAGAGAAAGTCGAAGACAAGCCGATGCATCCGGGTGTAGTAGGCACCCCTGTCCTTGTCTCCCGCAGTAAGAGAGGCGTTTTCCTGCCAGGCCATGGTGAAGGTCGACTGCGCCATGGTGATGAGCTGTGGAATCTTATATGCGGCGGCGAACACCGCGTTGGCTGCCAAACCCATAAAAGCGGTGATAACAATACGGTTGGAGAGTCGCATGAGCCACATGGACATCCCGTTTGGGACCATGGGCCAAGAGTAGGCAAGAAGCCCCTTCAGCAGCTCCAACCGGAAATCAGCGGGCCGCAAGTAGCGCCATAACCCCGTACCGCAAAGAAGGTAGATGACAACGACAAGCTCGGAGCAAACCAAAGCGGCGAGGCTTCCGAGGAAGCCGCATCCCATCAAAAGAACGAACGCCACAGCAAGAACCATCTGAACGGCAGCGGCCGCGATAGACGCTATGGAGTAGTTGATGTTCTTGCCAAGGCCCCTTACGCACTGCCTGGCGGTCACATCGATGATGTCGAGAACAAAGTAGAGGCAGACAAAGAGCTTCACAGCGGTCGAGCTCTCCTGCCAAAGCAAGAAGAAAACAATCGTCGCGACAACGGAAAGGGGCACCGTGAAGACAAAGATGGTCGATATGATCTCGCCGATCCTCTTATCGTTGTCCCGATAGTCTATGAGGAAGCGGAAAGCCGCAGTCTGAACCTCCAACGTTACGGCAGGCAAAAAAAGGGACACGAGCACAACGACGAGGTCATAGGTGCCGTACTCCTCCTTCGTCAGACAGCCGGTAAGGATCGGAAGGGTAACGAAGGTCGCCAACTTCGGCAAAAAAGTGCCAATGGCCAGCACCGCAGTGTTCTTGAGAAGAGCGCCTTCCCTACTCATCCAAGGACGCCTCCTTCCCCGCGCAAAGACCTCGTAGATAAGAAAGGGAGTCCTCGCGGGCCTTAGCCAGCTTTATGCGCACATCATGCCAGCTGATCGGAGCCTCGCCTGAACAAACCTCGCTCATCTCCCTCCCATCGAGCCCCAAAAGCTCGAGTAAAGCCTTACTCCGGTTGTTGTACCTCTGCCCGGTTCGACACTCGACTGTAAACTCCCTCTCGAAGATGATCGAAAACACGGTTCCATGGAAGGAATTTGTATAGACATATGTGGCCCCCGCAAACCAGCCGAGGAATTCCTCTGGTGAACCATAGCGCACGTGCCTCAAATCCCTATCCTGCCTGAATCCATTATTGAGGAACACAATCCCAAGCCCCATCTCAGCCGCTTTTTCTCTTGCGGCATCCAAAAGGACCACCGGCGTCTGGATATTGTAGACCAGTATGTAGTCGGCATGAGCAGCAGGAGAGATGGATATTTTCTTCCACTCATCCGCGCATAAAAGCAAGGTCGGATCGAGGTCGACACGAGAAGGCAGCCCGAGCTCTCTCTCGATAAGGTTCTTAGCAGAATCCTCGCGCACAGACACGACCTCGAGTCTTTCGAGGCTATTCTTATACGCAGGTTCAGTCCCATCTGGAAATTCACTAAAACCGAAGCTGCAGGCATAAGATCCCCTGCGGCTATCCTCGACGAAATCGAGCCTATAGACCGGATCGAATCCCGAGAACACATCGTTCCAGACCTGATCAGAACCGACAAGGATCAGATCGTATGCGCCATCGAGCTTGCGGATATCCTTGTCTGTAACAGTCTCCGACAAGGGGAGCCTCTTGCGGCGAAACTTCTCAAACCCTCTGAACTTTGCACCTCTCTGGAAATATTTCAATGCAGCAAAGGGCAATTTATACCTGCAAAGAACCTTCGAAGGATGATGCTCTTCCTCTACGGCCTCGCCTCGATAATCTATGATCTCGGTCTCGTACCCCATTCCGTTAAGGACTCGCTGAAGGGCGTAAGCCTGAAGAACCGCGCCATAGTTGGACGCTCTGTGGAAAGTGATAATGCCGATGCTAGGCATATATAAACTCCTTGCTAATAAGTGGCAACGCATCAAGAATCGAGAGAGCCGTGATCGCCGTCCTCGCTCCCGACAGCGGCTAGCACAATAAAGGGAACAAAGGTGGTCGACATAGTTAGATAAAAGTCAAAGGTCTGGGCAACGAAAAGCAGAAAAATGCAGACTAGAAGCGATGCCGCAGCCGGAGCTACCTTTCCCTTTGGCCTGCAAAGCCATAAAAACCATGCAAAAAAGGCGGCAGTAACGATTCCTCCCGTGTACAGCGGCTGCAGTATAAAATTGTGACAATGGTCAATTCCGATGCGTGCTATGTCGTAGATTCCATCGAGGTAACCGACGCCCACTATCGGACTAGACAAAAACCATTCTAAAGCAAGCTGCCAAATAACCGCCCTGGAGTTTGCAGTGTTAGTCTTACCGAATAACGAAGCGAAATAATCGAAAGAACCACTTAAATTCAAAAATAGCACTAACGCACAAAAGCACAATCCGCTTAAAACAACCAGTCGGTAGCTCAGCTTTGAAAATAGCTTTCTCGCCTTCCCTTTAAGGCACAGAATCATCGCAACGAAGAAAAGCGCCGTAACGACCATGGCAGTCGCAGACCATAAGGTGACGTACATGAACAAGACCAGACAGCTGCAAATGATAGAAAACAGCACCAGTTTGCGCGAATATTTAAAGGCATAAAACCAAAGAACGGAAAGTGCAGGAAGATAGTAAAAAACGGTTCCGTTATCGTGGGTAAAGAAGAACCAGTGCTGCGACGTAGCGTACCTAAAGCCATAGAATATATATCCGTGATTCATGCCCCCAACAATATCCCGATAAAGGATAAAGGAACAGTAGTTGACAATGCACATAGCCAAAGAACCAACTATGAAGCACAACAAGGTTCTACGCGCATCCTTCTTCAAACCATACTCAAGCAA
>CAVHFE010000126.1:0-386 GCA_963635145.1 Oscillospiraceae bacterium
TTTGGGGCTGCTGCAATGTTCTCGAATGGTGCCTATTTAGCCATTCTTACCCACCAGGACACCTATCGAAGCCTTGGCGATACTGGGGCCGAAGGTTCTGTATCTGGTTTAACTATCGCCCAAAAGTACTTTAAAGTTTTGGCGCCAGGCGTTGCCATGAACAACTATGCAATAGCAATCGCGCTGCTTGCGATCTCATTGCTTGCGGCAGTTAAGGCGAAAAAGAAGAACCGTTTCGGCGTTCTTAACCTCTGCGCGGTTGTTGCCTATGCTGTACTTGCGGCATATTTCCTATATGCCTCTTTCTTTGTTGAGGGCAAGGTTTCGAATCTTCATCTCAAGATTGATGGCCTTGTAGCGGCGTTTTTCCTTGTGCTGCTCCTGAT
>CAVHFE010000126.1:396-4094 GCA_963635145.1 Oscillospiraceae bacterium
CTTTGGAAGCATGATAATCGGATGCCTTTGCTTGTTTGGGGCCTCATTGTTTCTCAGTTTTTGCCTTTATTTGTGGTTAACCCTACGGGACCGCGTAACTTTTTCCCGATTTATGTCTTGCTGATCGTTTTTGCCATGCTGTATCTGCACGACACAGTGGATGTTGGCGAAAAGGTAAAGGCGCCTGCATTTCTGCTGCCAGCATTAACATTGATCGCTTTTATTCCATGGTTTGTTCTGTATGCGCCTGTGGCCGAATCGGAAATGCAGCGCTCCTCGATTATCGAGGGGGCCTTGCAATCCGGGTCCCAGGAGATCGTGCTACCAAAAATGTCGAACAACTTAGTTCATGGGGGCAATCCGGCGGAGGGTTCGTATCAGTATTCCACATTTAAGGAATACTATGGGATACCATCTAATGTGAAAATAGAGTTCAAAAAATAGGCGCTATACGCTTAAGTTAGGTGGATGTCTTGTCGTTGCGGATGGATGATTCGGTTCTTTTTTCCATGATTGTTCCCGCTCATAATGAGGAGGGCAACATCGCTCCCTTCCTTGAGCGGGCAGAGGGTGCGTTTTCCGACCTTGCCGTCGAAAGTGGGGTTGAAATTGTCTTTGTTGACGACGGAAGTACCGATGGAACTTATGCGAAGCTGAAAAAGTGCATATCTGCTTGGCAAGGTGCATGCGCAATTAAGGCCATTTCATTTTCTAGGAATTTTGGCAAAGAGGCTGGTATATTTGCTGGACTCGAGCATGCTTCGGGGCAGTTTATAGGAATAATTGACGCTGATCTGCAACAGCAGCCGGAAGTAATGAGGGCAATGCTGGAGAAGTTGATGGGTTCGGAAGAATATGACTGCGTTGCTGCCTACCAGGAAGAGCGAAAAGATTCTGCTTTTATAAATTGGTTTTCGAGTAAGTTTTATGCACTGCTAAGCTCATCGTCCGGAATGCCTGTGATTTCGGATGCGAGCGATTTTAGGGTTTTCAGCCGCACGATGGCCGAGGCGTTGCTCTCCATGCCAGAGCGCGATCGTTTTTCAAAAGGGTTGTTTGCTTGGGTTGGCTTTAGGACGCTGCCTTATCCGTATATTCCAGATGAACGAGTTGCTGGAACTTCAAAATGGGGTTTCAAGAATCTATTGAAGTACGCGTTCAACGGTTTGTTAGCCTTTACCACGGCCCCGTTGCGTATCGCATCGGTCTTGGGTGGCTTGATAGCAGCCTTGTCTTTTTTGTACCTGCTTGTTGTTGTCCAGGCCTTGCTTTTTGGCATAACTACGCCAGGATTTACCACGTTGGCTACGTTGATCCTTCTTTTTGGTGGGCTGCAACTATTTTTCCTTGGGGTACTTGGTGAGTATTTAGGCAAGGCGTATATCCAAGGGAAGCAACGTCCAATCTATCTTGCGCGAGAAATAGTGGACACGCGAAATCGCTAGCTCAAGCGGTCGGCTTTAGCTGAGCCTATTTGAAGACGACCTTTTTGAATAAGACGAAATTCCAGCTAGTGATACAGCACATGGTGCCGAGCTTTGCTAGGACAGCAGGGACGCCGGCTCCTGAAGCCAGAGCGATGGTAACTGACGAGAACGTTGTGTTGAAAGCGAACAAAATCAGATATTTCACAAGAGCGACGAAAGGGTTGCTTGAGCTCTGGAAAGTTGTATTTCGGTTGAAGATGAAGTTAGTAGCAGTCGCTACCACGACGGCGATTATGTTCGCGGAAACAACGTCGTGAGTTACCAGACTTAAGGTTAGCTGGAATAGAATCAGCTCAAGCAGGGCAGTCGATACCCCAACAGCAAGATATTTCAGGACTTGGACTTTTGCGGTCCAGGATATTTGCATGAGTTTGACTCCTCGTTTTAGCAAAGAGCTTCGGTAGATTCGTTACTTGAGTCAGATTTCGGCAAAGTGTTTAAGGATTCTTCGCTGGAAAGATCTTGATACCACTGTGTCGCTTTTATCCAATTTTCGTAAGGGATCATTTGTTCCCAATATTTAGCGATGGCTTTTGCCTCGTGAGGATAAAGGTCGAGCAACGACTTTTTAAAGGCGATCTTCTCTTCGCTCATGACTGGGAGGTCGGAAGGGATATTGTCGGAGGAGTAGAAAACGCCGTAGTACCAAAGCTTGTTAAAGTTGCTTTTCCTGCTCGTGTCCTTCGATGTCTTGCAGAGTTTATCAACGATTTTTTGGGTTAACCGATGATGAAGGTGGCCAGTGACACCATCTGGATTGTAAGTGACGATTTCATCCCAATCTTGAGCGTCGATAACGAGCGCCAAGTCTTTCTCTATGCCCTTATTGCACGTGCTCCAGTCGTCCCGAATTGATTTATAGCTGTCATCGGGATAGTTCAAGATGACGCCTTGGTTATGCGAGGCTTTGAGCACGTTGCGGAACTCAGTAGCTCGATGTGGGGTGTTTCCGTTGGTCAGGCAAACGATAAACCAATCGCCTGACATCATGCTGCCACCACCCCAGAGCGTTTCGTCATCTGGATGTGCAACAATAGCTAGTTTTTTTGTCAAAGCGATTTTGTGGTTTTGCAGCATTTGAGACGTTAGGAGTCCATTGGTGCAGGTGATGGTGACGGTGCAGGTGATTTTGATTTTTTTGCTAAAGCTTGCTGTAACGTCAGCCTTCCCGGGGCATTTAGCCGTTATGGTCCCGTTTTGCGACACAGTTAAGACCTTGCTGTTGTTGGTGCTCCATTTGATTTTTTTCGAGTTGCCACCTTTTGCCAAGGAGAGTTTTTTTGTTGTGCCTTGCTCCATGGAAAGCTTGGTTCCAGAGGTGAAGGCCGGTGATCCGTAGCTCGTTATCCTTATTTGCTTTTTGACTTTCCCATTATTTGATTTTGCCGTGATGGTTGCTGTTCCAGCGGCCTTGAAAGTCACCTTGCCGTTTGAGCTTACGGTAGCTATTTTTGTGTTCGAACTAGTCCAAGAAGGTTTTTCGACTTTCTTGGAGGGTGTGAGACATGCTTTGATTTCCGTGGTTTCGCCAGACCAGCCTTGTTTTGCCGGTGTGGAAAGCTTGATTTTTTTGAGAGCTTTGCGGACCTTGATTTTATATGTCGTCGTTACGTTGGTTTTGTTGTTGACAATCTTTATGACGGCGCTGCCGTATTTCTTCGCCTTGATTCGTTTTGTTTTTGTGATTGCGACAATTTTGGCGTTTGAGGATGTAACGGTGTAAATCTCTTTCTGCCCTTTCGGGATAAGAGATTTAGATTGCTTAATCGGTAAGGTTATCGTCTTGTTACCATTTACGGCATGTGCATGTGCATGTGCATGTGCGGTTGGGGAAACGAGCGCAAAGCAGAAAATTAGAAAAAACGTGAATAGAAAAACGCTCGTGCGCAGCGCGTACTTAGAACCCACCGGTATCTCCCCCCCCTGAATTTGTTGCCTTAAAGCGATTATGGTCTAAAGCTAATAATACTTAGATTATCGCTATAAAATCTATACCATTGCTACGTACGGTTGGGGCCCTAGTTGGCCTGCGCTTGATAGCGCCTTAACTTTGGTGCTATCGATGGTCTTCGCAACAAGCAACGGCCCCCGAGTCACATGACTCGGGGGCCGCGTTCAACAGGCTATTTAAGGTGGCGTCGTGCCGTGCGGCCGCACACCCTGCTAACTACACCTGCTTATACGATCCGTCGCTCTGCTTTTTGTACTGAG
>CAVHFE010000127.1:0-1751 GCA_963635145.1 Oscillospiraceae bacterium
AGATAGGCAAACGCAATGCCCGTAGCTACATATCCACCCAGCAGAACAAGCAATTCGGACAACATAGCGCCAGATAGAAATTGCTCAACGCAGAGAATCGCGGCCCAAATTACCGCCTGAAGCGCTGCCCTTTTCGAAAACGAAGAAGGGCCATCGGCAATCTCCTTGTCGAAAAGCAAGTAGCCGCGAAAGCACAATTCGTTCAGGCATGAGGAGGCAAGCAACATCAACCAACGCAAAAGCTCACCACAAACGGCAAACACTGCAACCGAAGAGACGGCCAACACACCAAAGATAGCTAGCCAGACACGAATATGGCATCCTTCACGACCAGACACAGCCAGTCCGCCATTTTTTAATATCAGGTACGTCGCACCCGTCATCGCCAAAGCAATCGAAATGAATGTCGACACGAGGCCGTCCTGCCACAAAAGGTAGTACGCCAACCAAGGAAGAGCCGCAATCGCCACGCCTTCCATGTAGTGAATAACAATAGATTTCATGCCCTACGCACTTCCCAAATCGATTACTTCGTCCGCGATTGAAACCAGCTCTTGATCGTGCGAGATAACGATGACGATCTTATTCTTCCGCAACAACACAAGGCGCTCCAACAGCTGCTCCTTATGCCTGGCATCTAGAGAAGCCGTCGGCTCATCGAGAACGAAAACATCCGCCTTCTTTGAAAGCACCCGCTCAATTTCCCGTTGCTGCAACTCGCCAAGAGAGAATTCGCCGATAGAATCGACCTCGCGTCTTTTTGCAAGAATGCGCTCGAGCAGAACAGGAGACTGCTCGCCATAAGAGAACAGCCCTTTCCTCAAATAGGCATGGTCGATCTCTCGATAGCCAACGTCACCGTAGTCAACAGAGCCGGCAAACTCACCCTCATAGCATCCCAAAATAAGCTGAATAAGTGTGCTTTTCCCAGCGCCGTTCTCTCCAACCAAGGCATACAGCTTTCCCTTTTCGAAAAGCAACGACTTGCCCAGATAGAGCCTTTTTGGCCCCAACGCAAAGGACAAATTCCTGATATCTATCTTTTCAACAACCTCGGGTCTCACATAGCCATCGACTTGCAAGCCGCGATCTCTAGAAAGCCTTTGCACCGAGGAGAGACAGTCCTGCACGGTCACCCCGCAACCATACACAGTTCTCACCGCAGCTAAAGACATTGCCATATAGCTTGATACAGCGGTCAGCTGTCCGATTCCCATCTTAGATTTCAGCACTAAATAGCCCGAGGCAAACAGAACCAAAACCTGCGACACGGCAGCTATGCAAGAATCAGCCGCTAGAAATAGAGAAACCTTGCTTTGATATTTCGCGGCCGCTCGAAACAAAGCCGTGTAAAAAGAATCAATCGAAATCAGAACGCTTTCAATTAACGCATTCAGAAAAATAAACCTCTGGTTTTCCAGCGCAGATTCTACTTTCCCAAAGAATTCCGACTGCTCGTCTTTAAAACATAACCCAGCGCCATAAAGCCCCTGTCGACCAAAAAGATACACGGCTGCATACAAGACGCTGAATCCCGCGGCCAAAACAAATACGAGAGGCGAGCACCGATACAAATATGCCGCGCTTACGATCAACTGAACCGAAGTCAGCAAACCGGTCTTCAAAATCGTCAGCACAAATGAAGCAACGACATTCGCATCGACGTTCATCTGCTGAGCCTTCGTTGAGGACTCTCGCTCGTCATATACATCAAAACGGCAAGCGAGAGTATAACGAAGCCGCTCTTTAAC
>CAVHFE010000127.1:1761-4077 GCA_963635145.1 Oscillospiraceae bacterium
CTCTTTAACTATGAGATAAACTGCGGATGTCGCTATCCTCATTGTGAGCAGACCGCTCAAATAAGAAAAGACGACATCCATTGCGGAAACTGCAGCCATAATCCCGCAGCACCACGCGAGAATCTCTAAGCATCCACCCGAAAGCCCATAATCAATCAAGTAAGAGGTCACGATGGGCGACGCCGCATCAGCGAAAGCCGACATCAGAAGGCAGGCGGCGAGCAGTATCACTTGCGAGAGCTGTTCCGAGAAACCCAGCTTGGCGTAAGACAAAATCGCTTTTACGCCCGTCTGCTCCCTCTCATCGACCGACAGCGAGCTCATAAGCTGCCCTCATAACATTGATGCAATTATACTTAGCCGATATGCAACTCGTCCTTCCCTGATATAACCTCATAAAAGGGCACCCGCCCATGCACATAGGAAGAAGCTCGCATGCTACGCAACGGTCATCTGTTGAAAAATCATAAGTTGACCACTGCCCTGCTGTCCAAGACGGCTCGCTATCGAAAACGCTTCCGTAGCTTCTGTTTGGGTCTCCTATTTCGTTCCAGCACTTGTAAAGAAGGCCATCTGGTCCGATAACCTCAGAGTAACGATTAACAGCGCCGCATATAGAGGGGTTGAAACCCGGAAGATACGGAGTCGTATAGCCTGACAACTTGTACTTAGAGAGATACTCCGCTTCAATCTGGGCGAATTCTTTTCCCGAATAGCATTCAGTATCCGCACACGACCCGTTGATATCATCTACGGCTGCAAGGTAAACCTTGACCTTGTCACGGAGGCCCCTTTCGTCGAGCGATTCAATGAGCTTATCGATTTGCTCTCCGTTGGTCGGATCGATATTAACCCTTACGACAATTTCGAGATAAGTTGACGCTTCCTCAATGTTCCTTACGATGCGGTCAAAGGTATCCCCGCCTGAAGGAAGCCGTCTCCGAACATTGTGTATCTCTGGAGGCCCGTCAACGGTCACCTGAACATGTCTCACTCCGAGAGCCCCCAGCTTCACAGCAACCTGCCGGCTTAGGTAATAGCCGTTTGATACCATGCTTGCCACATAATCGGAAACCTTGGGACGTATTGCTTCCGTTATTCTCTCTATCGCCTCCAGGGCAAGCAAAGGTTCACCGCCATACCAAGCTATCTGAATACTTTTCGCCTGGCTTCTCCTTATACATTCCTCTATATGGGAGACTACGGCTGCAACGCAATCGTCCCCCATCATCCCGTAGCGCTTTCCCTCTTCGTAGCAATATGGGCACCTGAAGTTGCAGTTCAAAGTCGGCGCAATCGTAAAAGAAAGTGCATCAGACTGATTGCGGCAAATAGACGATACGGATCGAACGTGATCGAGCTCATCGACATCGTCGTCAACCAAGAAGCCGCCCTCGTAAAGCTCGGCTTCGATCTCAGGGCTGCTTTCATCGTGCCCATGTTCCAAAACGCAAAGGTAGTCTCGATTTAAAGCGGCCAGCGCGCCCGTATACGAGTTGTAAACGAGCGCCGGGACATGCTCTCGGTCGACGATATTGAATCGTGATTGCTTCAACATAATTCCTGGCTATCTTTCCATGCACGAACTACGAATAGTTCCATCCGCAGAACTTTGTGATGCACACCCTCAATCCGCATGGCCCTCCACCGGAATAGCTCCAGCAGATATGCGCAGCACAGGCAGCGCGCGAGCCAACCGTTGTTGCAGTCCTATCCATCAGATCAAACTGAGGACGTTGTACGTAGTCCACCGACTCCCCTAACTCACGTAAACACCGCAGTAACCAAAAGAGCGACAGTGGCCGCCCGTATACATCGCGCAGACTCCCCAAGGGTTGCAGCGCCCCCGGCACTTCGCGCCTTGACAAGGGCACATGCTTGATGCCAGCGCGATATCATCTGGCGTCTGCGGCTGTTGTATCCAATCCAAAACCTCTCCTTTCGTCGACATGACCCAAGGATGATCTCTGCGGAAGTTTTCTTTTTGAAACTTTTGATTGAAGAAAAGAAAATAGTTACCAGCGGCTAAATTCAACAACCCCTACTATTCAGTTGAATTAATTGCCACCTGAAAGCCGGGTCCATCTTGAACATCAATCAGCTTCAGTACTTCGTTCAAACGGTCGAAAGCAAGAGCTATGCAAGGGCGGCAGAGTCGCTGCATGTTTCGCAACAAGCCATTTCAAAAAGCATTCGGCTGCTAGAAAAGGAATTAGGAGTAGCGCTTTTGGCAAAAGAGCACGGTCAAATTGCCGCAACCAAAACAGGAGCCACGGTTTGTCTGCTTTCGCAAGATGTGCTTTCTTCCGTCGAGGC
>CAVHFE010000128.1:0-3427 GCA_963635145.1 Oscillospiraceae bacterium
GCAGTTTGCTCCAGTTTGTCCTATTGACACTGAGTCTCACAAAAATCGGGCGAGTCATGCGGTCAAATCTGGGTCACGGATTTTCGGGCGGGGCAGGGCGCTTTCGTGGGTCACGGTGGGTCACGGCAAAACTGCAAAGTGGGTTTTCAAGGTCTCTAAATCATAAATCAACTGGAAGGCTGAATGTAGGCCGCATCTGCTCGCTTTTTGCTTCCTGTTCCTTGGCTATCAACCGTATCAGACCATCAGCGGGCTCCTGTGTCTACTCCGTGCAGCAGACGGCGAAGTCGTAGAGCGCGCCCCAGATGCCCTCGCCCGTCATCGTGTCTATCGCCATGCATAGCTTGGCCAATCCCATGAGATTGCGCCTCGTCGAGTTAAGAGCGTCCGCGGCTTTGAGCATAGTATCGATTGCATCCATTTTTCTCTCCTGTCTATTCGGGAATGCAAGCTCGTGGATGCTAGAGCGAAGAGAATAGTAATTGCTTGGTGCATTAGGTGTCTGAATCGGAATTTGCGGTAGTAGGCAAGTCAGGACATCCTGGAACTGTCCTGAGTCGTTTCAGTTACTTTCGTTACTGTTCTGGTATTTAGCCTTTCCTCAATTTGGTCGAATCATGGACAAGAGAATGGCTGTACAATTACTTGCTTAGAGTCTGAAGGAGGTGCTGCCAGTTGAAGCCGATGCTCAAATATAGAGGCGGAAAAGCCAAGGAAATCCCCGAGCTTCTTAAGTTCGTTCCAGAGGAATACGACAAATATGTTGAGCCCTTCTTCGGCGGCGGCGCTCTCTATTTTCATCTTGAGCCTAGTAAAGCTATTGTTAACGACCTGAATGTCGGCTTGATGGACTTTTATAGAGGGGTTCGAGATAACTACGATCTGGTTCGTTCTGATCTAGCAAAAATGCAGGAACTGTACGAAAAAAACAGGAGCGACTTCGAGGCCTTGAAGTCGCTTTCGCCAGAAGAAAGGGTTCTCGATAAGAACGAGGCCGAATACTATCGCATGCGGGACATGTTTAACGGTCTTACTGAACGTGAGTACTCATGGGCCGCCCTCTATTTCTATATCAATAAAACATCATATTCAGGGATGATTCGTTACAACAAGAAAGGTGAATTCAACGTCCCCTATGGTCGTTACAAACACTTGAATACTGCTTGTGTTTCGGAACGCCATTCAGCTCTTTTGAAAAATGCGCTAGTGATGTCCGGCGATTATCAATCTGTTTTCGATCTATGTTCCTCGGATGACTTTGTGTTTCTGGACCCTCCCTACGATTGCGTTTTTTCAGATTACGGAAACCCCGAGTTGGGAGGTTCGTTTTCTCGGCAAGAGCACCAACGTCTGGCAGAGGCTTTTTTCGATTTGCCCTGTAAATGCTTGCTGGTGATCGGGAAGACCGACTTAACGGTATCTTTGTATGATGGACATATTGTTCATGAGTACGGGAAAGAGTACGCGGTTAACATCAGGAATAGATTCAAGTCGTCCAGCAAACATATTCTGGTGACAAACGGGAGATAGGGTTCCAAAATGTCGGCGATCAAGGGCAAAACACTGTTTTTCACCACTTCCCCTAGAACTCCGTTGAAAATGGTTCCGGAAATCAAACTCCTCTCGGACAAGTTTGAAGGTCGTTCCTGGGACGCGCATTCTCAAGCTGAATTTATGTACGAGCTCATTACGATGGATTTCTATGAGGGCTCGCAGCAGTTAAGAGACCCGGCATTTTCTGCAAGAGATAGAATGAATCGCGCACCAAAAGCATATGGCTTTGTTGACCTGAAGCCTACAATTTCACTAACGGACGCGGGAAAGGCATTCGTCGAGGCTAGGCATAAGGGGGAGATTCTTCTTCGCCAGTTGATTAAATTTCAGCTACCATCCCCTTTTCATACCGTTCCATCTAACGGAACAGTGGATTACTGTGTCAAACCGTATTTGGAGATTATTCGCCTCATCAGGTATTTTGGGTCAATTTCTTTTGATGAAATAATGCTGTTTGGGATGCAGTTAGTCGACTACCATATCTTCGACGAGATCATTTCGAAAATTGAAAAGTTCAGAATTGCTAAGGCAAACAACAAGGGCAAATACAGAAACCTTTTAAATCAATACTTTAATTCGGAGATTCGTCGAATCTATTCCGAAGAATTTGAGAGCGGGAATTTCCATACGAGGGAGTCCTCTACAAAAACCGCGGAAAAATTTGTGAAAACAAAGAGAGGCAACCTTCGAGACTATACGGACGCCTGTTTTAGATATTTGCGAGCAACAGGCATTGTGACCATTTCTCAGTCTGGGCACTCTCTCTCGATAGCGCCCGAAAAAATCGAGGAGGTTGATTACCTGCTTTCAGAAGTAAGCAGGGATCCTGTTTTTGCAGGAGATGAGAAGTCGTACAAAAAATACCTTTTCAATCCGGAACTTCCTAAGCTGTACTCAGACAACCTTGGCAACCTCGTAGCAATGATTCATAAGATCGACCCGAGCATCGATTGTAGTGAATATTCAATCGTGAAACTTAAAGACTTGCTGTATGACCTCTTGGAACAGGAAAAGCAGCGCGTTTTGGACGAAAAAGCAAATAGGATTAAAAATTACGAGGAATATGACGAAATCGTTGACATCTACAAGACCGTGGTGAAATCTCGCGACTCGTTCTTCGATAGACCGCTGATGTTCGAGTGGAATACATGGCGCGCAATGACCATGATCGATGGTGGGAAAATTTCGGCCAACTTAAAGTTCGATGATGCTGGAAGGCCACTATCGACTGCTCCTGGAAACACAGCGGATGTTGTGTGCGACTATGGTGATTTTATCCTGAATGTCGAGGTCACTCTTCAAAGCGGGCAAAAGCAATACGACAACGAAGGGGAGCCTGTGGCTCGACATGTGGGTAAAACTAAGGAAGCGACAGGAAAACCAACCTATTGCTTCTTTATTGCCCCCACTATTAACGATGCCTCAATTGCCCATTTCTTTATGCTCTCCCGAACACCAGTTAGACACTATGGCGGCAAAGCCATGGTGATTCCATTGGAGCTGGCGACCTTTGAGAAAATGTTGGCTGACAGCAAAAAGGCATCGTATGTACCGAATCCGCAGCACATTCTAAGGCTTATAGAGTACTCTCGATCGCTATCCTCTGAGGCAGCTGATGAAGTTGACTGGTTCAACCGAACAAAAACTGCCGCACTTGACTGGCTAAGCCTTTCGCAAGATAAGTCGCTGAGTAGCGTTTGATTGGATTTTTACGACACAAAGCCTAAATATACGAATGTCGTGGCAACTTGGGCACGCTCGCTCACGCTCTCATACCGGATGACATCGACATGGGAGAGAAGCTCCAGTGGCGCCAGATGGCCTACCTCAACCACGATTTCCTTTCGCATGGCGCGGCTCACGACGGTTACGG
>CAVHFE010000128.1:3455-3999 GCA_963635145.1 Oscillospiraceae bacterium
CAACCACGATTTCCTTTCGCATGGCGCGGCTCACGACGGTTACGGATATCCCGCCGAGCGCTTCGCACAAGACCTCGCCGTGCGCTTGGCGGCGCAGGGGTAGAGCGGCAAGCCCGTTGAGCGAATCTCGGGAAACGAGCGGCTTAGACGCGGAAGAGCCGTTCGGATCGAAACCCATTCCGTCCATATCCGTGCGAACCTGTGCTAGTGGCATCGACCTCACAGCTGAAGGCGCTGATGCCTCGATTTCCTGCTGTGCGCAACCATCTTGTCGATTGAGAAGCGCCCTAATCGCCCTCGCTTAGGTTGCCAGTCAAGCGTAACCACCGCCGAGAGCCCGCTGCATGACCCTGCCGCCCGTCGGCCCATCGCCAACCACAGGTGGTGACAGCGAAACCAACCGTCTCTCGCATTGCGATCAGATCGGCATCCCTCGAGAGCCCGACTCGTCTAGCCTCGACCTTGCATTCAGCAGGCGTATAACATCCAGCCATCCTGAATCCATTGCGCAGACCCCCTCCTATCGAGCCGTCCTCCTTCGCCT
>CAVHFE010000129.1:0-3993 GCA_963635145.1 Oscillospiraceae bacterium
ACGCCGGAGCGCTGGGCCTTGGCCTTCTTCCACTTGGCCTTGAAGGACTTCTTGGCCTTGCTCACCTTGAACTTGGTGACGCCCTTGGGGTTGACCACGAAGGAGGTCTTGGCCGCGCCGGAGTAGTTGCCGCCTTTGGCGGTGACGGTCACGTTGTAGGTGCCGACCTTCTTGCCGGAGGCCACGCTTGCGGTGTAGTCGGTGCCCTCCTTGAGGGTCTTGCCGTTGAGCACGACGGACTTGACGCTGGGCTTCTGGGCCTTGCCGTTGTAGGTGAAGGCCGCCTTGGAGAGGGTCACCTTGGCGGCGGAGATATCGGCAGAAACCGGCGTCGGAGCAGGCTCGGGAGCCTTGACGGTTAGCGCCACCTGCTTTGCCTCGGCGGTAAAGTTGCCGCCTTCTTCAATGCTTACGGTGATGTTGGCCGTGCCGGCAACACCGATCGTCACCTTGCCTCCTTGATCAACGGCGGCAACGCTCTTGTTGTCGCTCGAGTAAACGAGAGCGGGCCCATCGCCCTCAACGTCGGTGGAAACCGTAGCTCCAAGATTGAAGGCCTTGTCGCCCACGGTCTTAGTAACAGACTCGGGAGCAGCGATGGTTGCGGCAGCTTTCTTGATGTCGAAGCTTACCGTCTTGGTTCCCGTGTAGTCGCCCGCACCCATAAGCGTCAGGGTGCCTGCCTTTGCGCCGGCATTGATGTTTTCTCCGTAGCTAACCGTGAAATCGGTGCCTTCGAACAGCTGAGCGCCGTTCAGGGTTACCTCCGAGAGCTCCGGTTTCTGCTGCTTTCCGCTATAAATGCAGTCACCCTGCTTAAGCTTGACTTCTGCAGTGGCGATATCGAAAGCGGTAGAGGCAACGGTAAGCGTCACCTCTTTTGTATCCGCCTTGTAGTTCTTAGAATCCTTAACGCTTACCTCCAAGGTGGCCGCGCCTGCAGCCACGATGTGCACCTTGCCCGCCTGGTCAACGGTGGCAACATCCTCATTCTTGCTCGAATACGAAAGGGCGATTTCGGGTTCAACTGAAGCGTTCAGGTTGAAATCATCTTGGCCAAGAACCTTGTTGATCTTCTGGTTTACCGTGATTTCCGCGCTTGCCTGATTAATCGTGAAGCTGCCGCTGGCCTCACTCTTGAGCTCGTACTTGTAAGTACCCGCATCGGCCCCGGTAAGCCCCGTCACCTTTGCGGTGTAGGTGCCCGCATCAACAGGGGCGCTCTCAAGCTTGGCGCCGGTGCTATCCGAGTATTCAACGACGGCAGCCACGCCATCGCTTTCGGCGTCCTCGCAATCGAAGGAAACCGTGGCCTCCTTGGCGGAACCGTCGTAGGTGGCATCCGAAGACACGCCTACCGTTGCCGTTAAGAAGATCATTGCAACAGCGCCTTCATCCTTGTGCGCAAGGGCATACGCCTTGGCTTCCGTGGACGATTCGAAGTAGATGCTCTTGCCGGAAAGCATCACGTAAGCAGGAGCGTTCTTCACCAGGTCAGAATCCGTACTTACAACCTGATAAGGAGAGGTTGCTCCCTCGGGCTCCTCGGGGTCGGCAGGTTTGTAGATAACGTAGCCATCCGCCACGTAGTTCACACTGGGCATATCCGCGTACTGGCCACCTTGCAGGGAATAAGTAGCCGCATGCTCTCCGTCGCCGTCTCTAATCAGGGCCGAATCGAAGGAGCCGTCCGTTATAGTCACGGTACTATAGTCGTAAGCCATAACCGCCGACTCTTCACCTTCCACCTTGAAGGTGGCCTTATCGATGGTAACCTCGCTGATGGCATCATTGGTGCCAAACACGGTCAAGACGGCAGGGTGGTTGGTATCGATTCCGCATTGATTCAAGCAGTATGTCCCACCGTTGATTTGAAGCGGTCCGGATTCCGCATACACAACTGTGCAATTGTTGGAATAAGCATTTACATTATCAAGCGTTGCGCTGCCCCCGCACAAGTCGATGGCGCAGTAAGTATCTTCAGACTCTGTACTTGTAATAAGGTATTTCACCAGACCATCCTTGACATTCAGATGGCCGCTCTTAACGGTAATCGTTGAAGCCTCGTTATCCTTGTTGTACAAGACGTTGCCGCAAAGGTCGAGCGTTATGTTCTTCGAGGAATCGTCAAGCTTGACGTCCTCGAAGGTGCTCCGGACGAGCTCTACCGTCTGGCCGTTGGCGGCCGCATCAATGGCCGCTTGAAGGCTTGAATAGCGGTCGCCATTGATGAGGGCAACCGTTCCGTCGTATTTAGCTACAAGCGTGAGGTCGGTGGTTACCTTGGAGTCGAAAACATAATCAACGCCGTCAACCTGCCACGACTTAAATTCCACGCCTACGTACGCAGGAACGACCGGATCAGCCGGCTTAGCAACTTTGCAGCCGTCGGCAACATACTGATCCGGGACCGAAGTCTTGCTGCTCGAAACAAAGCTAACCGTGTGGAACTTCGTTTTCTTGAAAGTGTTCTTGTAAGCAAGAGCAGAATCGGAGCCCTTAAACCAGACCCCCCCCAGAGCCGACGGGACAACAGCATGGTCGTAGCCATCATGGTTGTCGTCCACCGCGTACTCGTCGGTGCCCGACTGGCAAATGTATTTGCCCTCGCCAAGGGTAGCCTGAACCGGCACCTGGTTGTAGGTTCCGCCATTCAGGACGATAGAGGGGGCCTCAGCCTTGCCGCCGTCTCTTTTACCAACATTGATAATATCTTCGGAATATTCCCTGGTACTGCCGCTAAAGGAACCGCTGTTCACCGTGAGTTTGTTGCTACTAACGGGTTCAATATAAATAGCCGCTTTCAAGGATTCGGGCGCAATCTGAAGCGTTGAATTGTCGATCGTTACTTCGCCGCCCTTAATCGCAAGACACTCCAGGCTGTTAGCAGGGGTCTTGCTATAAGAAGTAGAAACGTTAACGCCATCAAGAGTAAGTTTGGGAGACTGAGCGCCGCTGTCCGCTTCCAGATAGATGGCATTCCTTTTGAAGTTCTGAACAATGCCGCCAGATTCTGGCTTGCTGTTAATGATTTTCACATTCACTTTATAAGCGCTGGAGGCCTTGAGGTAGATGGTGCCCATAAGGGCACCGGAAGTGCCCCCGTTGCGATAGACCTCATCTGTCTGTTTGAGCCAATGGCCGTTCAAGTCGATAGTAATCAAGTTATCGTCTGCAGTGTTTCCGGTAATCAAAATAGCACCGTTGGAAACATCTTCCTTTAAGTAATAGCTGCCACTATTTATGTGGCAATAACCTTCTTCACTGAAAGAAAGGGCTTCGCTTTCGGTCTCATCAGCAAAAGCCAGGCCTGGGATCAGGCAAAAGGCCGCCATTGCAGCGAGCGCGCCCAACAGTAAGATTTTTCTAAGCTTCATAGCTGCCCCTTTTGTTTGTCCTATTTCTCCAGTTTACAGCCATTCCGCCAAAGAGGGCAGCCAAAAGGACTTACAGCAGCCAATGGCCCCGCCGCACAGACTTCGGCGGACGGGGCTCCTGGAGGGTGTCCCTCTGAAATCCATGAAAAGGATTCCGAAGGAATCCGCATATAAATGCTGAAGCAGCGAGCGCATGAAGAAGGGCAGTCCGTTCGGACTGCCTTTTCGAACAGCGGAACGGGCGACGCCCGCAAGGGGCCCCGCCCGCCGCAGGGACAACCATTGCCCTAGATCATCCCTGCCTGACATGCCTCTATCAGCAATGCATCCGCCCGCAACACAAAAGGAAAGAACCCCGGAGGGTTCTTTCCTGAAGTCCGAATATGCGGTGAAGTTCGGCCGGCTCGCATAGTTACGGGCCTTACGGACTCGCTCGGCTACTTGGTCTTCACCACTTTCTTGGTAGACCACTTGGAGTAGTAAGTCTTACCCTTGACCACCTTATAAGCACGAGCCTGGACATAGTATTTCTTCGCGCTCTTGAGCTTCTTCACCATCTTAGCCTTGGCCGAGGCGCCCTTGGCCTTCACGGTCTTGGCGTTGGCCATGCTCTTCT
>CAVHFE010000130.1:0-3977 GCA_963635145.1 Oscillospiraceae bacterium
GTGCTCTTCCTCGTGCCCTTTATCGTCATGTGCGTTGTCGCTCAGGCGTGGTCCGATCAGTGGAATTTCGAGATGCATTTCCTCACGCTTTTCATCGTAGTGCTCGGGTGCATTGGCTTCTGCATGGGAAACTCGTTCATACGAATCATGAAGGTGGGGCGCTGTGGCGAGGACGATGACGTCTCGAGACCTGCTGACGTTTCAAAGTCGCTGCTGGTTCTTGTCCTTGTGCTTCAAGCCGTTTCCTACCTCATAAAGCTCCGTTACATTATGAATTTCGCTGGTGGAAACGCACGTGGAGACATCTCCAGGGCGCTTGTCTACTACAACAACATGACGAAGTTCTCCACCGAAGAGACTATTGACTTCCCTTCTTGGTTGAGCCTGTCGCTTGATTTTTGCACTGTTATGGGCTTCGTCTTCGCTTGTCTGTTGGCCTACCAACTCTTCCTCAAGAAACGAGACCTGACGACGTCCATCCTTGTGCTGGCGAACTTCCTCCTTGCTGTTGCTGGGGGAATGAGCTCTGGCGGTCGCGGGGGGAGCATACAGCTCCTCTGCACCTTCGGGGTTGCTTGCCTTATCATCTACATGAGGAAGAGCTCCTGGGAGAGGGGCCTTTCGTTTAAGAGCGTCTTCCTCATATTCGTTGGAGCGATTGCCGCCGTCTATCTGTTCACTGTCTCGCTCGAATGGGTGGGGCGGTATCAGGTGACCTTTGTGGGTCGGTATCTTGCCAACTACATCGGGGCGCAGCTCTTTAACTTCGACTACGTGCTGACACACGGATTCACGTTCTCCGAGTTTTTCGGTCAGACCACGTTTTACTCAATCGTCGAGAAGCTCGCCTCTTTTTTGGGCATCAGCGAGTGGTCGAACTATCACGTTGGCGAGACAAGCGTAGTCGCCGCCGGATACAGTACGGGTAATGTCTTCACGTGCTTCTTCGAGTACTACAAAGACGGCGGCTTAGCCGGAGTCTTCTTCATTTCGTTTTTGAACGGGGCTTTCTCCCAATTTGCCTACAAACATGCCAAACATGCCAGCGGCTCTAACCCGCTGAATTTCGGATTCATCGTTTACTGCATGTTCAGCTATTCGATCGTCTTCTCGTTCTTCGCTGACAAGTTCGGCCTCCTTATCTACACGCCCAATATGGTCAAACGGCTGCTGATCCTGGCGGCTATCTACTGGTTCGTTTTCATGAGCAGGGACGAGCGGGCTGCGGTTTTGGGGACGCGAGTTGGTTCCGGCGGCATTTCCGCAAAGATCTACGTGTCACATAGGCCTGATCGCTCCTGGTATGAGTAAGGCATAAGTCATAATTTCGCGATTGGTGGGAACGCACAGTGCGCAATTCGATAAAAAAGAACTTTGCATTCAGCGCCGGTTATCAGATTCTCAACATCATTGTCCCTCTGATAACTACCCCATATCTCTCTCGCACGATTGGTGCGGAGGGCAACGGGCTCTTCACCTACACGCAGTCGATAGCGAACTACTTCGTGCTGTTTGCCCAGCTTGGGATTACGAACTACGGTGTGCGCGAAATTGCCCGGTGCGGAGAGGACAGAGGGCTGCGGTCTCAGACCTTCTGGGATATCTATACCATGAACCTCGTGTGGGGTGGACTTGTAGTGGCGGTTTATCTGGTCTATACGTTCACTATAGGCATGGCTTACCTTCCCCTAACGCTCATCTGGCTCTATTGGGTTGTGGGCGCCGTCGTGGACGCAACGTGGCTTCTCAACGGCCAGCAAGAGTTCCGGGTGCCCATGGTGCGCAATGCCTGTACACGCCTTGCGGGCATGGCGGCGATATTCCTCTTCGTGCACACGCAGGCCGACGTGTGGGGCTATGTCGCGGCTATTGCTGTGCCACCCTTCCTGAACGCCTTGCTTGTTTGGCCGTTCGTCAAACGCTACGTTGATTTCCGGAAGCCGACGTTTTGCGGGGCCCTCTCGCACCTTAGACCAAATCTGGTGCTCTTCGTGCCCGTGATTGCCGTCTCGATGTACACGCTGCTTGACAAGGTGATGCTGGGCTCTATGGCGGGCATGGAGCAGACTGGTTACTACGACTATGCTGAGAAGATCTCCAAGATGCCTATGGCGGTGGTGACGGCGCTCGGGGCCGTGGTGCTTCCACGCATGACCGAGGTCATCTCTGCCGGCCGAACAGAAGAGGCGAGGGGCCTTATCCATACCACCATGTGGTTCATGGAGGCTGTGGCTCTGGGCCTTGCCTTCGGTATTGCGGCCGTGGCCCCGGAGTTCGTTCCGGTTTTCTTTGGCGATAGTTATGGGGAGTGCGTGCCCCTCATGTGCATCTTGTCCATTATCATTCCTCTTATCTGCGCCACCAACGTGATAGGGGTCCAGTACCTCGTGCCTTCTGGGCGCGACAGGCAATATACAGCCTCGGTTCTTGCGGGTGCTGCGGTTAACGTCGTCATTAACCTTGCTTTTATCAAGGCTTATGGGGCCATGGCTGCTGCCTGGGCGACTGTTGCGGCTGAGCTGGCTGTGCTCTTGGCTCAGGTCTGGATGGCGAGGGGCGAGATGGGCCTGGGCTCTTGTCTTCGCGGAGTCCTTCCCTTTGCGGCTATTGGCGCGGTTATGCTCGCCGTTTTGCGGCTTTTAGCGGCTGGTTTGGGCGGCTTTGCCGCGACGGTGCCGGGGCTTGTTGTCGAGGTTGCTGGTGGGACGGTTGTATACCTGGTGTTTGCCCTGGCTTGGTGCCTACTCACGAAGAACGCCCACTTCTTCCGCTTGTTCGGAAAGTGGATTCCCAAGCGGCTCGTAGAGAGGTAGGCAATGACAGACGCTACTTATATGGGGACGTTTCCAAGCTAGAGGAGGTCGCGGGTGCGAACACATTAGCTTCGAGGTTCTATACTCCGGATGTGGGCGCGTACGTGAATTGGCGGCGCCGACTAGCCATTACGGCCCTATGAGTTGATTTGGTACTCGGGCAGGAAGCGGGAGCTCTAGTGATGAATCTACGTAAGGTCAAGAACGCTGCCTCCGATGCGGCGTCGGCGGCAATTGAGACCGGCGCTGAGACGATTGCCGATAACCTGCCTGTTCTTGCGGAGATCGCGCGTGATGTAGGTCTAGAAGGCCCTGCGGCGCTGCTTGCCGACGGAGCTGTGGGCGCAATCGCTCCCAGGGCGATCGGCTTCTTAATGGCCTATAAGATGAACAGGTCCGAGCGAAACGTCGCGGTGCTGATCAACGAGTTGGCGCAGAAGATGGATATTGTTAACCAGAGGCTGGGTGCGCTCGAGGCGTCCGCTCAAGACAAGTTCGTCGGGGGCAAGTACCGAGACGCCTTCTTGGATTCGATCGTGGATGAGATCGAGGAGGATAAGGTTCGCTTAAGCGTCAACGCTTTTCTCAACCTGATGGGCGAGCCTAATGTCGGCGACAGCCAAGTGCTTACCCTCTTTGACGATCTCTCCAGGCTCAGCTGCTTAGATCTCAGGGTCCTGCGGCTTTACGGGGATTCGTATTTCATCGGGTACGATAGCCACGACGATTTGGTAACTCTTATGGCGGAGGAGCATATCGATGAGTCGCAGTACCGCGCGATACGCGAGAAACTTTGTCGTTTCGGCCTTCTGAACAGCAGGAACGAGGAAAAACGGGAGGACAACCTGGAATCCGTCCAGAAGTGCCTGACCGAGCTGATCAAGTCGCTGTCGTCACCCAAGAACGCCAAGCTTCCCAAGGCGCCTAAGATCCAAAAGCTGAGTTCGTCCGATTCCTATAAGATTTCGTCTCTCGGCAACCGTTATCTGAGGTTGATGGCGCCAGTACGCGCGGACAATGGCTAGGCTGCTGGCCTTCCTTGTTTCTTTATCAGATTCCTTGCTTCCCACCATCCCTCCTGATCAACCTCCGAATACCCGTTATTCACGTATTCCCCTCCCGCCACCTACCGCTTACCGGATGGATCTGCTCGTGCGGTGATGC
>CAVHFE010000131.1:0-3913 GCA_963635145.1 Oscillospiraceae bacterium
TTCTTTATTAAACATTTATTCCCCTTTAGCTAATTGCTAAATGTGTTGTGCTTTTACTGTACTGATAAATACAATCATGCACCTATCAGCGTAAACGCTATTGTCGCAAAACAACAATAGCCGCTTAATTTTAGATAAAAATGCAAAAAAAATACCTATCAATTAATAGACAACCATATAAACAACACAGCAAAACTGTAGGTTGACACCGACCCCATACCTCATCGGTATATTGATTACCTAGAACAAATTACCATGGCAGCCAAGAAAAAAGATCAAGCAGCAGAGTCAACCTCAACAGGATGATAGGGTTGGGTGCGCGTTAAGCTTTCGGAGTAATACCTAAAGCAGTCTCAAGAAAATTTCTGGCAGTTACCCCACTAAACCTAACTCGAAGCAGCGGACAAGACCTATTGATCTATTACATCCAATGTAGTATTTTTTTCACATTGAATGTAGTATTTTTTTCACATTGGAGATACCCATGCCCTATGTTGATAGACCCCTCGGAAAGCAGTTAGCAAACGCACACAGTAAAGTACTAATCCTTGAAGGCGCCCGCGCCGTGGGAAAAACTATGCTCATGCAAAAGGAATTGGTTCCAAGGGGTTTCTCGTATTATTCCCTAGCCAACGAAAGCACCTATCTACAAGCGAAAAACGATATCAATGCATGGGTTCAAAGCCTCCCTCGTCCAGCCATCATCGACGAGGCTCAAAGAATCAACTCCCTTCCTCTGGCTATAAAAGAAACAGTCGACAGACTCGATGCGAATGGGCCTCACTTCATTTTGACCGGAAGCGCATCGTTGAACAGAAAAGGTCTTGATGGGCAGAATCCACTAACTCGACGTTCCCAGAATTTCGAGCTTCACCCTCTTACCCAACGAGAAATCAAACGGATAAGCCTCAGCATCGTTGATTTGCTTTGGAATGCAGAACCGAATCTGAAGTATCAATCCGCCTTAACCGATCAGGAAATCAGAATACTTCTCTCTGTTGGGGGATTTCCAAAATACGCCATCGATGAAAAAGGGATTTTGAGTAGCGAAAGATACCAGCTTATCCGATCCGACATCGAAAACACGCTGGGCGATTCTCTCCTTCCCGGCGAAAAGATAGACACCGCAATTGCTACCGCTGTTCTCAGGGAACTATTTACGCTGCCCGGCAATATCCTCAACGTTGCGCGAATGGCAAGCGAGCTTGGCCGAGATGGAAGGACAATAGAGCGCTACATCGATATCTTCGAGCGGCGTTTCCTCATTAGAAGGCTTCCCAACCTTTTCCTCCAAGCGCATAAACAAACACATTCTCGTCCGAAAATCCACCCTATCGACTCCTCGTTCAGCATCGAAGAACTCAGGCAAGCCGGAAAAGAAATGTTCGGAGAAAATCGGACCCTGTTAGGAAGCGTCCTAGAATCCTACGTTGTAGCCCAAATTGCCCCCGAGGCCCAGTGGTCGGAGAAGCATCCCTCCCTCTTCTACTGGAGACAAGCAGGCAAAAACCCGAAAGAAGTCGACTTGGTAATGCTCTCAGATAACCAAATAGTCGGTATCGAGATCAAAGCAGCCAGAAACTTCCGACCCTCCGATTTCGACGGGCTGGAAGCTCTGTCGAACGACTCCCGCTTTCACCGAGGCTTCCTAATCTACACAGGAGAGAAAATCGTTCGGCATCGAGAGAACATCTGGGCAATACCAATCACGGCGCTATGGAATAACCAAGCTTTTGAAGAAAGCCCGCTTGCGCAAGAACGACAAATATCAGCAATTCGCGAACTCTCGGAAAGGGAATCATCAATGACAGCACCAGATGCTTCACTGTTCTTAAGCTACCGACACTCCGACAACGACTATCTTGGAGGCGAAATAGTCCAACTCGTGAACGAGATTGCCAAAAGCTACCAATTTCTTTACGGGGATACGCTCGATGTGTTCGTCGATTCAGAATCGATACAGTGGGGCGAACAATGGAAAACGGAGCTCGACCGAAGGATCGAATCCTGCAACATAATAATGCCAGCCGTCACCCCTGGATACGTCAAAAGCGAGGCATGCCGAAACGAACTGCTCGCATTCGCAAATAAAGCCAGCAAGCAGAAAAGCTGTCACATTATGCCCCTGATATGGCAAGAAGTCGAAAATCTAGCAAACAGCACAGACCTTGTAGCCAAAACTCTATCTCAACACCAATACGAAAAGGTAGGAGATATGCGAGGGCTGGATCCTCGAAATCCTGAATACCGTAAACGCGTAGAGAAATTAGCGAACCGTATCCATGAGGCAGTTCTTCTAGCGAACAGACAGGCAAATTCAAGTGAGAAAGAAACCCCCAACGAAAAACCCAACAATGAAGGGGTACTTAAGGCACTCGCCAGGTGCCAGCAGGAAATGCCGACTTTCACCAACGCGTTTGATCAGCTTGCCACTGGCTTCCGTACTTTAGCCACCGCCTTTGAGAAGCACCCCGCTCCTTCAAATAGCAACCCCAAAGAACTTCTACAATGGACGCTTCGGTTCAATACAGAAACAGAAGAAGACGTCACTAAAACCATCAACAGTATTACCGAAGCAGAAAAGGCCTGGTCGGAAATGCTGCCAGCCCTATCAGAATATACCGATCTTGTGATTGCTCTAAAAGAGACTCCAGAAGGAGACGAGAGAATCTACGATGCACTCAGCATGATCACTACTCTTAAAAACTCCCTCCAACTCCCAGAAGAAGCAGTGCAAGCTTCAGCCCTTGTGAGCATGCTTCCTTTGATCTCCCCTAAGCTCAAACCCTTTGCCGATTGCTTCCAAAAAGTCTTTGAGCTGATCAGAGACATAGAAGGATCAATATCCCCTCTCGAAAGCAGATTACAAAAAGCAACACTCTAGAACTGTCGATACTTGGTAACCGTCAAAACAGCGCAGCTTGTGAGAGTAGAGTCCTTGATGCCGAGCTCTGGAGAGATCTTTCACGGTCATTTCCCCAGATAGAACCACTTTGGCCGCCGATGCTTTGAACTGTCTGTCGCACCTTTTCCTTCTTTGGGTCATATTGAACACCTTTCACCCAGGTGCGTGTCCAGAAAATTGTCCGGAGGCCCCCTCTCCAAAGTTCGGTAGCTTAGGCGTATCCAAGAAAACGTCCATGCCTCCTAGTGTTGCGGTGAGTACGGGAAATTACGTTAATGTAATAATTTTTATCGGGAATAAAGCACACTATAAAATTTCTGAAAGTCACGATACCAGATCGCGTATCTCGATTATTATGCTTAACAACCTGATTATTGCGCTCAGTAATTAGCGGAAAGGTGCTCATTACCAAGCGTAATAATCAACACAAACTTGGAAGAATTGAAAATTACTCAACTTTTTTATATACATAAGCAGTTTTAGGACCAGCACCCACTTTTTCAAGCCTTCCAGTTTTCACCAAATCAGCCAGTGTTCGCTCAACCGTAACTTTGCTGATGTCAGGACAAAGCTCCAAAATTTCCTTCTTTGTTATTGCGCCTAGGTGGCTCTCAATAGCCTTTGTAACACGCTCAGGTTTCGATATTTTTTTGTTATTTAGATGCTCAACTCGGTCTTCAAACTCATCGTAGGCTTTTAGCAAAATACCTAGATAATATCGAACGAAGGGAAGGTAGTTATTTTTATTCTCATGCCAACCAGCAGAACTTGCCTCAAGTGCTTCATAGTAGGTGTTCTTTGAATTTTCGATTAGCCTTTCTATGCTGATATATTTCCCAACGATGTAGCCTGCCTTGTAAAACAGCAACAATGTTAAAAGGCGGCTTAAGCGACCGTTGCCGTCGTTGAAAGGATGAATGCATAAGAAATCGAGAATAAACATTGGCGTGAGTAATAGTTTGTCGATACTATCTTCTTTCCAGCTTATTGACATGCTTGCGCACATCG
>CAVHFE010000132.1:0-3852 GCA_963635145.1 Oscillospiraceae bacterium
AAGCCCTCGAAAAGCTCGCGAAAAGGGCTTGACAGGATATAGGGGCTTCTCGACCATTAGTAGTGCGCCGTCAGGCGCTCAGTGTTTTGATGCGCGAGGAAGTTGCCTTGCGCACCCGCGCGATCCCCGCCCGCCCGCGAATTCGCCCGAGAACGGAAAAGGCCGCCCCCGCAAGCAATCGCGGGGGCGGCCATGATCCGAAACGCTAGCGAGCCGAACTATGCGACATTCGGATCGCTGGGAGTGTCGGGCAAGGAGGCGCACACGACATCGTCTGCGAGCAACTCGACAACCTCCATGCTCGGCTCAGCGTACTGCTTGGTCATCATTCTCCTCTTTCCTATTTGTTATCGATGGTCTTGAGAATTCCCTCGGCATAGGCTTTCTCGGCGCTGGAGGCGAAGGTGTTCTTGCCGATTTCCTCCGCAACGCTCTTCACGGAACGCGTCCGAGCGCTGTCGGCAGCCGTCACGTACGTGCCGTCTGCGGTGGTGTAGGCGACTTGCGCCTTTACCTGGAACTCGGTTTTGTAGTCGATGCTGGAGCCGCTGGCGTTGATGGGGGTAAGAACCAGGTTGGCGATCGCGCCGTTGTCGCCGGTCAGCCAATAGTTCTTTACCGCAACGCCCTTGGCGTTCTCGCTAACAGAGCTCGTGTAGACCCAGCCCCATTTGACGTTCTCCGGCGTTACCGTCTCGGTCGAAGCGTTCACATCGAGCGTCGCGCCCGCGGGCACCTTCATGTCGTAGCCGAAGCGAAGGCTGGTCTTCGAGTAGTCATTCTCGCCCGTGAGGTCCATGCGCAGGGAGCCGCCCTTGAAGGCGATCAGGTCGCTGACCTCCACGAATTTGGGATAGGCGGTGTCATACGCAGTGCCCTTTTCGCAAGGGGTAGTCAACTGGGGATCCTGGAACCAACCAGCAAAAGCATAGCTGTTCGGATATCCGAATTCCGAATTAACGACCGTGTCCCTGCCAGTGGTCAGCCTGTAATACGTGTTCGGGCTCGTCGCCACGATGGCGTAACTGGAGAACTTGTCGGTCTCGAACGAAACCGAACCGTAGTCGTAATCCACCGAGGCATCGAGGATGTCGACGACGCCATCATGATTGCGGGCAACCGAAATGCGCTTGTTGGCGATGCTGTCCTTATCGACGGCGATGGTCACCTTGACGGGGTTGGTGGTTTCAACGACCGGAACGCTCGCGGAGGCCTTGGGTTCGTTGTTAAGCGAAACCGTAGTCACCATGTCGACAGACAGATCGAAGGGAATGAACTCGGCGGCGCTATCTTTCACACTGCCGGCGATCGCGTTGTCAACGGTAGCGCTCGTGTCGGCCTTCACCAGAAGCTTGACGTCAACCTTGGCGCCCGTCTCAGTAGCCGCTTTCTTGACGTTTTCCAGATCGGTTTTCTGCTGGTCGGTAGCAACCTTGACGGTGGTGTCGCCGACAGTCGTGGTCTTGCCAGTCTCGGGGACGGTCACACCTGCCACGCCCTTCGCTGCGTTCACGGCTTCGTCAGCAAGCGCCTTGCTGTTGTCGACATCGACATTGCCGTCGGTCGTAGCGGAGCCAGCAGCATTGCCGTCGGTGCTGGTCTCCTCATAAGCCTGAGCGATAACGACGTATTTCCCGTCGCTGCCCGTGACCGCATTGTAACCACTCTCAACATACGCCGTGGGATCGTTGTCAAACGTGCCACCAGTGACCTCGATCGACATGAGGTCAGAATCCGCAAGATCTTCCTTGTTCTGAATGCAAGTACCCTTGTAGATACCCAGCGAACCGCTGATCGAGCCGCCCTTGATGCTTACCTTGGCGTTCTTGGTGGCAGCCCCGTTGTAATTCATTGCATAGACATCACTGGCGATCTTTGCGCCGGCGTTGATCACAAGCTCGGAATCGAACTTGCTGCCGCTGTAGGCCCAAGAGGAAACAACGCCCTCAATGTTGCCGCCGTTGATGGAGGTGTCCTTGTAGTTCTTGACGGCCTCATCGTTAGCGCACTTAACAGTTCCACCATTGAAAGTCAGGGTTCCGCAATCGTTCTTGAGAACAACAAAGTTGTCCTGCTCAAAAGAGCCGCCCTCAATGGTAAGAATCGGGCTGTACTGGGTATAGTCGTCGTTCCCAACGCGAATAACCGAGGCGCCCTGACGCTTCGCTACTGAACCATCGGTATTCTTCTCAAGCTTGCCGCTGCCGTTCGTGAACTTGCCGCCCTTGATGGTGACATTTGCGTCCTGCTGGATATCGATGACATAGTGAGAGGAAACGCCGGTATTCGCTTCCGTGTCCTCGCGCTTGACGGTGCCGGTCTGAGCCTCGCTCGTATCCTCGATCGTCACGTCACCGCCGGTAATGGAAATCGTGGGCGTGCCCTTGACCTGCTTGCCATTCAGAGTGTGGCCTTTGAGGTCGAGGGTGAGCGTCTTGCTCACCGTGACATTCTCATCGATGTCTGCAACGAGCGAAACCGTGTTGTCATCATCGGCAGCAGCGTTGATAGCCAACTGGAGGGTGGTGTACGCCTTGCCGCCAACCTTGGCCTTGGCGACGTCCTTGCCCACGATGTAGTTGTCGTCAGCATTGATCGCTGCGGCGTAGCCGGTAGCAACAACCGAAGAGGGGTCCTTGCTGAAGGTGCCGCCGTAGACGTTGACAGTGGGGTTAGCTCCGTCGTTGTACAGCCTAAAGTCGGAATTACCTACGGATTTGAACTCGCCGCCGTAGACATTGGTAATGCCCTTATCCATCGTTTGATTGGATGCGCCAGTGAAAACCGCAGCCCGCTCGGTGCTCTCGAAGCTGCCGCCGTTGATGGTCGCCTCGTTCCAGTTCTGCAACGCATACTGGGTGGCGTTCTGGAAGGTGCCACCATTGATGGTCGTAGTGCCGTAGTCGTCGTTCTTTATGGTATTGATGCCACCCTTGAAGTTGCCCGCGTTGATGGTCATGGTCGCATGGTCGCCGGACGTGTTCTTGGTCCCGTCGTACCAGCCATTGTGGACGAGGCTGGAGAAGTGACCATCAGAACCAACGGTAACGCTCGAGGCATCGGCACCCTTAGCGCCGATGGTCATCGTGCCGAAGTTCTCGATATAGTAGTAGGAGTTACCACCGCTGTCCTCCTTGGACGCACCGGCCTCTTTGCTACGCGTAATGATGGCCTTCTCGATGGTGCAGGTCGCGCCCTGCATGTTCTCAACGGGAGTCTTGCCGTGCGTCAGGTTATCGATGGTACCGGTCTTGCCATCGCTGGAGTCCGTGATGGTCAGCGTGCCGTTGTTCGTGATGGTGTGGCCGGAGGCGTTGGTGAGCTTGTGGCCGTTGAGGTCGAGCGTGATGGTCTTGCCGGCTTCAATCGTCTCATCCTCGGTAACGTCAGTGAGGAGCTTCACCGTAGCGCCGTTAGCGGCGTGGCTAATTGCGGCGCTCAGAGTTCCGAACTCAGTGCCTTCTACATAGGCTGCATTCGAATTAGCTTCATTAGCAGTGAGGCTCACCTCCTGGGAAGTGTACCCCCCCCCGAGGTTCCGGCGGCGTTATCGCCGGCCCATGCGGATATGGGCGCGTTGAGCGATACCACCATGGTTGCCGCGACCAGCGTCGATAGCGCCTTGCGGCCCAATGATGATCTTGCCATCCCTTCACCTTCCTTTCTTGATGTCGGCGCCTGCTTTTGTTGCGCCGCACGCGACGCTGCGCCGGTGACGTCGCGGTGCGCGGCTATGGCTCCTCCGGCGCGGCGCGAGCTGACAACGCGTCGCGGCCGCAAGAACCTATAGCTGGTTCAACTATAAAGTTCGTGAACTGATCAGGTCAATGATAAAGTTCCCTGCTTCCCGTA
>CAVHFE010000133.1:0-3772 GCA_963635145.1 Oscillospiraceae bacterium
TCGTGCCGCCTATGGCGACGCCGTCCCAGGCGGCCATGCGCTCGTGGGTGAACTTCGCGGGCGCGGTCAGCTTCCAGATGGCCGCTACCCGGTCGAACTCCGTTTCCGGGACGCCGGCGAGCCTGTACGCGCCGTGGATTATGCGCTCGGCCCTGCCCGAGGCGACGGCCTGGGAGAGCGCCTTGGCGGTGATGCCGAGGCGCGCCGCCTGCCCGGAGGTGAACACCCCCTCCGATGCCGACAGCTCGTTCATCGCGGATATGTGGTCGTTTCTGATCATGTCGCAATAATACCCTATTCGGGAACTATTGCGACCGAAACTAGCTTTTCAGGCATAGGGAGCAATGCAGGTAAAAAACGAGGGAGCCGTTCTCGACCTTCCCCCATAAAGAGCTCTTGTCGCGGGCGCTAGCGGTGGCATCGGCTCGTGTGCAGCAGCTGGCGTGATTCCGCAAAAATAGAGCGGCCATCTCACTTGAAATGGCCGCTCTATCGGCTATTATGTTAGATACACGAACAGATGTCCGTTACTCCCACTCGATGGCTCTAGTTCTGCCGTCCCGTCATTTCAGTTGCGCTCAGTTTTCGGTGTCGTCTCGAGCCGAGTGCCGTCAGGTAACGCCATGTCGTGTTTCATCGGCTTCGGGGACAAAAGTTGGGACAACTCCAAAAACTTTTTTCAAACTCAAGGCTTTGAGTTTTTGTTTTTGTCCCAAAGGGCATAACGGACAATCTTTGGAGGCTCGATAGCGCCGAAAACGCCCGTTTTGGAACTCAAACGCTCTTTTGCCTGCTAGCCCCCAGCTGCAATCGTAAGTGAATCAGCGCAGGCGGCTTTTGCATCGTTTGCAAAACCGCAGGTCACAGGTCTTCGCCATCAGTGGAAAAGTGAGTAGTCTCAGGTGGCTTGCCCATGAGTTGACGAATTATATGATAATCCGCTCGTTCAATGGCTTCTGTATCAGATGAACCACTTGGAGCAGAAGCCGATCTGGAAGACCGAATGGACGAGCATCGAGATTCCGAGGCAGACCATCATCACGCAAAACCCGAGCCCGGCCCATTTCAGGAAAGGGTCTTTTTCCTGCTTGTCGGAATCGCGCTCCAGGCAATCAGGTGAATACGTGTCGCCGTACTCGTCGCTCTTTGCGGCCTCTTTCGAAAGCAGCTCGAGGGCTTCGTTGAGGTCACCGGCGAGCTTACCCCCGTCGATCCCGACCTTGAAGAGGTGCGTCTCATCATGCTGCCTGAGTGCTGATTCATCCTGCAGTAGGTAGAACCTCTCGCCGTTCACCCCGTTCGCCAGAGCGGTCCTCTCGCTCGAGAACGATCGGATCTCCCTATTGAGCCTCGAGAAGGCCTCCTTACTCTCGATTCCGAACTTCTGCGCGAGCGACTCAAGCTGCCAAAGCAGGTCGTACAGCCCCACCACGGGTAGGAGCCCGGCCCCGTACGCCTTCTCGAGCATAGTCCTCTCGAAGCGGTCGTATGCCTTAATTGCCTCGCCGTAAGTCAGTGTGATCCCGATCGAGGGCATCTCATTCATCTGCATCGATTCTCCTGTCTGTTGATTAGAGGCTGCTCGCCCCACCGAGCGCTGCCGTATTCGCCGCAAAGCGCACCCCTCCAGAGGTGAGCTCGACGGGGTGTCCGGATTTGACCAGGTCGCAAAGGGCGTATATTCCATATCCCGCCACCCCGGCAATGGAAACGACGAGACATCCGAGAAGGCCAGCTTGGGGCCCGGTGATGCCGTTCGTCGCGTCGACGAGGGATTTGAACATACCCTGACAATTAATAGCCTTCTCGTTAACGGCATCAATCGTCACGTCGCTTATTGCAATGGGCCCCATCATGTTTTCGGTCATCCTTACTCCTTTTTTAGTCCATCTGTGCTTTCCGATTCCAACTGACAGGCTCTTCATCCTTTCTTCGCATGCAGGAATAGCCCGCCCACGCCTATTGCCAAACCAGAGATGACAGCCGCCACGGCGGGCACCCAGTTGGGCAGCTGCGCATGTCGGGCATGGTTATCGAGCGTTGTCGGAGAATCAACTTCGTTGTGACCAGCCGCCATTGATTCAGCAGCGTCCTTTGCGGTCTCGGCCTCGACCAGATTGAGGAAATCCTCGAGCTCGCCTTTTACACGGTTTTCGTCAAGCGGCATAGGAAACTCTGCCGCCGTCCTCCGCGCGAGGAGGACGGACTTGATGCGAACCATATCCTCCCAAGACAGCTTCTCGTCGCATCGGGTTGCGTCTTCGATGCTGTAGACAATCTGACCACAACGCATCACGGGGACTCGATGGAAGAAATCGGTAACACTTGCGTCGTTGTTCACGAAAAGAAGCATGCCATGCACGTCCTCTTCGCTCATACAGCCGTCGGAAGAGAATTGAATCGCATCCCAAAGGGCGTGCATCTTCTCACGCATTCGCTCGCCGACGTTGTAGGAGCGATGGCCGCAGTGCAGGATCCCCCCATCGTCTATCACGACGTCGTTCCGGTAGTTCTTTACCTCGATCACGTATACGCCCGAACGGGCGATTAAAACCTGATCGTATTCCTCGAACGAGTCTCCATTCGGAAGCGCGATGCTGGAAAGCAGCAGGCTATCGCCGCGAAGACATTTGAGACTCTTTGCGGCGAGAAGCTCGCCGCGCTTCCCGTTGATCAGCCCGCCTATGGTCGAACTGAGCTTCTCTAGATCCCGAATGAGGGCGGTATAGGTATCCTCTCCCTCCAACCCGAGATCATGGGCCTTGCTTCGCAGGTGGTCGATAAGGTCGTAGGTACGCAGGCTCTCGCTGTACGAGGTTTCGAAAACTCGTTCCAGAAGCAGCCCCTCGAGACTCTTGAGCCGCTCGAGAATCTCCTCGTTGGTATAGGTCTTGCTCATCTAGCACTCCTTGTCTACTTGCTCTCTGCCTGTTAGTATGCCTCGTAGAAAAGCAGAATGGTAGAATCGATTAACGGTAATATCTCAATATTCAATTGTGCCTTAGTCACTTAGGAGGATATTTAAGATGAGCGGTCCAAAGGCAGAGGTTCTGCAGTCAAACGAAGTCGTGGAGTCAAGGCTTAAAGCGTGGCGAGACAATCTCCTTGGGCTCATGAAGGAGCGGGGCCTGACGCAGAATGGCCTCGCGGAGCTGATAAACAATCGGTTCTATGGCGAGAGCGAAAGCGGTCAGTTTACGCAGAAGAACGTCAGCGCATGGGTCAATGCTGGATTTCCGGACAGGAAGGGCCATGTGCGGCCTTTTCCTAAATTCGAAATCATGCTTCAAATCGCCGCAGTGCTCGAGGTCGATCTCGGCTATCTCATAGGCGATATCGAGTGCAAGACTTACAAGGCACAGGATGCCCATGAGTACACGGGAATAGAGGAATCCGCCCTTGAGGAAGTCCGCAAAATCACGCGTTTCGAACGCAAGTACCACCTTGGAGAAAGTCGGGGCTCGAACAGCGCCATAATGAGCGAAATCCTAAAATCGCCCATCTTCCCAGAGCTGCTAGACGAAATGAGTCGCTTGGTTCGGCTTAATGACAAGAGAGACGCTATAAAGGATGCCGTCGTTTCCGAATACGGAGAGGAACTCGTCAACAGGGCCCTTAGGTATTGCGACGACTTTGTCGCACCCAGGCTTGACGCGCCTGAGGATGAACTCCGGGAGGCGGAAGCGATCAACGAGGCCGTTTTCGAGTCGGCTGGGGTATCGCCTGAGGAACGGCCGCGATTCATGGAGGCGGCGGCGGCGATCAGCAAGGC
>CAVHFE010000134.1:0-3757 GCA_963635145.1 Oscillospiraceae bacterium
CCTTGCTCGCCTGGGGCGTCTCGATGCTCTGAAGCGTCGCCAGTCCATCGCATGCGCAGTTGAGCATATCTTCAACAACGAACTCATCGACCCAGGTAGAAGACGTGTTTTCAAAATCAATCGTGTAGCTGTACGAGCCATCTTCCTTCCCGTTTGCGTCGGCGCGATTCTTGCCGTCGCCGTTTGCGGCCGTGTTCTCGGCGGTGGGATTGGCGATCTCCTGCCGTTTGTCGATACGCCCCTCAACCTTGATAGGTTCGTCTTTCATAACGACGGTCTGCACGGAGCCGTCGGCTTCAACAGTGAATTCGATGCTTTCCGCCTGGTCGTATGTGCGCGGCGTCATGACCTCGGTCAACGTGTAAGTGCCGGGCTCGAGGTGCTCAATTCGATGGGGTTTGTCCGTGCTGGTCCAGTGGTCGATCTCGTTGCCGCTGGAATCTTTGACCGTAAGCTCGGCGCCGGGAACCTCATCTTTGCCGGTAGCGTCCTTTTTGGATATGTCGACCTTCGTGTAGTCGTCGGTGACCTCAAGTGTCTCGCGCACGACCGGCGTCGATGCATCGCGATATGCAAGGGTGACCTCGTGGTCGTCGCTATTCAAGAGATAGCCCTTCGGTGCAGCGGTCTCAACGATTCTGTAACGTGCCTTCCCCTTTCCGAGCGGGAGATCTTTGAGCGAGGCGACACCTTCGTCATCGCAGACAACGTGCCCCATGAGTTCGTCGGCGAGTGTCTGAACGGTCCCGTCGGGTGCTTCGATGTCCTCACAAGCGAATATGTCGAACTCGGCTCCTGCCAAGGCTTTGCCATTAACGGCATCCTTCTTGACGATTTCGAGCTCGCCTACCACCTTTGTATCTGCAAGGCTCACAAGGCAAACGGGGGCTACGGTTGGATCCGAGGGAATGGAAAAACTCACGGTCTGGTCGTTAAGCAGATAGGGTGTCTGCGCCTTTACCTCTTGGAGCTGGTACGTTCCCGCTCTCAAGCTCTGCGGCAGGGTGACGGCACCCGAGTCGTCCGTGGTGAATGTGTCGAGCTTCACGTTGTTCGGATACCAACTCTCTTGCGTGACGGCGTTTCCGTCCGCGTCGAGAATCTTGAACGAGAATCCCTTCATCGGCACGGTCGCGCCGGTGTCGGCGTCGATTTTGACGACCTGGAGCCACGAGCGAATATCGCTGTTGTTTACGATGAACTGCAGCTTGGCCCCGTTTTTCTGGCTGCTTGCGGGAATCGCCCAATCGGCAACGTGCGCAAAGCCGCTCGGTACGGTGCTCGTTACCTCGTGAACGGTGTAGCCGTTGCGGTCGTAGGGGAGGGCGCCGGCACTGTTCTGGGGCCGCTTCCCTGTGCCAAACCAGGCACCTTTCTGGCTCTCGGTGTCGGCATAGCCATAGGCGTTCGTCGTGATGGTGGCGACCGCCTTGCCGGTCGTGTTGCTGATGACCTCGAATTTGATGCCCGCTCCTGCTTGTTCGACCTTTGAGCCTTCGGAGGAGCTGTCCGCCTTGAACTTCGAGATTTCCAAGTTGAACGCGACAGGGGTCTCCTCAAAGGCGAGCGAGAACTCTGCGGTATCGGAACTGCCTGCTTTGATCTCTACGGTTTGCGTGGCGTTGCTGATGAGGTAGCCCTCGGGCGCCTTGACCTCGCGAATCTCGACCGAACCCAAAGGAACCTTCTTAAACACCGCCTTGCCCGAGGTATCCATCGCTGCCTTTTGAGACCAGCCAGGGGTGGACTTCGAAACCGCCTCGAACTCCGCACCTACAAAGGTTGCTCCAGCCTGGGCTGAATCCGAGCCCGATGCGTCCTTTTTCGTTACGGTGACGGTTCCCGTTTTTGGCGCGTCGGTCACCGTCGGGCTGGCTCCGGTATCGCTCGTCGTGAACGCAAAGCGCTCCGAGCTAAGGCGAAAGCCCTTGGGCGCTTTCGTCTCAACGACGTAGTAGGTGCTATTAGGTCCGAGCTTCAGGCTCGCCTTGCCGCTTTCATCGGTCTTGATAGAGCCGACCTTGGTGTCGGTTACGTCGTAGATGTCGAACTCCGCCCCTGCGACGGAATAGCGGTCGTTGCCCTCAGTGATCGACGCATCGCCCGTTTCCTTGGAAAATGCCACATCGACGGTCGGCATCACGTAGAGCAGGTTCTGGGTGGGAACCCCCTTGTTGGGATGAGTGATGGCGTAGTACATGCGCGTTCGATTGCGCGGCGCTGTGATCTCGCCCGAGGACGCTTTCTCGTTGAGCCAGCGCGCGGCCGCAAGGATCTCTTCCTTTTCGGCGCTGCCGCCAAAGTTCTCGCTCTTGTGGATGCCATCGGCCGTGGTCGTGCCCATATGCATCCATAGGGCGAGCTGGGTCGCTGCCCGCGCCGCGCCTTCGCTGAGCTGATGTCCACCGATTGTGGTCGTGACCGGGTAGCCGTTGTGGGCGATCGCCGCGCGAGCGTCGTTCACCCATTCCCATCCTTTATCGAATGTCGTCCACTGCTTCTTGAGCGGGCCGGGTGAATTTTGGTTCAGACAGTAGGTGACGCAACCGTCGCGGGCCACCTGCTGCCCGAACACCTCGTATGGACCGCACTGGAGCTCCGCGCACATGAAGTCCATGGGATCCGCCCCATCTTGCCCGTCGGCTCTTTGGGGCCTAAGCGCCAGAACGCTCACCGTGAGCAACGTGACCAGCGCGAGCAACGGGGCGTATCTGATTGCCGAGTGAAAGCCTCTCCGAGAAAAACGGTGCCTGTCCATGGGTCCCTCCAACACGAATCGGTGCAGCCAAACACCGAGAGCGTAAGGAGCCGATCTGTGGAATTATCCTTTGCTTGCTATGGTGAACCTTGCCGAGTGCTGCCCGCGCAGCTTGGCAAAGCTTGCCCAAGCGGTCTTGTCCTTGGGAATTGCGGGGCGCCGGCTCCCGAAGCCAACTCGCGACTCACCTGTTCACCGAGCTGAATTCCACAAAAAGAGGACTACCCGCGCCCTTGCCGCAGCGAACACCCTCGCGCTATACTGAACCGCGCACAAGCGGGCATCGCCAAGTGGTAAGGCATCAGCTTCCCAAGCTGACACTCGCGGGTTCGAGTCCCGTTGCCCGCTCCAATAAAACCAGCAAGCACGGTAGAACAGCATCTACCGTGCTTTTTTTCTGCCGAGCGCCGGGACTCGAACCCGAAAGGGTGCGAGCGTAAAGAAAACGCGTTAAGCGTTTTTAGCGAGCGGGCGAGGGCGCCGGCAGGCGACCGAAGCCGGAGCGGATTCGCGCAGCGAATGCGCGAACGTCCCGTTGTCCACTTCATTGTGTTATTGCAGGTCAAGGCACATTTTTTGCCATGGTCTGTATCTATTTTCGGTCCGTGGTCAAACCATGGGTTAAATCGCTCGAATACTTGCATCCGCCCCGCAGCTAATCTTCTGCGAAGACGTTGACCTGCGCGCGCCGCCGGCGCGAATTGGCGTATTTGGTCTGCTAACGCAAACCCAATCAAAATCCCAGTTCAAACTCTGTATAGTAGATGCGTCTGTCTCTCGAGCGCATGCTCTGGAGACCTTTGTGTACGGGATACCTCAACGTGAGGATGAATATGACGCATCGTTTCAGCTTCAAACGTGCCGTTCGGGCATGTGTGCTGGTCGCGGCTTCCGCGCTCCTGGCAACCGCCGTCTGCCCCCAGCAGGCCACGGCAACCGACACCAGCACCACCTACGCGTGGTACACCGATAGCAGCGGCATGCCGCATCCATGCTTCA
>CAVHFE010000135.1:0-3740 GCA_963635145.1 Oscillospiraceae bacterium
TCACAACTCAACACGATACCTAAGCGATACCTAACCAGAGCGACCGCTCGAAGAGCTAGAACCCGATGACGAACTCCCGCCAGAGCTGCCACCGCCACTCGAGCTCCCGCCCGATGAATTCGTCGTGCTGCTCGTACTGCCCCCATTGGCATTAGTAGTAGTGGTGGTAGTCGTAACAGTAGTAGTTGTTGTTACCGTTCCACCCTCATGCTCCGGAGAAGACGTATCTCCTGAATTAGTGCCGTCACCAATATCAAAGGTAGTATAGTTGAGCTGCTTAGACGATGTTGGGAATTGTTCTATTTCCTGATCAGCCAAAACAGCACTCATGAAGTTTCCAAAAATACCATCACATTCGCCATAATACGTCATTGACGCTTCTTCTCTATGCCCCGACCAAATAGCAACAGAAAGCTGCGGAGTAATGCCACAGAACCATTTATCGCGCCAGTTTTCAGACGTACCCGTTTTGCCTGCAACAGGCTGACCGTTAGAAATAGCAGCACTCATACCAGTACCGTTAGTGATAACGCCTTTCATAACTTCAGTTGCCGCTTGCGTAAGCTCTGTTGAAAGAACTTTTTCACCCTTGGTGTCGGCCTCATGAATAACCTCGCCCTTTGAATCGTAAATTTTTTGAATGGCAACTGCCTTACGTTTAGTGCCACCATTGGCGATAGTTGCATAAGCTTGAGCCATCTCACGAACGGTGACCTCTTCGGCACCTAAGGTAACAGAAGGAACTGCCTCAATATCGGTTTCAATACCACACTTATGCGCCATTTCAACCACAGATTGCGGGCCAATCTCGGTTACCAACTGCGCAAAACCCGTATTAGACGAAATAGCAAAAGCACTCGCAATAGTGCGTGTTCCATAGTCTGAGCCACCGTAATTTTCAACCTGCCAACCATTGATATTAACGTGACCTGGGCAATTTAAGTTGGTAGTGGGCGAAATGCCCTTACCGAGAGCAGCAAGCAAGGTAAACGTTTTAAATGAAGAGCCCGGTTGACGGTGTGCCTGTGTTGCCAAGTTGTACTCATCGGTGTTGTAATCATTACCGCCAATGAGAGCCTTGATAAAACCTGTGTCGGGGTCAACCGCCACAAGGGCAACTTCCATGCCCTCCGGCGAAGCGTCAATTTGAGCCTCTGCCGCAGCTTCCGCTTCTTGCTGAATATCAACATCAAGAGTGGTAATAACTTTCATGCCACCCTGAAATACCTCTTCAACAGAATATTCATCAATAAGCGTATCGCGAACATAACTTGTAAAGTACTTGTACTGATACAAGCCATCGCTTGATTCACTCTCGGTAACGTTAAGTTCAAGGGGCTCAGCCTGAGCCGCATCGTGTTCCTCTTGTGTAATAACCTTGTTTGCAAGCATACGATCAAGAACAAGATTGCGGCGCTGCTGACAAGCCTCAGGATTATTGATAGGGTTGTTATAGGTTGGGGATTGTGGGATACCAATTAAAGTGGCTGCCTCAACTAAGCTCAGTTCTGAAGCAGGCTTTGAAAAATAAAGCTGTGAAGCAGCCTCTATGCCATAGGCACCCTGCCCATAGTTAATCGTATTGAGATACATCAAAAGAATTTCATCTTTTGAATACTTTTCTTCAAGTTTGGTAGAAATATATGCTTCTCTAACCTTGCGCTTAAGCGTTGATTCCGTTGCTTCATCGGCTAAAACGGTATTACGAACAAACTGCTGCGTAATGGTAGAAGCACCCTCATGACCACCGGTTAAATTAACAAAAATTGCACGAACAATACCCATAGGGTCAACACCATTATGCTCATAGAAACGCTCGTCTTCGGTGGCTACCGTTCCTTTAACAACATAATCGCAAATTTCATTAAGTTTAACGGGTTCTCTGTTTTCAAGATAAAACTCAGCTAACAGCGTTGTTCCGTCGTTTGCATACACTTTTGTTTTTTCTGCCGTATTGTAAGCGGATGCATCTTCGTAATCAGGAAGATCTTGCAGCCAAGATGAGGCAAAAGCAAACGCCGTTACCGCTCCGGCAACAAGAACCGCTAATATAACGCATAAAACAACAAGCCCCTTTGAAGCAGTTCGCCGCTTGGTAACGCCGCGCCTGCTTTGACGAGCACGAGAAGTCATCAATATACCTCCATAGATACACTTCGGCATATTCTAGCATTCATCAATCACGCAAAAGAAAATAACCATATAAAAGACGGTGAATGAAACGACAAACCGAACGGTGATAGTGTGGTCAAAAAATCGAGGTATAGTCAAAAAAACCATCAGCTCCCCCGCGAGTAAGCGGAAGAGCTGATGTTCACAGTTAAAGCTAAAAGCTTTAATAAGCCCTCTTGAATGTGAGCGCTGCTTAGCAGCATGGGCACACACTTACATAGCGAAAGCGGGAGCAACGCCAAAATTAAAGTAGGCATAGCTGGCGTACGCATCGCCGCTCGAGTACACATAGCCGAAGAGGCCATCATTGTCGGCGACATACGGCGAACGGAGCCGCCAAGCCCCAGCGGCGTAGTAATCCGCAGGAAGATTACCGGACCTCGTTTTGCACATTTCCCCTATTCCGCTAGCATCGATGAACCAATCATACTGGGAGCCCTCGCCCATGTAGCAGATCGGGACATAGTCGACGTTATTTCCGAAAACCTCCGTGTACGACAACAACCAGAAGCTGTCGGAGGTGATGCTCTGGTCATCGTCGACTTTCCAGCTGTCGGAGGTGCTCTCCCTGTAGGCGGTAGTCTTGCTCACGCTCCTGACCGCGCCCGAATCGAAGAGCTCGGAGAGGCCCGCCTGCACGTAGGAAGTCATGAGCTTCCGCATGTTCGACGAGGCCCAGCCGCCCGTGTTTGTTGAGACTTCGCCCGAGTTCATCGCCTGGGCGGTGGGCAGCGAGTGGGTAGCCGCGAAGGTCAACGCGGAGCCGTCCTTGTCGTGGGCGCCCACCTGGATGATGCGGAACTCGACGTACTCGTTCGCGGGCTGATCTTCACCTGTGCAGTCCGCAGTCGACCCGCTCCACTTGGCGTACAGGTGGTACTCATCGTTGTTCATGAGGGTCTTGTACTCCTGCGCCACAGCGCCTTCAGGATCGGTCTGGATCGCGGCGAGGTCATTCTTTATCTGAGTCTCGTTCTTGTAGGCGCCATCGTCATCCTTGAGGATATTGTCAAGCTTCTCAGGGTCGAGATCATGGGTGTCGTTGTTCGCCTTGGCGAACCAGAAGGCGCCCAGCTCGAGCTTAATAGTGAAAGTCTTGGAGAGACCCTCAGTCGGAAGCGCGTAGTTGGAGGAGAGGGTGGAGCCCTTCGCCTCAGCACCCGCTGTCACGGTGTAGGAGCCAAGGTCGCTCGGGGCGCTCTCCAGTAACACTCCAGCTTCCGTCTTGTAAACATACACAACCTCGAGAGTATCACCCTCGACGACCCCGTCTAAGGTCGCGCTCGGGGTCTTTGGCTGACCATCGTATTCATACTCGAAGTCAGCGGTTCCGCCGTTGGGGTCCCAATTCACCGCAACGGTCTTAGGGCTGATGTCGAACTCGATGGTCTTCTCGCCCTGGTAATTACCCTTGAACTTCACGGTAGCCTTGGCCTTGGAGCCCTCCAAGGTGGCGTTCACGTTATTGTCATAGGTGACGTCATAGTCAGTACCTGCTTTAAGGGCTGTTGGGATACCGGTAATGTCTGGAGTTTGTAGTTGACCATTATAGGTATAACTACCTTGAA
>CAVHFE010000136.1:0-3721 GCA_963635145.1 Oscillospiraceae bacterium
TGCGGGGCGCTCTTCCGTCAGTCAAATCCGTGTCCAATTTAAGCCGGCCACATTAGTCCTACTCTCCTTCCTCTTTTGTCGCTAGCGGATTTCGCCTATCCATGGTTTTTGTATTCGGCGATTTGCCTATTCAGATCGCGGATTTCTTGCTTGGTCTTTTCTATCCTGGAATCAAGAAGGCGTATTTGAGAGTTGAGCTTGCTCTTTTTGGAGTTGGACGCAAAAGCGCCACCTCTAACGATTACTCTGAGAACCAAGAGGGCTACCACGAGCATGGGGAGCCCGAATACCAACATGGTTACTGGATCGGACATTTGTTGTTCCTTCCTATGGGGTTTCTGCTGATAAGTGGGGGCTGCTGTTTGTGGCAGATGCCCGGGTTATTTCTTAGTGATGATTTCGTGGAAGTAATCGCATGAAGCGTTTGCCAACTTAGAGGCAATGGTATTCGCACCCTTTGCGCTGTCTGCGGGGTCGGAGTATTTGCCGTCGCTGCTAAACGCGAGGAAGTTAAGGGCGTAGCCTTCCTTATAGCAATACAATGCGGTGTTAATTGTGGTGACGTCTTTGCTTGAGCGACATTGGTCTAATACCCAATAATAGGTATCTTCCCCGATAGTGAAGCAGCCGCAATATGCTTGAGAGAGTTCGTCTTCGCTTACGGCTTTGGCCGATGCATATGACAGATCGTTTACTTTGATGAAGTAGCTCATGGTTTCATCGTTGAACCACTTTGAGTAAAAGAAGACCAAGATGCCCCCCGGTTGAACGCCTTTAGAGAGGTCGCTTGCCGTTACGTTGAGTAAACTCACTTCTACTTGACTTTTCTTTGTGTCCAGGAACACGCTATTGGGATCCATGCTTGCCCTGGTTGCGCTATTGAGCTCGGTTTTGTAGCTAAGAATGCTCGCATTGGTGTTCTCTGTAGAGTTGGTCGTTGCGCTTCCGCCCTGGGAGTCTATGAAGCTTGGGAGCTGCGAAGGCTCGGTCGCCATCACCTTCGAGATCTGAGTAACGGATTGTGGGAGGCCTTCTTCGGCAGGGAGGATGGGGGTCGTAGCATCGACTTCGAAGCCGTTTTCCGTTTTGTTTACCGGAACATTCGACGGATCGATGCTGCTAATCGCTGCAATGCGGCTGAATTGGATGCCTGCGATGACGGCTGCAATAGCAAGGGCTGCGCAGGCAACTGCGATGATAATCACCTTGGTCTGTTTCTTCATTCCCTTGCGTGGTTTGGCGCGGGCTTGGCCGTTTTCGGGTTCGGGGACGGGAGCGGTGGGCGGCGTATTCGCCGCTGTTTCTGTTTGACATTGCGCGAAGTGCCCGCCTTCCCCTTGCTCCTGTTCGGCTTGGCCGCTCTGCGTATTTGCGTTTACGCGGTTGCCGCAGCTTGGGCAAAAGCAAGCGCCTTCCCGTAGTTGTTGACCGCAATTTGGACAAAACATCTTGATGGACCTCCTTCTCTGCGTTTGTAGGTGCAGGTTGTTTGTTTGGTAAAGAAACTGCTCAATGCCTGATCTGGCTTGGTTTCTCGTTCGCTGTGTCTGATAGGACACAGGCTCAAGTATAGGCCGAATTAGGCTTGCAGCATGACACTTGCTACAAGACAAGCTATTGGGATGCGTATTCGGCAGTTACGGAAGGCGAACGGCCTTTCTCAAACCAAGCTTGCCCTGATGGTCGGGGTGGAACGCTCGTACTTGGCTCGTGTTGAAGCGGGTTCCCGCAACGCCAGCATCGATGTTCTTGAGAAGATCGCCGACGGCTTCGGCATGAGCCTTTCCGAGTTTTTCTCAGGGATCTAAGCACGTCCACCTCATTTCTCCGTTTGCGGCTAGTTGGTAGCCGTTTTTCTCTAGCAAGTTGTCGGCGAAACAGAACGCGGCGCGCAGGGTGAAACCTTTCAGCTCCCACAACGGTTCGAGCTTGCTGTTGCAAAGGGAGGGATGGGTGCTTACCGCAAGCACGATTTCCTCTTTGCGTTCCAGTGCTTCGCTGAATGCCTCGGGTATTTCCATTTCTCCTCCCATCGGCCGCTGTTCCTTTCGGCATGCTTATAATCCCCTAGAAACATGTCCTTAAAAAGTGGCATTGAAAGGGTAAAAAAGTATTAAACTACCCTTTAATTGATTGTTTGAAAGAGTACGTATTTCAGGTAGGCAAAAATGGACTTGATGGAACAATTGCGCACCCCACAAGGGCGATTCCCGGTCAAATTCGCTGAATGCAGCTTGGAGGGTGGGGTTTCCGGCGCCATGATCCGCTTCGCCTTCGATGATTCGGGCGCTGCTTCGGCCAACGCGGCGGAAGGCGAGAAGGCCGGAAAGCACCGCGAGTTCGGCGTGGAAGACCTGGCCTTCCTGTACGGCTCCGACGGGCATTTGGACCATATGCTCATCCAAGACTTGGCGCTTAAAACGGGGCCGCTGTTCGGCGCGCATGTGGAAGAGTCGGTTGCCGATTGGGTTACCGAATCGCACATGATCAAAGACGTGGTTACCTTGCAAGAGGTGTTGAACGGGCAGAAATCGTACACGCTGGTAAATGGCAATCCTGAAACCGGGCAAGGCGCTTTGGTGGCGAAAAGCCATGCCCGCAGCCCTAAAACGAACAACTCGTTCGATATGTACTCCTTCACGGTGAACATCGCCGAGGGAACCACCGACGCCTTCTTTGCAGGCATGCCCGATTTCCCGCACTTCAAGAAGTTTTCCGCTGCCGGCATGTACGACTACGCGTTCTTTGGCTTGGGCAGCGATGAGTACGGCAGGTTCATGACGGTTACGCTATTCGCGTTCAAGCGTGAGATCACGGCATACGATTTCGCCGCTGCCGTCAGTGCTTTCAGTGAGGGGGAAGCGCCCGACGAAGCTGTTTTCCAGCAGTTGTGGGGGCAGGCGTCGAAGGAGATCGGGCTTTCGGCAAGCGAATTGCCCGCCAACTACTTCGGGCTTTCGGGCGACCTGGCCACCGAAGATGTGGCGTCCAGCAAGAAGGACGTGCCGCACTTGCAGAAACTGGTGCACGCCATCATCTCCCTTCATTTGCAGGGCATCGGCATCGACGTTTTCCGTTCCACCGAAAGCGACGACTTCATGGTGTTCCCCACGTACCTGAGCTATCTGTGGTACCGCTTTTCGCGCCAGCTGGGGCAGGTGAAAATCGGCTACTGCGAGATGTGCGGCAGGGGTTATTCCCTGGCCGGACACCGCGGCATCTCGCGCGCATACTGCAGCGAGCGATGCAAGACGAAGGCGAAGAACGCCCGCGTGAAGCACCAGCGCGATCTGTGCCGCGAACTGTTCATTGAGCAGGGCATGTCGGTTTCGGACGTTGCGAAAAAGGTGTATGCCCAGGAGCTTTCGGGCGAGGTGCGGGCGAACAGGAAGAAGACCGTCAAAGAGGCAGAGCAGCAGGTTCGTAAGAGCTTGGTGGGATATCCGGCGTTCAAACATATGGTCGACGACGACCTGCGCGCAGGCACTGGGGCACCATTCGTTCGCCGATGCATAGATGAAGGCGTCCTTCCCGCCAAGCAGGTTGCCCAACGCATCAGGGAGCTGGGCATCGCGCCGAAGAAGTAGGGGGAGTGGGCGTCAGCCAGGTTGGGTTTGGCATGCTGCGGGTTGCTTTCAGCGGCGCTGCGCTATGCTAGCCAGGAAGCGAACAAGGAGGGCATATGCAGCGAACCGTACTCATCACCGGGGCAACCGGCGGG
>CAVHFE010000137.1:0-3689 GCA_963635145.1 Oscillospiraceae bacterium
GAAGCCGAAGCGTTGGAAGATTACCTGGCGCTGCTGCAAAGCGGCATCGGCGATGCAGTAGTAGGTCTTATCCGCCACATCGGCGAAGACCACGCCGCGAATGCGGAATAAGGCAGTGGGTTGTGGTGGGGCTTATTCATCTTGGTTCCGCCTCTTTGACGGTTTGCCAAGAAAAGCTTATGTATGGCCGATTGCTTTCTACCGTTAAAGCGAGTGACCATGGACATGGCAAGCTGACGATAGTAACTAATAACTAGTTAACCGGTTCTGTTAATTGCTAAGGAACATGGGCTATGTTTGGTTCAATGCTACGTAACTGGTTTCAGAAAGCCCATGCGCCAGGCTTTCAGGTGGTTATCGTTCTTTGGTGGCAAGGTCTGTCGTCCGATAGGCTGAAGCTTGATTGTCGATAGCGAAAGGGAAAAATAGTTGTTCGGAGAATCGAACGAAGCGAGGTCTTCTTTGCTTCGCTTGGAAAAAATTGCAAAACCGTTGTATGTTGTCCTGCGAGTCGCTATGGCTGCATTCATTGTCGGGTGGGGTTTGTTCTTCATTGCTTTCTTTGCCTCTTTGATGGCCTCAGAGACTGCCATTCCTGATTTGGCCGGCCGCCTTCTTTACGTCGTTCCCGTTGCAGTTTCTGCTTTCATAAGTGTTTATATCCTCTATGTGATTGGGAGTATCCTTGATTCAATGCGTCATGGGGATACGCCGTTTACGATGGGTACTTCCCGGCGAATTAAAATAGTGAGCTTCTTGCTGCTTGCCAGCTTCTTTCTTGAAGCGTTTATTTCCGTGATTCCCTTTGACGCTTATTCTCTCGGTGCTATGAAGATTGGCCTGGCGCGGCAAGAGGATGGAGTTCTAGCCAATTTAAGCATTTCGACCTTGATAGCATCGATGATTGGTTTTGTCTTGTCGTATGTGTTTAAATACGGGGCGTTGTTGCAGCGGCTGTCGGATGACACGGTTTAGGGGCATATTTTGGCGATAGTGTTTAACTTGGACAAATTGCTTGCCTCGAAAAAGATGCAGTCCGTTGAGCTGGCGGAAAAGCTTGGATGCACGGTTCAGACGGTATCAAGAATAAAAAACGGGAAGATTCGGGCGTTGAGGATCGATAGCCTCGATAAGATTTGTAGAGTTTTCGACTGCCAACCTGGTGATTTGCTTGAATATCTTAGCGACGATGAGGCCAAGAAGAGATACGGCGACGCCTTTTTAGAAGATTACAAAAAATACCATAGCCAATAGACGCTATTGCTCCTGGCGATGAGCACCGAAGTTTACCGGTGCTCATTTTTTTTTTCGGCCTCTTTAGCCGCTTACCGCTTTGGGCGGCCATCTTCCAATGCTTAGGCGAAGACGGTAAGGAATAATGCTTAACCTTAAGTAGTTAAAAGAAACGATTAACTATTTAACTTATGGTTAGCAAGAGTTGTTGCGAAGGCTATATGCCGGGTGTGCATAGCATGCTCGGCGGCTGCGGAAGAGGGGGTGTGATTCCTTCATGTCGATCTTGATTGAGGCAAGCGGGATAGAGAAATCCTATGCGTACGGTAAGGGAAAAGCTCTTCGAAAGAATAGGGTGCTACATGGGGTCGATTTCTCTGTTAAAGCAGGTGAATTCGTTTCTATCGTCGGTCCAAGCGGATCGGGGAAAACGACTCTTCTGAATTGCCTTTCGGGTCTCGAAGAAGTAGATTCGGGCTCCGTTACTCTTAATGGCGACCTTATTTCGTCAATGACCATTAAGGAGAAAGACGAAGCCAGAAGGCGCTCGGTCAGCTTCATATTCCAGGATTTAAATCTCATTCCGTCGTTGAGCGCGGTGGATAACGTCTGGATTCCTGCGCGACTATCTGGGAAGAAAGTTACAAAAAAAGACGCGCTAGCCTTGCTTGGGCGTTTTGGCATCGCCGATAGGGCGAAGGACTATCCGGGCTCTTTATCGGGAGGGGAGAAGCAGCGTATAGCGATAGCTCGGTCTATGGCCGTTGATTCCCCAATATTATTCGCGGATGAACCTACAGGCTCTCTCGACCTCGATAACACGCGAGCGGTAATGAATATGATGCGACTCGAATCGAGGGAGGGCAATCGCGCTGTCGTGATGGTGACCCATGATTTGACGGCAGCTGCTTATTCTGATCGCGTTGTGGTTCTGAAGGATGGAACGATTGCTGCGCAGCTCAGCCATCCGGCTCCGCATGAAATTGCCCTTTTGTTGGAGGGATAGCAATGTGGCGTTTGTTCATTTCGGACTTAGGGGACAGCTGGCTGGATTGGGTTGGCATATTTCTGGTTGCCTTCTTTTGCGGTGTTGCTAGTGGCTGGTCTGCTTTGCTTATCTCTTCGTCTTATGGGTTAGACGTAGCTGCTTCAAGGCGGTTGCTCAATGCGGGGACGGCGACGTTGTTTTTGACATGGATCGCGTCTGTCCCCGTGTCCGCTTCCGTGGCGCGTCTTGTTGCGAAGAAGAAAGAGCCGGCGTATTCCGTATGGCGATTATTGGGCATCCGTAGAAGATACGTAGGGCTTTGCTTTTTTGTCCAGATAGTAATCGCTTCGTTTCTTGGCCTAGCGCTAGGCATGTTTGCTTTCAGTTTTTTGGTTCCTTGTTTGGGGAGCCTTGTCTATTCGGGGGCATTTCTTGATCCATTTGTAGGTGTCTTGATCGTTTGCGTTGAGCTCCTTTCATTCGTTTTCGGTGGGTTGAGCAGCGTGGTCTCTTCCTTGAGCGTTTCTCCTGCTTCGACGCTGGGTGGTCAGAGGGTATCTGGAAAGAAGTTCGGTGTTTTTCGCGCCATTGCCTGTATTGTGTCGGTTGCCTGCCTTGTTTCCCTGATCGCTATCGCAGCTGAATCAGATCCGTTGTCTCGAGTCAGTTGCCTCGTGTTCCTTCCCTTTGTCATCGCTTTGCTCTGCTCCATTTTTCTGAGGCTATTGCTTCCTTGGGTGGTGAAAGCGTGGACGGCGGTTGCTCCTTGGAGGGGTGCTCCGGTCTGGTTGGTTGCCCGGAGCAAAGTGCTTTTCTATTCTGACGAAGCGGTGGCGATCCAGATGCCTATAGCGATAGGGGTTTCGTTGGTTGCAGGGCTCGTCACTACTGTCGAGACCCTGGTCTTTTATTTGGAAGGCCAGGGAATCGAGGCAAGTGGGATCACTGCAGAGCAGCTGCTTTCGTTTCTTGGCGCTCCTATTTTGGTTTGCGCCGCTGGAGCTGTCGCTGTCGTTGCGATGTCAGCAAGCGACAGGGCGCTTGAAGGAAGGACGCTCGTTTCGTGTGGGTCGTGCCGTAAATCTGTCTTTGAGATGCAGATATGCGAGTCGTTTATTCATGCGTTTAATGCGCTCATAGTCGGCGTGGCATGTTCATTGGCCTCGGGGGCTATTACTTCTGCTGTTTGCGCGGTTAGTCTCCCTTTGCTTGCGTGCCTCGCGCCATCATTGCTCATCTTTGCGCTCTCATTTGCGGTAATTCTTCTTCCGATGTTGACGACATTGCCAAACATGAGGGCTGGAAAGCTTCTTTCTGGCTGCAGGGCGCCCGAATAGCAGGATGCCTTTTCGCTATTCCAGGTTCCGATTGAGTGTGCTGCCAAAACAAGAATGCCGCCCGGAGGGGCGGCACTGAAATGCGAGCGAGCCTATAAGCCGGGTTCTGTAATCGGCAACCATTTATCTCG
>CAVHFE010000138.1:0-3678 GCA_963635145.1 Oscillospiraceae bacterium
CTCCTGCTGGAGGTCGAAGATGTCGAGCTTGTCGTTTCCGGCGAGCAGGCCCAGCCTCATCCTCGGGTATATGGCCGGCGCGCAGGTCGATTCGATCTGGGGCGTCTACGAGGACGAGCTACGAGGAAGGCGATCGAGGAAGTGAGGCGCATCGCCGCAGCGTAGCGGCTCTGCCGGGTGTTACACTCGGAAGCGCATAGGAGAAGCCCCGACCGAAAGGAACAGCCATGGCCGAGCAAAGCAAGACCGACGCAGAAGGGCCCGCAAGCGACGCCCCGGCTAAAGAGGGGGAGATGGCCGAGTTCGAGATCGAGCTGAACGAGGCCTGGATCGCGGTCCTCGACCTCGTTGCGGAGAATAAGGGGGTCTCTCGAGAGGAGCTCGTCGTCCAGGTGCTCGAGGAGCATCTTCGTGAGATCGGCGCCCCATGACCCCCGCTCAGCGCCGTCAAACATCGCTGTTCGCATCGACCGGGCAGCGATGGACTGCTGCCAGACAGTAGGTCGACAGCACCTGGCGGTAGCTCGGCACTGTTGAAGAGCTGCATACGACAAGTTGCACCCTTGCGTTCTTTACCAAGATGAGTCGATCTTGGTCACGAGGTCGTTTGCCCACTAGACAGCATCGTCAACAGCCGGCATTGTTAAGTGAGTTTGCTAGGACGGACTGAGCTGGGGCCGGGATTTCCCGGCCTCAGCTGTTCTTGGACACGGCTAGATGACCTGATTGTAGTATTTGACGAAAATAGCGTCAAATACTACAATCATAGTAGCGCGTAGAACGAAAATGCATTCGGTGCCTTCGCGTTTGGTTTCGAGCTGGAGGAAAAGATGCTTATCCGGTTCTCATTTAAGAACTTCAAATCTGTTGGGCTGGAGCCTGTTACCCTCGAGATGATCTCCTCTGCGAAGGTGCGCAAGCTGAAAGGGCACGTCTGCGCTTCCTCCAAGGAGGCGAAGGTTCTGCGCAATGCCGTGATCTACGGTGGTAATGCCGCAGGTAAGAGTTCTCTGTACAAGGCTTTTGCTTTTATGAAGGCTGCCGTCTTGGGCGGGGCTTTGCCTCAAGACGGGGTAAGGGAGTACTGCCGTTGTGGAGAAGGGCATGCTGAGGATGAGTCTGCTTTCGACATCCAGTTTGAGACCGAAGGGAGAGTGTTCGACTACGGTTTTAGCTGCATTCTGTCCAATATGCATATTACCTCAGAGTGGTTCTACTCCCTGGACGGGGGCATGAAGACCCTCTTCCTTAGAGATGGTGCGTCGTCGATAGACTGCGCTGGGGTTCGTAAGGCCGCCGACGGTTCAGACGTTGCCAGGCTCGACGTGTATGCCGACGACTTCTGCCACGACCAGTCGGAGTCGATGGGGTCCGGCCTGTTTCTTTCCTACATGGGCAAAGGCCGTTCTTTTTCAAAAGATTCGGCCCTTGATGCGTTTAAGAAGGCTTTCGCATGGTTCGATGTCGGTATTGAGACGATAGGCGTCAATCAGCGAGCATCTTCAACCGAGTACTACACGGAATCGAGCACGCTTGACCAGGTTGCCGAGGTTCTCTCGTCCTTCGATACGGGCATTTGCGGCCTGTGCAAGGAGGAGGTCGGAATGGACGAGCTCGATAAGATCGTTCCGCCCGAAATCAGGTTCACCATTACCGAGCTGCTGAAAGCCAACGCCCCTAAACGCGACAGCGACAAATTCGGCTTGACCATTCGCAACGAGGATTTCTTCGTAGGAATCGAGCGCAAAGGGGCCGATGAGCCTAAAGCCACGGTTCTGAGGACGAGACATGGGGGGTCTTTGCTGACGTTCGACTTCCAGGACGAGTCGGATGGCACGAGGCGTCTGTTCGACTTCATGGATATCCTGTTCACCCAAAGCGAGGATAAGGTGTTCGTGATCGACGAGCTTAGCAGGAGCTTTCACCCTATGCTAACGCAACGGCTTGTCGAGCTGTTCAACCAGGTTCACGCGAACGATGACTGTCAATTGGTGTTCACGACTCATGAGAACGACATAATGTCCTACGAGTATTTTCGCCGTGATGAAATTTGGTTCGTTGAGCGTGGCGAGGATGGCTTGTCGAAATTGTATCCCCTGGATGATTTCGCAGCTGACGGAGCGCGTTCGGATGCTCGCTTGAATAAGAAATACCTGGAGGGCAGGTATGGCGGTGTGCCCGTTATTGACGTGTCCCGAGCTCGAGCTGCGCTGAATCTCCAGGAGGTCTAGCATGCCTCCTCTGAATCCCCTCGAGACATGGTCAGTACGCTCCGCCAGTGGAGAAAGGAGGCCGAAGTCGAAGTGCTTCTTCGTCGGTGAGGGTCCGAACACTGAGTATTGGTACCTGAAGTCGCTTGCCGTCCTTCTCGCAAAAAAGGACGCCCCGGAGCTCATTGAGCTTCGACCTGTGGAGAGAACCGGCAACGAGAGGAATCAGTCGGCGCCGAGGAAACTTTTGGAGCAGGCACAGCGCATTCGAAGCGGTGCGGAGGAATTTGGGTTTGATCCCGAAATTGACCGCATCATCGTTTTCTTCGATGCTGATGTATACAAAGGCAACTTTGAGCTTTACGCATCTGACCTTGCCATGTTCTCCGGAGCCGCCGAAGTTGCGGTGACGAATCCTAGCTTCGAGCTGTTCCTTTTGCTGCACCTTGATGAGGCGCTGGAGAGGTATATCTTGCCCAACAAGGAAGAGATTCTCCGCAATGGTTATGATGGCAGGCGCCGATACGTCGAGAAACTTGCAAGTGAAGCCTTTGGTTTCAACGTGAAGCGGAACGATAAGGTTGGCGAGCTCGCGCAGCGTTTCGCGGTCGCGGCCGCGAATGAGCAGGCGCTCAATCAGGATCCGCTCCGGGCCATCGGTCAGCTCAGCAGCAACGTGGGCGCATGTATCATGCGGGTTATTCGCGCGGGTGCAGCTTCCGAGGAAAGCTATTTTAGGTTGTGCGAGCGTCTTGGGATGGGCGGCAACCTGGCTGAGTAAGGCTGCTCGAGTAAAGGTCGTCGGAGAGGGGATTGACCGTACGCTCGAAGATCGCGTCTTTCCCGACACCGTCCTCTCCATTTCAATGCCTATCAGCTTGGAAGAACGTTACGGCGGCCGCATAGTGCGTTCATTCCCGCTAATGGGTTTCGTTGCCTATTACGAGGTCGATGAGTTCTTGCCTTGAATGCGCGCCGAGCTTCGCGTAGATGTGCTTGGCGTGCGTGGCGGCGGTATCGCGGCTGATGAACAGGGCGTCGCGAACGTTGGGGATGGAGCGAAGCGCTCCCGTCCCCGCGTCGCCGTGCTGTTAGGCGCCGAGTTCGTAGCGGGCATGACCGTGCCGAAGCACCCCCGCTCCCGCGTCGCCGCGCTGCCCGTCAAGGGGCAGCTTCCATTCCAGGAACTTCCCCTCGTCGTTGAGCGCGAACATGACGGACGCAACCAACAGCACGATGAGCACGGCGGCAATCCCGCTGGTGGCCAGTGCGCCTCCGCTGATCGCTTCGCGCAGCGGCTCGGCAACAAGCACGCCCACCAGGTCGCCGACGTGCACGAACAGCCAGCCGATCGAATAGGCCTGCACCGCCGTTGCCGCACCGCCGTCCCGCCGCCCCGGTCGACCGCCTGCCGCCGGCGCGCCGTCCGCTACCCAATCAGGGCTGACGTCATCGCGAAGCCCACCGC
>CAVHFE010000139.1:0-1700 GCA_963635145.1 Oscillospiraceae bacterium
TTCTTGCGGATGGAAACCAGCGAGCCCGTTTCGATGTAGTCGTACCTGCCGTCTTTGACCAGGGCTTTGATCGCTTGCCTAGCTAGCGGGCAAAGCTGAACCTCATCAAAAACAATAAGCGATTCTCGCTCGTGCAGCTGAACGCCGTACTGGAATTGAAGCTGAAGGAACAGGTAATTGAGATTGGACAGATCTTCGAAGAGCGAACGGATTTCCTTGGAAGCAAGTGAGAAATCGATAAGGATGTAGCTCTTGTACTCCCGTTTCGCAAACTCTTCCACCACTGTGGATTTGCCGATACGGCGCGCGCCTTCGATAAGCAATGCAGTCCTGCCGTTTGTTTCTTTCCATTTCCACAGTTCATCATAGATTTTTCGCTTGAACATCCAACCACTTCCCGAAATCCGCACTTTTTGGAACGGTGGTTTACCCGATTTCCGCACTTTTTATATTAGCGATTTACCCGAAATCCGCACTTTTTAGAACGGGAATTTACCCGATTTCCGCACTTTTTGGGGTCGGCGGGCCAGAATCGGCTCCTAGAAAGAGCAAGGGCTCCGATTCTCATCGGAGCCCTTGGAGGGGTTGGCCGTTAGCGCTTAGGCTAGTTCTTGCGGCGGCGGGAAGCCATGGCAGCGATGCCGGCAGCCACAGCGACAAGCGCCAGAGCCGCACCACCGAAGAGCATCAGGCTGTCGCCCGTCTTGGTGGTAGAGGTGGCCTGCGCCGAAGCGCTCACCGTTTCGGTAGTCTTGGGCTGGGCGCCCTCTTCCTTGGGGGTTCCGGGCGCAACGTACTTGTTGTCGAAGTGCGCCATCACTTCCCCATCGGCCTCGTAGGCGCGGCTGCCGTAGTCGATGGACTCGATTTTCAAAGCCTTGCCGTCCTCGTCACGGACAACCTTTACCACAACTTCCACGTCTGCGTCGTTGGCCCAGCCATCACCGAGCTCGGAAGTCTCGTGGATGAGGTAGCGGTACTCGCCAGGCTCGGTGAACTCGATGTTGCCGAAGTCGGCCTTGCCGCCGCCGTTGACGGTGATGTCGGTCTGCTCGGCAGCAGGCGCGCCGTCCTGCGGCTGCAGCTGGAACGTGAAGCTTTCCTCGGGCTTGGCCGGGCCGCCGTTGACGGTCTTGTACAGCTCGATCTTGCCGGTAACGGTGGACTTCACGTTGTCGAACGCGGCGGCATTTGTGCCGTTGGAGTAGGCAACCTCGGCCTTCATGGTGCCGTCGCCGTTGTCGGACACCTTGACGGTAGCCAGCACGTCGGAAGCCGCGAACCAACCGCCCTCGTTATGGCCGGTCTCGTGGACGATATAGGTGAAGGTCTTGCCGTCGTCGGCCGCGGTGTAGTGAAGTTTCCCGTCCTTGTCCGGGAAGGTTGCCGTGTCGCCGGCCTTGACGGAAGCGAAGTCGATAGCTTCGCCGTCCTTCACCCACTCGCCAGTGGCCTCGTCCTTCTTGGCTTGGTACAGCTCGAAGGTGAACGACTCGCCCTCGGCAGCTTCGGTGCCGCCGTTGACGGTCTTCTGCACGCTGATGGCGGCGCTGCCCGTGCTTGCGTACTTGTTGGTGAACAGGGCAGCTTCGGTGCCGTCGGTCTCCGCATAGGGCGCATACTCGGTGTTTCCGGGCATGGAGTACGTGATGCTCTTCACCTCGACCTGGCGGTTGGTGGAATCCATGCCAACGACGACG
>CAVHFE010000139.1:2316-3627 GCA_963635145.1 Oscillospiraceae bacterium
CGGTCTTCTTCAGCTTGAGCTGGACATTCGTAGCATAGGTGTTGTCGAAGGCAGCGGACGAGCCATCGGCGGTTGCGCGCGACTTCGCGCCGTCGACGCTCGAGTAGGTGATATCGAAGCTCAGCGTTCCCTTGCCGTCCTTGTCGGCAGCAACCACCTTGGCAAGCACGTCGCTATCGGCCTTCCACCCGTTGTCGTTATGGCCCACCTCGCTGATGAGGTAATAGTAGGTACCCTCGGCAGCGATCTGCCGGCTTTCGAAGGAGGCCTTCTGACCCGTATTTGCGGTGACGTTCGCCAGCTTATCCAGCTCTACGCCATCGACATTGGATTTGTACAGGTCGAAGGAGAATTCCTCGTCCTTCATAACGTCAGTGCCACCGTTGACGGTCTTGTACACGCTGAGGGGAACATCGCCAGAAGCCTGGTAGGCATTGGTGAACAGGGCAGCAGAGCCATCGAGAACGGCACGGCCGTAGCTCACTTCAGCGCTCAGGCTGCGATCGTCGTTTTCCGTTACCGTAACGGTTGCAGTCGTGGGCTCGGCGTACGTCCAACCTTCCCCATTGGTGCCCAGCTCCTTGATGTCGTACTCGTAGGTTCCCGCCTGGGTGAACTCGAGTGCATTGGCGAAGGAGACGGTCTGGCCAGCCTTGGCCACTACGGTTTGAAGAGGCTCATCGCTGCCCTTCTTGTAAAGAGCAAAGGTGAATTCCTTGTCCTTCACGACATCGGTGCCGCCCGTCACAGCCTTGCTCAAGCTGAGCGTTGCGCTCGTGGAAGTGGAGTACGTGTTGTTGAAGCTGGCGTACTGGGTTTCCTCGTTGTTGTATTTGACGGTAACGGTGGGCTTTTCGGTGCCGGTGGGCTGGCTGACGCTTACCGTAGCGAAAACGTCTACGGCCTTCGTCCACTCCTTGCTAAGCATTCCCTCTTCGTGAATCCTCAGGACGAAGCTCTGGCCGTAGAATTCCTCGCCCAGGGTAACGGTTCCGAAGGTGGCCATGCCCGATGCATCGGTCTTGGCGTTTTCGATGAGGCCGTCGATCTTCTTAGCGCCCTCATAGCCGCTCTCGTATTTAGCGGAGAATTCGAAGGTCTCGCCGGCCTTGGGAGCAGCGTCGTTGACGGTCTTCTTGGCCTTCAGCTGGAACTCCCCGGTTGCGGGTGCGGTGTAGGTGTTGTTGAACGTGGGCAGCACATCCGCAGCAAGTTCCTCGGCGCCCTTGAGGTACTTGACCTGCGCAGAGAGCTTACCCGTAGCATCGTCCTTGGTGACGACAACCTGAGCGGTGTAGACGCTCGTGTCGT
>CAVHFE010000140.1:0-3546 GCA_963635145.1 Oscillospiraceae bacterium
TCTCAGGCTACATTTTGACGAAGACTCTTGGTTGATAAGAGGCAGATATGGGCGTTAGTCGTTACTCTGAAGAAGAGGCGGTTCAAAAACCTGCCGGCGAGTTACTTTCCGCCTTAGGCTGGGACGTCGTCTATTGCTTTGACGGCGAAGCTCTTGGCGCAGATGGCACTCTTGGCCGCGAAAGCTATCACGACGTTATCCTTAAGCGCGATGTCGAGTATGCCTTGGTCGAGCTGAATGAGCATCTGTCCGAAGGCGAGTGCAAGCAAGCCGTCAAGACGCTCGAGGAAGTATTCGTCGGCGACTCCTTGCTTCAGACAAACGAGACAAAATACAAGATGCTCAAGGACGGTATCCCAGTTAAGCGGAAGCAACCTGATGGCTCGACCCGGACCGAGCGCGCCCAAGTTTTCGACTTCGAGCATCCTTCGCTGAATCGGTTTGTTGCAGCTGAGGAGCTGTGGGTCTACGGGCCGTTGCATCACCGCCGTGCGGATCTTGTCGGCTTTGTGAACGGCATCCCGTTGCTTTTTATTGAATTTAAGAGGCATGACAAGGACATAATCCGAGCCTACGAAGACAACTACACCGATTATCAGGACACCATTCCTCAGATCTTCTATTACAACGCATTCGTTATGCTTTCCAACGGGCTCGATTCGAAGGTTGGCACGTTTGGCAGCCCCTATGAATTCTTCCATGAGTGGAAGCGCTTGAAGGAAGCGGATGAAGGCAGAGTCGCACTCGAAACGATGCTTCGCGGCATATGCGACAAGGAGAACCTACTCGACCTGTTTCGGAACTTCATTTTGTTCGATCATGCGAATTCGCCGGCCGCGAAAATCCTCGCCCGCAACCATCAGTTCCTCGGCGTGAACGAGGCGGTTCAGGCTTATTCCGAGCGAAGGCTAAACGATGGAAAGCTCGGCGTCTTCTGGCATACGCAGGGTTCCGGGAAAAGCTACTCTATGGTGTTTCTTTCCGAAAAGATCAAGCGCACCCAGGCTGGTTCGCCGACCTTTCTCGTGTTGACCGATCGGGAAGAACTCAACAAGCAGATAAGCGAGACATACGAGAGTTGCGGCTGCCTTGCCGGCGTGCCCGCGTCTCGCTTCGTCGCCTCGAGCGGCGAGGATCTCGCCTCGAAGCTTCGCGGAAATCCGAGCTATATCTTTTCCCTGATACAAAAATTCAACAAGCCGGACGCCGAGCCGATCTACCCCGATCACGACATAGTGGTTTTCTCTGATGAGGCGCACAGGTCCAACAACGGTGTGTTCGCAGAGAATATGATGCACCTGCTTCCCACGGTATCGAGGATCGGCTTCACCGGTACACCCATTTTTGACTACGACAATCTCACCAAACGCACGTTTGGCGGCTATGTCTCGGTATACGACTTCAACCGGGCCGTAGAGGACGGAGCCACAGTGCCCCTATTCTACGAAAACCGCTCAGACCAGCTCGATATCGAAAACCCAGAAATCAACGATGAGCTGCTGGAGGCCGTCGAAGCGGAAGACCTTGACGAGAACCAAGTCGAAAAGGTAGAGAAGCAGCTCGGGCGCGGCATACAGGTCATCATGTCCGAGGAAAGGCTTCGCATCATCGCTCGCGACTTCGTGCGCCATTACACCGGCATATGGGAATCCGGCAAAGCCATGTTCATATGCGTGAATAAGGTCACCTGCGTGATGATGTTCAACTACGTCCAAGAGTATTGGGCCAAGGCCATTGCATCCGAAAAAACAAAGCTGAAAAGCCTGGGGCAGCAGGAGCAACTGGAGCTTAGCCGCAAGATCAAGTGGATGGAATCCACCGAGATGGCGGTCGTTGTAAGCCAAGAGCAAAACGAAATAGACCGCTTCCGCAAATGGGGGCTGGACATTGCTCCCCATCGCAAAAAAATGCTTGAACGCAACCTCGAGGACGACTTCAAGGACGCCGACAACCCGTTCCGCATAGTGTTCGTCTGCGCCATGTGGCTTACGGGCTTCGATGTTAAATCTCTCTCCGCAATGTATTTCGACAAGCCGCTTAAGGCACACGGGTTGATGCAGGCCATCGCGCGCGCCAACCGAGTCAGCGAAGGAAAGAGCAATGGCTTGATCGTCGACTACATAGGCATTGTGAAGGCGCTGAGGAAAGCCCTGGCGGATTATATCGTCGGCGATCCAGGAGGCACCTTCGACGACCCCGTCATCGACAAAGACAAGCTAATCGATCGGATTGGCGAGCTTACGTCGTCGATAATCGGCTTCGTCTCTGACCAAGGCTACGAAATGGAATCCCTTCTTGCCGCCGATGGCTTCAACAAGCTCGCCGAGATCGAGAACGCTGCGGAGGCGATATCCCGTACGGACGAGACCAAGAAGCGTTTTGGCGTCATGTGCCGAGAATTGTTCCGTATGTATAAGTTCGTCATCGTTCGCGAAGTCGGGGCGGATCTTGCGTCCGCGCGCGATGCCATAAGGGCTGTCTACAATCACCTGAACAAGCAGCGCGCTCATGCGGATACGACTGAGCTGATGGTAAAACTCCAGGGAATCGTTGACGAACATATCGTGGTTGAGGAAGCCCCTGAGAAATCGAAGGAAGGGACGCGTTTCGATATCAGCGGAATCGACTTTGACAGGCTTTCGCAGGAGTTCGCGAGAAAGAAGCACAAGCACCTACTCCTCGACGACCTTCGAGCCGTCATAGAGGAGCGCCTGCTCGTCGCTCTGAAAGACAATCCGCGTCGTGTCGATTTCTACGAACGCTATGAGCGAATAATCGAGGACTACAACTCCGAGCAGGACAAAGCAACAATCGAAAGAACCTTCAACGACTTAATGCGCCTCTCCAAGGAGCTTGACGAAAAGCAGAAGGAGTGGATCCGCGAGGGTTTCCAGAGCCAACAGCAGATGACCGTGTTTGAGATGCTGTTCAAGGAGACGCTGACGCCAACGGAAATCAAAAAGGTGAAAGCGGTCGCTATCGATCTCGTCGCCACTATAGACGAACGTTTGGGCCAAATGGTCCGTTGGACGGAGAAGGAGGAGACTGTCGGCCAGGTCAAGGTTCTTATCAGGGATGCCGTGTACCAGCTTCCGGAAGAAAGCTACCCAGACGACGTCCTCCCGGGATGCATAGATGAGATATTCGATTACTTCTATACGCGTGATATTGCCGCCTAGCTATGGGCGCCAATTTCAATAAGCGAGCTGCCTCGCCTGGCAGATGAGGCATTTCTCGCTCGAAGTTGTCTCTCCCTGGTCGTATCTGCCAACAAACCTCCATCAATAAGGACCTCCATGAAAGACTGCTACAGCGTTACCACCTACTCGGTGCAGAGCATCCTCGGGCTAATCGAGTCTGGCGATATCGCCATCCCTGAGATTCAGCGACCTTTCGTGTGGGACAGCACCAAGTGAGTATTTGACCACTTAGCTACCACGGTTATTGCCATTGGTTACCATCTCCGGATAACCGAATATTCGTCATGGTTACCACCGTTCTTCCCGGTCGTTTCCGCTTCCAGTACCTTTCTGACTGCCATGCATC
>CAVHFE010000141.1:0-3482 GCA_963635145.1 Oscillospiraceae bacterium
CGGATGCGCTCTAGTTATATCTAGGGACTCTACGCAAGTGGCCTTGGAGATAAGAAAGGCTGTTGAGCCGAAACCTACAACCTCTTATTTACTGTCAAGGAAGCCGTCATCGCACTTCGCGCAAAGATGCTCGGTTATCGGGTCGGGGTTCCTCGAGACGCAGGACCTGAGCCCGTCAACATGCTCGTTGAGCGCCGGCCTAACCTTCTGCCACATCGGATCAAGGATGAAGTCGATTCCCTCCCGCCTTGCGAACTTGGCAGCAGGAACAAAGTCACTATCGCCGGCAATGAGAACGATCTGAGTCGCTAGCCTCTTCGTAGCGATCGATGCGATATCGAGGCCGATACGCATGTCGACGCCCTTTTGGACCAGATTAAGCTCGAAGTCGCTCTCCGTAATCTGGCTAAAGTCAAGGTCGCCCCTGCAGAGCGCTTTAACCGTCTTGTCCTTTAACCGGTAGCCGGATTCTCTTTCTTGAAGGTCTCCGAGCCTAATCGCCACCTTACGCTTGCCAGCTAGCTCAGCGAGGAACTCAGTAGACCAAGCATAGGTTTCCGTCTTCTCCATGTTGATTGGCTTCTGAAGAAGCGGGTGAAAGAGGTTCTGCTTAATTGGAGGGCAATCGTAGTAGAAAATCCTGTAAAGATGGTTGGGCGGTGCGTCCTTTCCGCGCTTCAGGTGGCGCCAGCAATACTCCACCAACTCCGACGCGCGGTCTTTGGGGGCCTTGTCACCAAAAAGATTGTATGCACGGCGCCGGTAAAACCCTCCGTCAACAAGTACGGCCGTCGTCTCGGTGAAGCAGTCAAAAGCCATTGCTACCCCCATGAGATGAAATAGCCCCTTGGTTTTGAACGTAGCCTGATCTCGGCACGTCTACTTCCAAGGGGACGCTAAATAGTGATTTTAACCGATATCCAGTTCCAATCAAGCCCATGAGGACAAACTGCACATATAGGCAAAGAGGCCAGACGGGCGGCTTCCGGCATGGCAGAATTTATGCGGTCAAGGCAGTCGGGAAGGCGGTTGACCGACATAGCATTGAGAAGTAGATTCTGCTCAGTGGCGACGACGGCTGAGCGTTGGCCGACTCTTCTTACACCGCGAAATAGCGCACAATCGGAGGTTCACGTGCTGCTTGCTAAAATACTTGATACCGCTACGGATATAGAGAAGGTCGACAACCAGGTCATCTCTTTCTATCGCCTGGGCAATGCGCTTCTGTCGACGTTTCTGTCGAAGGGCATGGAAAATCCTCTCGGCAAACAGACCGCAAGCTTCTACATGGCGAACCGCCGGGGACTCGCACCATACGCCTTTCCCGTCGGGAGCAACGATGATACAAAAGCCCGTACGGTTGCCTTCCTACTCTCTGACGACCTTCTAAGAAGACTTGTCTTCTGCGATTTCTACATCGTAGAGAGCAACAGCGACGCCACCTTCGTCGAGCAGCTGGCCGACGGCCGCAAGATCGCAGCGATATCAATATGCGATGATGCGCTCCTCGGTAACGAGCTGTTCGGTGGCATCATCCGCCAAGCTCACAGTTTTGAGGAGCTCAACCCGCGTTCAACACTCGCCGACACGCCCTGCTTGATGCCCCTTTCGGCGAAATTTATCCCGTTTCTATCAGGGGACAATATTGAGGATCTTCCCAAGCTCCTCCTGTCGCTCATACCTCTGCTCTGCACGGAGGGGAAGTCCGCCGAAGGCGAGCCGAGGATGCTCAGGGTGCTGCACGTGCTGGACGAGAGCGCCGTGTGGCACTGGCGTTACAAGGGCGATCTCCGCAAAGTCGACCTCAGCCGCCAGTGCAATGGGCGCTATTTTGAGCTGGAGGCATCTCTGATTTCTGAGGCCGATGGATCCGCAGACGACCTCTTCGGCGGGAGTTTTGACATAGAGCAACTGGAGATGCCATTAGCTCCGTTCGATGTGAACCTCGACTCATGCGGTGCACGCATCAGAATCGTGAATCATCAAGGCGGACTCGTCAATTGCGTTGACTGGGACAAGCAGAAATGCGAGCAATCTATCGGTTGCGAACAAGAAGGGCACATTAGGGGCCCTGCGGTTGACGAAAAAGCACGTAGGAAACTCGAAGGCCACGTTTTGCGCCTGCCAGACACAGGCTTCTACGGGCCGGAGCAGCTTTGGCTTCGCGCGAGCAATCAGAAGGCTTCGGCGGAGTTAGCAAGGTTCGACTTCTCCTCAGGGACACCGCAGCCGAGAAATCTAACTGGCGTGCCATGCCCTTCAGACGCCGACGGATTCAAAGAGCTGCGCAGCGAGTTCGGCCGACTCCTTGAGAGCATGAACGGCTATTGCGAAAAGCACCAGCCGTATAGGACCTCAATGCTTCCTTACTTTGAGACGACCGCAGATTGCGTAGGCAGCCATGGCCCATTGCGGCTCTTCAGGTTCCGGTCGCTATCCGACTCAAGAACAGCCGAACTCAACCTGGAAGATATCAGGCAAGGCAGGCTCTTCCTTGCGCGCGCACGCGACTTTAACGACCTGTACGACTCCTTCCCCCTCTTGAACCTCGATTCAATACGGGAGCAGATGGATAATCTGATCACAGAAGAAAATATGGTGCGCACCCTGAAGTCCGATGCGCACCTATGCGCGAAAAGGCTTCCCTTGGACGATGACATAACTTCCTGGGCAATCAACCAGATGGAAAAGAAGGATGAGTTCATAGAGAGCTCGATTGCCCAGCTTGGCCGCCGCACCAACGAATTCCGCAACGAGCTTCGATGTGTATGTCTCTCCGAGGATGTCGGCAATTCCCTTATGTGGGGCCTTTACGCGGACAGTGGAAAGGGCATCGCCGTGGAGTATGAGCTGGATCCGCGCAACCTGAAATGCTACTGCGAGCAGAAGTGCGAAAGCTGCATGTGCGCAACCCTGGCACCGGTCCAATACGGGGAGCGTCCAGACATGTCATGGCTCGCCCATGTCCTGGGCGGCTCAGCCGCGCTTTCCGACTATCCTGAAGGGACCACCTACCTCTACCTGGTTAACACCGCCTTCAAGAAAACGAAGCAGTGGGAGCATGAAAAGGAATGGCGCGTGGCGTGCGGCACATGCGAAAAGGCCGACGGGCCGAAATATCTTGCTGCACGCGCAAAGGCTATCTATCTTGGCCAGAAGATTGGAGAAGCGGACCGACAGAAAGTGATCGAGGTCGCCGAGGACACGGGCATACCTCTTTACGAGATGAGGATGACCAACGACCCCGCGGGCCAGCTTGCGTTTGAGCCACACTGCGGATAGAGCTGAGCATCTTCTGAATAGCACGAACCAAGCCTGATGGCATGTGACTGTGCATGCGGTTAGAATACACCCACATGTAAAACCTTCGGATTTGCAGGAGCGGACCCGTTAAACGGCTCCGCTCCAGTTTTATATACAGCCGCTTTACCCGACTATCCGCATCGCGAAGCCCGCAACTTCCAGCCGCAGCCGTTTCATAC
>CAVHFE010000142.1:0-3464 GCA_963635145.1 Oscillospiraceae bacterium
GCAAGACCTACTACTCCAGCTGGTCCGCCAAGAAGGCCGTGAAGACCAAGTAGCTTTTCGGCTCGCAACGTTTGCGGCGGGCGGGGCCCTGGGGGGGTGTCGCTCTGAAAGCTAAAAAGAGGGCTTCACTGGAAGCCCGCATAAATAAGCTGAAGCAGTGAGCGCACGAAGAAGCCCGGGTCGATGACCCGGGCTTCTGAACAGCGGAACGGGCGACGCCCGCAAGGGCCCCGCCCGCCGCATGCCTCTCCTCGTTCCTTGCAGACACGTAAAACCTGAGGTGCGCCTTTCCCAAATGGCTAGAATGGATAGATAGAAGAGTTTCAAGTTCGCAAGGCGTAAGAGCGAAGGGTGGCGACATGGGTCGAATTGAAACGCAGGAATTAGGGGGGGCGAAAGAGGCCTTGAAGCTAAGTTGGGCTAATGAGCTGCCGTTTAAGGTAGCCGGAACGGCCGAAGCTATGGTGGCCTCAGCATCAGATTGCGCCGAAGCGCACAATCGTGCACACACTTCCTTGTCTTTGAGCATGCCAAGCGCATCGTTCGGCCCCTCGCCTGACTCAAGGCAAGCGTCCCCGGCCGCATCGTCGCCAGCGCCAGACCACTCTGGTGCCGCATCGCCAGGCACCGCATTCTTTGCGCTCAAGCTACTCGTCCTCGTGCTGACTCTGGCGATCTCGCTTGCTTTCTCGGCGCACCTCGCCTATGCCGACACAGGCAGCGACAACGTGATGACCTTCTATAAGTCCGACTTCGTCGATAACACTTTCACTATCTACGATGGTGGCACCTACGTGCTTGGCGAGGACATCGAGGACGGGCGCATCGTCGTCAACGGCAACGATTTCAACAACGCGATCACCCTCGACTTGAACGGCCACACCCTAAACAACGTAACCAGCAAGCGCCCGGCGCTCACCGTCTGCCCTAGCGACTATTACAAACGGGTCACCCTGGATGTCGTTAGTAGCGGAAGCAAAGGTTCCATCGTTCAAGGCAAGGACACTGGAACCGTTGCCGTCAGAATCGACACCGAGTTCGAGGCCCCAACCGTGAACCTTGGCAAAATCAGGCTCGTCTCCGAAGCTCACGGCGGTCAGTGCGTCGCTTGTTACCAAGGCAGCCTGACCATCGATGGCGCAACGCTGCAAACGGCGGACGGCACGGACGCGGAGCTCATCTACGCCTACAACACTTCCAACATGTCCAATGTCATTACCTTGAAGAGCGGCAACTTCCTTGCCGACAGCGGGGCATCGGGGCTGTTCAAGCTCGAGAGCTCCGGAAAATACGCCCTTCCCATGGTCATCATGGAGGGCGGCACGTACAGCCATGCCCCCGTTGCGGGAACCCTTGGCAAGAACAAATCCATCTGGAAGACGGAAGATGGCTTCGTGATTGGCGATAGCTCCGACATGCCCAGCAGGTATAAGAACCTGGTGGTTCCGTCTAAGACCGGCGGGATTTGGTTTGCCTCCGACAAGGAAGCCGTGCAATTCGCTCGCGAAAGGGCCGCAACAAGCGGTACGGCCTATCGTGCGGTCAGCTTCGCTTCCGGCTCCGAGCAGATAGACCTCAACATTCCAACCGAATACATTGCCGATGGACTTTGCGCGGTTGAGCCCGCCAAGCCGAGCACGGAGCACGGCAAGTTCCTTAACTGGAAAAACGGCAGCGAGGCCTACGATTTCACGAGCGCGGTTACGTCCGACCTCACGCTAACCGCCAACTGGAATTTGTACGTGGCGCAGGTGGGCAACTACAAATCTTTCACCGTCGAGGACGCCGTTAACATGGCGGCCTCCGACGAGACGGTGGAACTGCTCCAAAACGTCACCAGCCGCGTTTACCTGAAGGGTTATTCCCGCGCGGTGACCATCGACCTCAAGGGCCACACCATCAAGAATTCCGAGGCCGGCAAGCAGGCGATCATGATTGAGTCGCCCACCACCAATGAAACGCTTACCATCATCGATTCGGGCAATGCCGCCGGGAAGAAGGGCACCATTATTCAGGCGGCCAGCATCGAGGCTGCCATCCGCGTAGATAGCGATTCGGGCAAAGTCCCGCGCCTGGTGCTCAATAGCGTCGAGCTTAAGACGCTCAATAGCGAATGCCTGCAGCTGTACAAAGGCACGGCTGAGCTTACCGATGTGACGATGAGTAGCAAGGAAAAGGCCAATTCGCTGGTTTACGTTCAGTCCAACGGTGGCGCAAGCGTTAACAGCGGCACCTATACCGCCGCCGATGATGCAACGCTGATCACCGAGGTGAACAAGGGCGTTTCCTCTGCGGCTGAGACAAGGCTTATCGGTGGCAAGTTCAGCATCTTCCCGGCAGACGGAACGCTTGCCGAAGGAAAGGCGCTCTTCAAGCACGCCGACTCCGCAGACGCCAAGGGCTACTACGAGATCGTGAACGCGGAGGCTCCCGACGCCACGAGCGCCGAGGTGGAATACGCCGGCGCCAAGATATACTTCGAGAGCCTTGCCGAGGCCCAGGCCTTTATTGAGTCGCATAGCGGCGCCACGACGAAGAAGTACGTCACTGCTGCGATTACGGCTCCTAAGAATTGCGTTTACGACGGCACTGCCAAAGAAGCCGAGGTCAAGCTGGTCGGCGTGGACGACGGAGACGATGTTTCGGCCGTGATCGAGTACAAGCAGGGTGACGAAGCGGTTGATGCTGCGTGCAATGCCGGCACCTACACCGCCTTCGTTACGAAGCTTACGGGCGAGCAAGCGGAAAAGTACGTGCTTTCCGGCAGCCCGAGCCTCGATTTCGAGATAAGCAAAGCCAAGGCGAATATCAAGGTGAAGGCGCCCGGGCAGAAGATTATTGGTGATGCTTCCTTCAAGCTTGAGGCAACGGCTAGCACTGATGCCGAGTTGCAGTATGCAAGTTCCGATACGAGCGTCGCGTCCGTTGATGAAGACGGCCAGGTGACCGTGCATGCCGCCGGCACCACAACGCTTACGGTGAGCGCTGAAGAGGCGGGCAACTACAAAGAGGGCGAAGCCTCGGTGGAGCTCAAGGTTGCGGCGCCTGGCAACCTTTCCACCGCCAAAGTGATGCTCTCCAAGGATTCCTACGTTTACAACGGCAAGGTAAAGAAACCCAAGGTCAAGCTTGTGATTTTGGGCGACAAAGTCCTAAAGGCCGGTACTGATTACGCCGCCACTGTGGCCTCTGGCAAGAAGGTCGGCACCTACAAGGTGACCGTTACCGCCAAGGGCAACTACGCCGGCAAGACCACCACTTCCTACGTTATCAACCCCAAGGGCATTGCCAAGTTCAAGGTGAGCAAGGCTAAGGTAAAAACGAAATTTGGCGTGACCACAGCAAAGAAGTCCTTCAAGGCCAAATGGAAGAAGAGCAAGGCCCAACGTTCCGGCGTCCAGCTGCGTTGCTCCACCAAGAAGAGCATGGCCAACGCCAAGACCGTGAAGGCCAAGGGCGCCTCG
>CAVHFE010000143.1:0-3397 GCA_963635145.1 Oscillospiraceae bacterium
CTCGCTATTCGCTTCGATTTCTTGTCGCTCTTCGTCCACAGATCTCTCTCCATCGCTTGCCGCCCGCAGCGCCGATAACGCATGCGCTGCGGGCGGCCAAAAGGTCGTTATAGCTCCATGCTACCCGATTTAAGCCGCGCGGCATAAGAGACCGGTGCCGATTGACAGCCCGAGAGCAGTGCGAGCGATAAAGCTCTTGGGCAAACTTATTGACCTGTCAGCCGGCTAGATTTGCTACCGCTTGCGAACGAGCAGCCGCTCGGGCCGGTGTAATCAGAGGAATCTTCGATGCTGTCATCGTCGCTTTCGTCTGTCAAGCTGGCGGTCTCTGCATTGATATTCTGCGGTTGGGTTGTGGCAAATCGGTGTATGGGCTCTTCGTCAACCCACGATTCAATATTGCTAACATCAAGAATTTTGTTGTACGAGCAGTTGATGTAGATAAGCCCAGGATTGCCGGTAAGCCATTCTTGGTTGAAAGCCGTTAGATTATTTCCTTCTATATTAATCTCGTATAGGTTATCTCCTGTAGGTAATTTCAGGTTTTCAATCTGGCAGTCTTTTAAAGAGATCCTTACGAGTGCCTCATTGGTCGATAGATCAAGGTTTCTAAGATTTCCTTTCCAGAGGCCAAGAGCTTCGAGCTTATCGCAACTTGCTACGTTGAGCGTTGTAAGTCGGGGTATTTCCAGTTTGGTACCTTCCTTCTTGTTCCAATATTGGGTCCTATCAAGCCCCCATATCTCGTTGATGTTGCTGTTGGAAACATTGACGGTGGTCAAACGGGGGAGATTACCGAGGTATAGGCCACAGATGCTGCTCCCTGACATGTCAATCGTTCGGAGCATGGGTTCATAGTCGAAGTGGGTAGTCCAATACTTGTCACCTGATCGTTGGGAGTGATCGATGTAAGAGACAAGGTTGATGGTTTCGCCCTGTGCTGCTTGGATCGTTTTCCCGCAATCGGTCATGTCGAGAGTTTTGATGCCCTCGTTCTGGATGGCAACGCTCAGTACGGGCTGCCTATCGATATATGCCGGCGGCCGGATGCTGTCGCTGTCGCCCTCGTAGTTGAGGATATAGGCACCTTCCCCGTAGTACGTTAGGTCGCAATCTTTGTAGGTGATGAACGTTTCGCCTTCGTTCCATCCTTCAACGTCTTTGGCGATGACGTATTTATAGCCATCTTCGGTGGTTTGCACCTTGCTGTTCCATGTGCATTTATCGACCAGCTCGTCGTCTTCCCAATGCCAGCTTTTCCTGAGAGGGCTGGTCTTCGCCGTGAAAAAGTTCCGTTTTCCGCTTAGCCCAAGCTCTTTCATAAGCCCTGTTTGTCCATAGTCAATGGTGAGAAACAGGTAAGCGCTGAGGTTCTTGCATTCCAGTGCTGGGTGCTCGGTTACTTGCCATTCCCCGGCTACGCCACTTGAAGGTCCGCAATCCGCCAGCGTGAAGCAAAGAATACGCAAGTCGCCTATTGCGCCTAGCCCCACACGCATCGAAGCTGCTACGGAAAGGCTCAAGTCCGACTGATTTAGCTTCTCGAAGTTCTTCAGTTTGTGGCTTGAGTATCGGTAGCCGGCCATATAGCTCTCTGAGAGCTGAATGGAGACGGTTCCGTTAGCATCAACGATGAGATAGACATCGGCTCCTGCGATCCCTGCAGATAGGCGAGCTATTTTGAATTTGCCTGAAACGCTAAAGCTGACATCTCCTTTGATGGAGCATGCGGCTTTGATTGCGAAGTACGCATCATTGAGGGATTTGTTACCGTAATCAATCTTGTAGACAAGAGAGGGCTCGATGGAAAGCGTTGCATTGCCGGTAACTGTTGCCTTAACCTTAACGGGATTGTTCTTGTCGTCGGCGTCCGAGAATTCATGCTCGCCGACTTTGATTTTGAAGTTAATTGTTCCTAGGCTGAGGCTATCCCCGATGTTTGAAGCAAGGCTTTCATCGCCTGCTGTTTCCTCTTCTACAAGTTCGAACCCATCTTCCAGTGCTAGCGACATCTCGTTGGTGTTGACGATGTCCTGTATGGAAAAGCGCTCGTATACCTCGCTGATGTCCGGCTGAGAGCCGCTGATGATGGTGCGGTTGCCGTCTTCGATGACGCTTTCCGCTTTTATCGCCGTTCCGGAAACTCCGTCATCGGACACCGCCACGATGGATCCTTCGGTGACCTTTTCGTTCAGTGAAGAGGTGGGAACGCTTACGGTGAGCCCATCGGAGGAGATCGATGAGCCGGATTCGGAGACGGTGATGACCCCGTCTGCATATTCCACTACGGGCGTTGCATTGTCTTCCACTTCAGGTGGAAGCACGTCGCGATGCAGCACGCTTGCCATTTTCGCCATGGCGCAACGCTGGGCGGTTGCCAGGGGACGTACGTATGCGCCATCTGCCTCGACGGTGCCGGATATCAACTCCATGTCCATGGCCCAGCCGACCGAATCTCGGGCCCAGAGGTCAACGTCGTCGGCGTCGGGCATGTCGTCAAGGGCAAGGCAATACGTTTCGGTCTCTATGCCGGCAACTTGTTCGGCGTAGTTTGTCAGCATCGCCGCAAGCTGTTCTCGCGTTACCGCGTCATCGGGACCGAAATCGAGATAAGCTTGCGCATCTTCGTTCCAGTAGCCGTTGATAACGCCCACGGCTCGCGCCCATCGGATGGCGGGTCCGTAGTAAATGCTGTAATCGACGTCGCCGAAGTCGTCTGACTGAGCCTCGGGTTCGCCAGCAAGTCTGTGCAGGATAACGGCGACTTGTCCGCGGGTGACGTTATCGTATGCGCCGAGCCGTCCATCGTCGTAGCCGCTGATAATGCCGTGCTCCGTTGCATATCCGAGAACTTCGTCTATCGCAAACCATTCGTCTCCGTTTACATCGGAGAATCCGTAGGTTGGTGCTTCAGCCGCTAGGGCTTCGGGGGGGCGTTCAGCGGTGTTGCTATTGGTGCGACGATGAGCAAGATTGCCATGAACCCTGAAAGCATCTTGTTCGCTATGCTCATGATGTCTCCTTTCCCTTTGATGATGAGCTATGCGAGAGCCTACCTGGTTGAAGGGAGGAGGTGCCGCGATTGGGCTCAGTGGTGTGATTTCGCCTTCGAGTGAAGATATGTACGGGGCTTAATTTGTAATGATCGATGAATGGGTAAACGTTAGCTGTTATTGTCTGCTTTTTTTGGGGGCGCGGGCGGCTTTATGGGCGCCGCCTTTGATTTGGCGGCGTACGGGCGATTCGGGGCGATGGAATCCTTTGGTTCGCATGGTTTGCGCTTGGGTGGGTTCTCGATTGCGCCTTCCGTGCTTTGACGTTGCTCTTCGCTCGTTTGCGGGCGGCTTTGCGGTATGCTGCTAGGCGACTTGTAAAACGCGCTTGAAAATGTTTGGAA
>CAVHFE010000144.1:0-3363 GCA_963635145.1 Oscillospiraceae bacterium
GGCATAGAGCCTTCTCTTCATCGCTCGGCGGCTCCAGGCCGAGCTCGCGGTACAGCGCGCTCCGCGGGATGACCCAGGTCGAGCCAAGCTTGCGGAACGGCAGCGCCCCCGCCTTGGCCAGCTTCTGGGCCTTGCTATAGCTTGTCCCCATCACCTTGCTGGCCTGCGAAAGGCTAAGCAGCATGTCCATGGTTCACCTCCCTTCTCTTTCGTTGTCTATACAATAGCACAATTAGCGATTCAAAACGTTGAAAAACAAAAAGCGCGAAATAAATAACGACGCAAGCGAATATAATGCTAATTAACGGGAAATTACTCATATAGTGGCAGGGTTAATAATGAAATCTAAACGAAGAGTGTTTTTGACCAGGAACAACAAGACGAATTTTCATTCGCTGTTCGAGGTCATCCCCAGCGGATACAGGCAGACCCGCCTCGGCACGCTCGATATCTCCACCATGAACAAGCTCGTTCAATGGAAGAACCTCGACGACCTGGTGGCCGTCCTTGAGGAAACAGGGCCGCTCATCGCATTCGAGGTGTGCAAGGGCGCAGGGCGTCTTATAACGATCCAGGAGGCCGTCTCCATTGCGGAGGCAAACGGGCGTGGACAGAAAAGCCAGGGATTCTGCTCCAATGACCCAGCATTTCTCCGTATGCAGCTCTACCTCGACGGTCGCACTGGCTTCTATCCCTCGAAGGCGTCTGTGGCAAAGGCTACCGGCAAGCACGGCCTCCTTGAAAGCGCGGCATTGGAGGATTTGCGGCAATGGGCGGAGGAGGATCCTGGGGCCATGGTCGTGGTAGAGCCCGTAGCCGATCTTGTGCTTGCGAGGAACCTCTGCTCCCTGATGCTCCGCATCATCTCCAATTACCAGAATCCTTATATAAACGATGTGCTCGAGGCCAGCGGTTTTGATTATCTGACCCGCGTAGATGCCTGGTGGGCGGACAAAGAGCTGCACGGCGGCTATTATGTGATCCCCCTTCAGCACAACACCGCCATCGACGACACCGTCAATTTCTCTTGGAAATGGGGCAAAAACGTGTTCGCTTACAAGGTGATTAGCCAGCTCAATTGCCTGATAGGCGAAACAGGCCCCAAAAAGGTCAAGCACAGGTTCGGCTCTATCGAATCGGCAAAGCTCACCTCTTCGTGCACCTGGACCGGTAAACCCATGCCTTTGCTCAATAAAGGGCACGACTACGAGAGCGAAGACACCCGCACATATCTGGCAATATGCGCCGATGTGCCGCCACGCAAGGCGGCGGAAAGGTTCGTCGAGGGAGTGTATACCATGGTCTCAAACCTCTCAACGATCGACGAGAAGCCCCCTACCCCTCTCGGTTGGGACTTCTCCAAGCCTCCGTCTATGTCCTCGAACGATGCGCCCATGCCGGTTTTCCGCACGCTGTTCGCAGCTATGGTGGGAACGATTATGTACCGTGACGGCAAGATCCCGACCACATGCAAGAACTGTGGGAACGCATTTTTCGACAAACCAAAAGGAAAGCGCCGCGAGTACTGCTCCGCCTCCTGCCGGACGATTTACTCCAGCACGCCTACGCATGAGTACACAGCAACTTGGCTACCCGTTTCGGCACCCTGCGAAGCTCAATGTCTAGAAGGTGAGCCGAATGGTTAGGGTACCCAGGAACAAAGGGAGCTACGCTGTCCGCAAAGGCGGAAGCTATCAGGTTAAGTACCCTCTCGGCTGGAACGAGGAGGCAAAGAAGTACGACGAGTACAGGGAGGACGTGGAGAGCGAGGCGGAGGCTATAGCGTTGATCAAATCGATCAACGATTTCGTCTATCATGGCGGATCGCCCGCAAGCGTTCCCGCATGGCGGCTGGGAAACAAGGCCAAGGACGAGGGCTCAGCCGTCTCCGTCTCCGAGTTTGCCGAAGAGTTCATCTCCTTTCGGCAGAAGCAGAAGAAGGTCGAGGAGCGCACGATCCAGAGCGATAGGGAGTGCTTTGCCCGGATAAGCCCGTATATCGGCGACAAGGCGATAGATGCCGTCACGCCGCGTGACATCGACGGCGCTTATGCCCATATGCGCAGCGACGGCTCAGATAACCTGGCAGGACGCCCTTACTCCGGTACCACTCTGCAGAAGACGCACGCTTTCCTTTCCATGCTTTTCGATAAAGCGATCGACTACGGCTACATACCCGATAGCCCAATGGCAAAAATAGAGCGCCCGAAGAGGGACACCCCGGAGAAGGTGGCCCTTTCGGCGGAGCAGGCCCAGGCGCTGTTCAACGAGATCGTGAAAGGCCCGCTCGAGGCCAAGCCTGTAGGCGTGCTGCTGTGCCTGTGCTGTGGGTTGAGGGAGTCGGAGATGCTGGCTTTAAGGTGGTCTGACTACTCGAGCGGGGAGATTGAAGTCAGCAAGAGCCTCAGACGGGAAAAACAGGCTTTTAAATCGACCAAGAACGGCGAAGAGCGCACGGTTCCGTGTCCGCCGCCTCTCATTGGGGTATTGGAATCTTGGAAGAGCCAACAGCGGGAATGGTATGCATCCATGGGCCTGGCATGGTCTGAGGCTTCTCCGATAGTGAATAACCGCGTCGGGACCCATACCCTTCAGCGGACGTTCTGCAAATGGTTCAAGAGCGTCCGTGCCAAGTACCCGATCCCCGACGACTTCACAACCCATGGGTTGCGCCATACGTACGTTACGTTGCTGAGCCGTGACTGCGGGATAGACCCACGCACAACTAGGAGCATGAGCGGCCACAAGACGGAGCAGGCGTTCTCGATCTACACGCATACAAGCGGCGAGTGGAGGCAGAAGGCGGCGATCGAGCTGGGCAACGTGATCGCGCCCGATGATGGTGCGATGCGCTGCTGCAATTGCAGGCTTTGGTCTCCGTCTCCAAACGACGGCACCAAGGGGGCATGCTGGGGGAGCGATGGCGGCTTGATCGAAACCTCCGCTAATGAGCTGTGTGTCTCGGGGGCGTTTCTTTCTCGGCCATCGAGCAGTGGGCGTTAATGACGGTGATAGGGATATCCCATCCCGCCGTCATAGCCGTCATAAGCTGAGACATTATGACCCTTCCCATGGCCGCGCGCTTCATGTCGGTGAGTAGGCTCTTCGGCCGTTGCATCTGCTGATGCAACGAAAGCTGAACGACCAACGCTCGTTGAGATTGGGCTTTGGTGTGTGATCAGAATTTGAGCAGAATTTGAGCCATGATCAGAATTTGAGCAGATTATTATTACCGACGATGCTAAAGTAAACGCTAATTTACCTGCGGAAACTAGGCCGTGGTTGTTGATAGATAGGGCTACCGTCTCTCTCATAACCCGGAGGTCGTTGGTTCAAATCCAGCCCCCGCGACCAAGAGTTTTC
>CAVHFE010000145.1:0-3358 GCA_963635145.1 Oscillospiraceae bacterium
CGCTGCGAAAGCGCCCCGACCGCATCATCGTCGGCGAGTGCCGAGGCCCCGAGGCCTACACGATGCTGGAAGCCATGAACACGGGCCACGACGGCTCCATGACCACCATCCACGCAAACGACGCGCAATCCGCGCTGACACGCCTCACCACGCTCGTCATGCAAGGCGATGACTCCCTTTCGGAAGGGACCGTCAAGGCGAAAATCGCCGATGCGCTCGATTTGATCGTGCAGGTTCAGCGCAAGAGCGACGGTCGGCGCGTCGTGACCGAGATCATGGCGGTCGGCGGGTTCCAGGAAGGCGTTATCCAACACGAAATGCTCTACCGCTTCGATCAAGAAGGCACCGACCCCAACGGCAAAGTCATCGGACATCACGTGGCGCTCGGCGCACAGCCTGCGGAAATCCGCAAGAAGATCGAGGAAGCGGGCTACGAGTACGACCTCGCCTGGATGCAAAGCGAGGCATGCTAATGGGAGCGACGATCACAATCTTCATAACTCTTCTGATGCTCTGCGGCATCGGAATCGTGATCTGGCAGCTGGTCGGCGATAAGCGCATCGAGCGTGCCACCGCCGCCTACACGCCCGGCACCAAAAAGGAAAAGAAGCGCAGCAAGCTCTTCGGCAAGAAGGAAGAGAAAGAGGAGAGCCTGGGCATCAGCGACGTCTCCTCGCTGGGGACGGTCGAGCGCAAGCTTGCCGTCGCGGGATTGGACCCCGAACCCGGCCCCTGGATCGTCAAGCTTCTCGGCGCGATGGTCGTAGCCGCCGCGATTGCCACCGCCCTTGCGAGCGCCCCCGTGGGCGCGGCAGCGGCGGTGGCGACGCCTGTGGCGGCTTGGGTCGTTCTCGGCATGAAGGGCAAGAAGCGCACCGCCAAGTTCGAGCAGCAGCTTTGCCTGGCAGAGTTGCAGATTGCGGAGAACCTTCGCAGCGGCCTGTCCGTTCCCAAGTCGCTCCGCATCGTGAGCGAGCAGACCGAGGAACCTTTGAAAAGCCACTTCGACGCCGTTTACAACGCGATCACCTTCTCCAACGTCTCGCTGCCCGAAGCCCTCGGCGACATGGCACGTCGCACCGCGTCCCCCGACGTGGAGCTGCTCGGCACGGTCATCCGCGTCCAGGATGAGACCGGATCCGATTTGTCCGAATCGCTTGAAACCCTGTCCGACATGCTCGACCGTCGCACGAAAATGCGCAACGAACTTAAAACCTCCCTTGCGGAGATCAAGATGACCGTCAAGATCGTCGCGGCGTTGCCCGCGATCATCTTGGCCTTCACCTGGTTCTTCTACGACGGTTACGCCGATTTTTACGGGCAGATGCCCGGTCTCGGCGTGATTATCGGCATCGCAATTGTCGAGGTCATCGCGCTGCTCATCCTCAGCAAGATGGCAGACATCAAACTGGACTAAGGAGGTGCCGGAATGAACATCATCGCCATAGTGTTCGCGATCGTAGCCGCCGCGGCGGCGATCGCCGTGGTCACATCGATCACAAGCTCCAAGTTCCCGGAGTTCACCCTGCGCGAGAAGAAGCGCACCGCCGATGCGGCGGCACCGAAGCGCGACCTCAAGCAGGACGTGCTCAAGGTCGGCAACAAGCTTTCCCGCATCCTGCCCTCAACCGCCGAGGACGCGGCGGACGATCGCGACCGTCTTGCCCAGGCGGGCCTGCGCATGCCGCAGGAGACTTGGCGCGGCGTGCAGATCCTCGCCGCAGCAGCCGTGGGTGCCGGCGGCACCGTCCTGTTCGGCCTCAGCTCATCGTTGGACGTGTGGCTTAAAATCGTCCTCGCGATAGCAAGCTTCATCGGCGGCTGGTGGCTGCCCAACCTCTTCCTTTGGGCTTTGACCAGCACCCGCCGCGAGACCATCGAAAAGGAGCTGCCGAGCACCTTGGAACTGCTCTGCCTGAGCGTTCGCGCGGGCTATTCCCTTGAGCGCGGCATCAAGCTCGTGAGCACCGCTTCCGACGGCGAGCTTGCCAAGGAGTTCCGCCAGGTCGATACCGACATCAACCTGCTCGGCATGGACCTCGCCCGCGCCCTGCGCCGAATGCAGGGCCGTTGCGGCGTCCCCGCCGTAAACTCGTTCGTCGGCGCGGTCATCCAGGCTCAGCAACAAGGCACTAACATCACCCGAATCCTCACGTCGCAGGCGAAGCTCGCCCGCGACGCGCAGTACACGCGCACGATGGAAAAGGTCAAGGCGTTGGCGAACAAGATGACCCCTGTGGTCATCCTCGTGTTCATTCCCATGATCATCCTCATCGTGCTTCTGCCCGCAGGCGTGGACATCCTCGCCCAGCTTTCGAGCATGTCGAGCTAAGGAGGTTCCGTTATGAAACCGTTGCATTACGTGCTCATGGGACCCGACGGCACGCTCACGGTCTCCACCGAGCGCTTGGACGCGCATCGCGTCGTGGGCATGGCCGAGACCGAGGACGGGGCGAAGTCGCTCATCCAAACGCTTTGCAAAGCGAGGAAGCGACGTAAGGAAACCGGAAAATAGAAGTCGCGGTCACGGATTGCGACAGGTGCGAAGGACGGGTGGTTTTCGCCCGTCCTTTTTACGGTGCCATCCGGCACCGTTCGCTGACCTGCGAGTTTGTCTTTCGTTCAGCTTCGGGTCGGACTGCGGCTATCGCCGCGACAGGTTGCATTCATCGCAGGCCGCGCGACGTGAAGGGTGATGGTCGTTCTTAGCTGGGGTGCTGTTGCGAGTGGCAGGTTGCTTTGGTTGCAGCCCCTTAGACAATAAATACGCGCGGCCTGATGGTTGGAACCCCTCTGCGCCATGAAACCCTTTAACGGGTTTCACGCGATGAGCCGCTATCCACTCGCGGGAAAGCATGGCCCATGGCCTTGCTGTGGTAAAATGGAAGGGCAAACAGCTCGATCGGCGTTGATGAGACGCACGTGGTCGAACGGCGCACATTGACAATTCGATACGCTGAAAATCAGCGCTCCTTTTCGGAGCCGCACTGGACAACCTCGGGTTGCCGTGCGGCAGCCTGTTTTGAATAAAGAAAGACAGACTGGAAAAGGAGTAGATGATGAAGTATTCGATCAAAGCAGATTTTGCGATTGGCACGGATGCGGACTCGTGGACCGAGTTCGCGGAGCTGCTGAACGATTGGCTAGACAATGGGCCGTCGCTCGACCCGGACAAGTTCTTCGAGGATTCGAGGGCGTTCGCTGCCAGGGCCGTTCTGCTCGCGGGCGGTGAGCGTTCCAGCGAGAACGACTAGCCTTCAGGCTTTAGGCCGTCTGCCCTGATGAATCGGGGCTGCGCATAGGGATAGGGAAGACGTTCCCGACAAACTTTTCAGTTTGCCGGGGGACGCCCTGGCAC
>CAVHFE010000146.1:0-3349 GCA_963635145.1 Oscillospiraceae bacterium
TTGAGATTTCTGACTATTGGAAACCGAGCCTGATAGAGGCTTTAAGGCTATAAGCTCTTACCGAATGACTAAGTTGTGCGTTATGGAAGAAATTGAAGATCTGATTCAGCAAGGCACGGAATTGATGGTTGCGGGTCGATATGAGCTTGCAGCGCAGACATTCGAGCGTGCATTGAATCTCGACAAGAATCTTTAAGGCATGATTCAGCTATGGCGAATGTACAAATGTCAGCAAATATGGAAGTGAGCGTGAAGCCAAGAGTCGGCCTCGCGGTGCTGTTCGCTCTCTTGGTTGTGCTTTTTGCGATTGCCCTTGTTGCGGGGATGATTGTCGGGAGATTGTACCTAGCGATTTTGCTTATTCCCATAGCGTTCTTTTATGAGGCTTCCAGAAGGTCGAGGAATTCAACTAAAATTAAGCGCGTCCAATTGGATGTTTCTTGTGCGGATGGAAATCTGAGCCTATTGATGCCTCGGACAAAATTAATGAAGGATGGGAGTTATGCCGATCAGCGGTATACTGCGTCCCTGTCAGACGTACCTTCGATACGCATGGGTGAAAAGGGTCTGGTTGAAATATCCGCGAATCGCCTGTCTTGCGAGACTTTGGGAGCTGGAGGAGAAGTTCTTGAAAGCCATCCTCGCATCGCTGCCGTGATTGCGTTCCGCAGCGATAACGCCTCGATAGAGCTACTCAAACGATTCTTGCGTGAAAACAGCCTGGAGTATTTGCTGAATTAATCCCAATTTATATCTTTGGCTGTTTGCCGAGGTTGCACTTCGCGCAAAGTGCTTGTAGGTTCGATGGCACCGTCTTGCCGCCCTTGGACACAGGCACGATATGGTCGATATGGATTCTGTTGCCGTCGGGCATGTACCGGCCGCAGACGCGGCAGACGCGATTTGCGCTTGCTTCGCACGTGCTATTTAGCCCGATTAGGCTTTCCCGGGTACACCCGAGGCTTCCCAAGCCCTATCGCGCCTTCTAGGCCTTCTCAAAGCCCTCAGAACGCCTATAACGCGAAAAGGGCGCCCCCGCTAAGCGAGGACGCCCTTATATCTCATGACCAACCTCTCCCTCGGCAGGAAGAGTTCGATCGTTCTGCTTCTGGTGGAGGCGCGGAGAATCGAACTCCGGTCCATACTAAATCATCGCCGAGGCTCTACAAGCTTATTCAATGTTCAGGCTTCGGGCGCCCAAGACCCATTGACAGGTCCGATAAGCGTCCTAGCGGGTTTGATCTTAGCCTTGCGCATACCAGCTACATCGCAAGGAGCATTCCCCTGAAAATGATAACGGCAACAAGCGCGGAGAAAGAACCTGCGCCGTCACGCTGCGATTAAATTAAGCAGCGAGGGCCAGCTGGCCCTGAGTGTTGTTTTTGCCAATTAACTTGACGGTACCCCTGTTTAACGTGGCGAGGAGACCACGACCTGCTCCTCGGGTCCGACTTACCATGTCGAAACCAGTCGCCCCCAAATGGGATATTGCATTGTGAATGTGCCGCGAATTTCGCTGGAAACCCATTTTACCCACCAAGGCTTTCCTGTCAAAGCAGGTGCTTCAGGCTGCTGGGCGGGCATCGGCGCCCTGCCGTGTTGAACAACCATAGAACCTAAGCTGATACCTGCCGCCCAAACCGTAAAGCCTTATGCTGTAACAAGTCAATCGAAAGGAATCCATGGACACTGCAAACAACGGTCTTTCGCGCCGAAACTTTTTGAAAGCAAGCGGCATCTCCGCTCTGGGCCTTGGCCTCATGCTTTCCGGATGCAGCACGAGCAACTCCGATAAAAGCGCGGATCAAAACAACATCGATACCTCGAACGTCAGCTACGAAGACATCAGCTTCGAGCTGATCAAGAAGGCTGAAGAGGTACTGAAGGACGTGACGATCAACACCCCGCTGGTGCCCGTCTCGCTGCCCCTTGGCAATTGCCAGGCCTACCTGAAGATGGAGAACCTGCAGCACACGGGCGTGTTCAAGCTCCGCGGCGCCTACTTCAAGATGAGCACCCTTACCGATGAGCAGAAGAAGCTCGGCGTGGTAACCTGCTCGGCCGGCAACCATGCCCAGGGCGTTGGCTATTCTTCCCGCGCGTTCGGCATTCCTGCCACCATCTTCATTCCGTCCATTGCGCCCCAATCGAAGATCGACCGTACGGCGGCATACGGCGTGGACATCAAGATCATCGATGGCAGCTTCGAGGCAGCCAAGGAAGCAGCCGAGAAATTCGCCGAGGATACCGGTGCAATCTATGTGCCTCCCTACAACGATGCCTGCATCATGGCTGGGCAAGGAACTATCGGCCTCGAGATCATGGACGCCTGCAGCGACCTTGACGCCATCGTGGTACCGGTAGGTGGCGGCGGCCTGATCGGCGGCATCGCCATCGCAGCGAAAACCATCAACCCCAACATCAAGGTGTACGGCGTGGAGTCCGAGGGCGCACCGAGCATGCACGCTTCCCTTGCCGCCGGCGAGCCCACCACCGTTCCCACCGAGGAGTCGTTGGCCGATGGCCTGGACATCGCCTGCCCGGGCGACAAGACCTTCGCCGTTGCCAAGGAATACGTGGACGACGTGTTCGTGATCAACGAAGACCAGATCGCGCAAGCTATCAAGACGCTGGGCACGGAAGAGAAGATCATCGCCGAAGGTGCCGGCGCCTGCGCATTCGCTGCAGTCTCCCTGGGTCTTGTTCCCCTGGAAGCGGATTCCAAGGTTGCGTGCGTGGTATCCGGCGGCAACATCGACGCTGCGAAATTCTCGCAGATCCTCACCTCATAATGCTCACCATCGGTTGTCACTTATCCAGCGCGCGCGGTTTTGCCGCTATGGGCGAAACCGCGCTTGAGCTGGGCGCCAACACGTTCGCGTTCTTCACGCGTAACCCGCGCGGCGGCAAGGCCAAGGCCATCGACCTCGATGATGCAACAGAGCTGCGACGCATCATGGAAGAGCATGGTTTCGGAACGCTGGTCGCCCACGCTCCCTACACTTTGAACCCCTGCTCGAACAAAGAACATGCGCGGCTATTCGCCTACGAATGCATGGCGGACGACCTGGTGCGCATGGAGGCGGTTCCCGGCAGCTACTACAACTTCCATCCAGGAAGCCATGTGGGGCAAGGTTCCGAAGCCGGCATCGAGATGATCGCATCGTTGCTGAACCGGGTGCTGGAGCCGGACCAAACCACAACCGTGCTGTTGGAGACCATGGCCGGCAAAGGCACGGAAGTCGGCCGCAACTTCGAAGAGCTTGCCCAGATAATTCAACGGGTAGAGCTGTCCGATCGTCTGGGTGTTTGCTTGGATACCTGCCACGTGAGCGATGCCGGCTACGAT
>CAVHFE010000147.1:0-3280 GCA_963635145.1 Oscillospiraceae bacterium
CCATTCATTGAGGAGCGCGCCGCAAGGCTGCCCCTGATTTCAAGGATAATAAGGGGCGAGCTCAAGTCGCAGGTCTGGCGCGTAAGCCACAGGCGCGGAAAGAAAAATGCCGTCCGCCGAGTTCTTACGGTGATAGAGGTTGAGCATCAACACTACGTCGTGGTGCTTGACGAGGTGAAGGACGTCTACAAGATTCGTACGGCCTTCCCTGCGAGCAAGAGCTACTACGAACGGTGTATACGCGGTCAAGGCATTAATGCCGGGGTTTGGGGCTAGAGCGCAAAAAAGCCCCGGATTTCGGGCTCCGAGGCAAGCCGTATCATAAACCATAGGTAAATGATTGACTGAATCATACCTCACCATGAGAGTCGCATTCAAGCAACGTGAGCAAATTGTCACCTATCTTGGGTCTGGGCGCGGCTCGCGGCGATTGGGCGCGGCTCGCGGCGATTGGGCGCGGCTCGCGGCGATTGGGCGCGGCTCGCGGCGATTGGGCGCGGCTCGCGGCGATTGGGCGCGGCTCGCGGCGATTGGGCGCGGCTCGCGGCGATGTCGCAACGGTGTCGCGACATCGCCTCATAGACATCGCGCCCAGCAACTACCCCATCTTCGCCAGATCGAGCGAATAGAAGCGCTTCCGACCCTTGTGAGTCTCGCGCAGGAAGCCCAGTTCTCTGATGCGCTTTCGATGCTTGGCCACGGTGGGCTCGGACATATCGGCTGCCGCACACAGATCTTCAGTGGTCACGCCGTTTTCCGAAAACAGCGCGGCCTGCGCCAGGATGAGCGCCACGCGCCATAGGCCAGCATCTTCTTCCTGGACGCAGATCTTCCGACCCACCGCTCGTACAGCATTCTCCAGCTCGCTCTGCTTTTCACGCAGAGAGGCCAACATGCTCTCCATAGCATCCACGACAAGCTCGGAAAACAAGATAACGAATGGGGTCAAATCTCCCCTGTTCAGCGGGTGCTCGCACACCGAAAAGCCCTTGTAGTATTTTCCGATCCGCTCCTTCACCGAGTACGACAAACGGTACCCAACGATGGGGCTGAAACTGTGCGAAAGCACATAGCTGCTGATGAATCGATTGGTGCGCCCGTTCCCGTCGTAGAACGGGTGGATGTAGGCGAACATGAAATGAAACACCGAAACGCGCACCAAAACCGGAACGCTGTCGTCGTTGAGCACAGATAAGGCGCCGCCCATGAGCTCGACGATCTTTGCCTCGGGCTCCACGCCGCGATGGATAGGCCGTCGCGTGGCATCGAGAACGCTCACCGGCCCCTTGCGGAAGAATTGCCCATCGGGTGCATACGCGGGGTTGTCGGCCAGCACCTCATCAAGAACCAGCTCATCGTAGAGGTCACGCACATCAACGCAGGTGGCAATAGGAATCTGCTCGCGCGTTCTTAGCGCACGGTACTTCCCCACAATACCCGAAAACCTGCCCCTCTTGTCCTTTTTGGCAAGCAGGTCAAGGGCATCGTCGATCTCCCTGCGCGTTGAGCGAACTCCTTCGATGCCGTTGGTAAGCACGATCTCGTCGATGAGGCATTTGTCCATGTACTGATCGATAGCTTTGGAAGGCAGCCCGTTTATGGCCTGCTCGATGCTGCGGTCGAGGTTCATTGCCCTGATAATCAGCTCGTAGACGGCTGAGTCCATCACGTAGAACGCCTGGTTTTCGCCCATCCGGAAATCAAGGTGCGCTGCGTCTTTCGAATTGAAGCGCTCTTCGTACATGCGCTTCGCATCGCTCTCCGAAATATGGAACAGCGTTCTAAGGTCTTTGTATTCCGCCGGCATGCTGCACCTCCCCAGATAGACAAAAATAACGTTACTTCTTTTGGTCTATTCTTGCATATTTCTCAAATAGACCAAAAATAAGCCTGATTTTTTAGTCTATTGAGCCAAAAACGGGCGATAGACCAAAATCCTTTAGCGAATTTTTTCCTATTCGGGAAAAGATGAGGCAGGCCGGCGCCACCCAGGGGCATCGTCCCAGCAACCTCAACCACCGCAAACGACAGCGATGCGACAGTGCCGCGACAGTTCGGCGACACTGACGCATGATTATCGCGACAAGCCTTCCCAAGACGATATGAGCAGGACATGAAGACATTGAGAGCCCTTGCTGCATGCGTATCCGTGGATTAGGCCGGCAACAAACATCTCAGGAAAAACGTTGGTGGAGACTGCTTTCTTCTTATCACTCAATTACATTTTTAGCCTCGTCGCGAAACCTGAATTCCTCTGACCTGGGAAAACGCAAATCGCGGTACCGGATTCTACTTATCATCTACTTATCAAGTACTTGCCTTCTGCTTACCATGACTGCGCCGAAAATCGCGTCGCGCGCGTAGCGTGATCGAGCACGAATTCGCGTTTACCGGCGCATCAATGGCAGTACTTAGCGCACGAAGGACATGCAGCCATACCGCCCAAGGCCGTTTCGCGCAATTCGTACGGAAGGCTGCGGCCTACCTTGTACATGGCATCCACTACCTCATCGAACGGGATCTTCCCCTCGATCCCCGCAAGAGCCAGCTGAGCCGAGGAAAGCGCGTTCACTGCTGCGGACGCGTTTCGCTTCTGGCACGGCGCTTCCACCAGCCCGCCGATGGGATCGCACACCAGCCCCAGCATGTTCGCCAAGGCGTAGCTTGCGGCGGTAAGGCACATGCGCGGCGTTCCGCCCAGCAGCTCCACCGCAGCACTGGCAGCCATCGCAGCCGCAGAGCCTATTTCGGCCTGGCAGCCGCCCTCGGCGCCCGCCACCGTTGCATTTCGGGCGATGATGGACCCAACGATCGAAGCATTCTTCAACGCCTTCACCAAGTCGCCGTCGGTGAAACCGTGCTGTTCCTGCAAGGTAAGCAGCACCGCCGGAATCACCCCGGCAGAACCCGCCGTCGGCGCCGCAACGATCAAGCCCATTGCCGCATTCGTCTCCAACACGGCAACCGCATTGCGCGTGGCCGAGGCAATCATCGAACCGCGAACGCCCGCGCCCAAGTCCTCCAGTTCATGCAGCTTGGCAGCCTCGCCACCGATCAGGCCACCCATGGAACACCGCGGAGACACAACCGGCGCTTCAGCCGAAGCACGCATCACCTCGATGACCCTATCAAGGTACTCGCGAATGGTGTCGGCGGAAGACCCACGGCTGGCAAGTAAGGCACGCTCGCGCACATCGGCCGCGTAGCTCAGTGAAACGTTATTCTCTTCGCAAAACGCCAGCAGCTCTGCAGCATTGGCGAAATCGAGCCTACGGAACTC
>CAVHFE010000148.1:0-3234 GCA_963635145.1 Oscillospiraceae bacterium
TGATCACATGCCACAGCTCTACCAACGCGCTTATGGGTGCCCTTTTATCGATGGCGGTTTGGATGACAGACAGGGACTCTTCCAGTTCCGGCATGCTTTTGTCCTGCCTTGTGGCTCCTACCGCGGCTCTCCGCTGCGAGGGGTATGTGGGTGGGCAGGCTTCATCGTCATTGAGCGAGACGACCGCGTACTCGATTTTCCCTTCTGCTTCCGGCAGCTCGAACGGTTGGTCCTGCTGCTCATGGCTGACGGCGTAGTACACGTAAGATTGCCCGGATTTCTTCTTTGCGACCGTGGTTCCCAGGGAAGGCTTCCACTCCTTGCTATCCGTTTCCCTGTAGCGTTCCATCCAATCGACAAGCGAGTCGAGCCTGTCCCTGATGGCATCCTTGCTGACACTGATGCCATAGTGCTTCTTGCACCGTTTCTGCAGCTCAGATGCTTTGAGCTGATGGTTTTCGTCGGAGCCATGCTGAAGTATTTGCAAGAGCGCGAAATCGAGCTCCGGGCCGACCCTCTTCCTCATGAGCATCCTCTTTCCGTTGTGCGTTGGTTTTCCAACTGCATTTTAAGCCATCGCCAGAGCGGCGTAGGTTTTTAGCGCTGTGCCAACATATGCAGATCATATAACCACAAAAACCAGAGCCAAATAGCAACGGTATGTGGTATAACAATTGCAGCAAAAGTAAGCCCAATGAACGTCTGTTGGATAGGTGAGCATGATGGCTAAGGAACGTGGCGTAGAGGTAAGCGGCAATGAGCAAGGCCGGGAACAGAGGCCCTGGGAGCCCTATGCGGTTCCCTGCGGGCTTGGCACGATGGACCTTTTCGGCAGGAAATGGGGCGTGGCGTCTTTCGCCTTCCGTCCCAAAGACCCGGACGCGTTCCTGCGCTTGGTGGGCGCTGCGTACTCCATCCCCAACGGCCAGGGCCAGTTCCCGGTGCTGAAGCTCTTGGCAGCTGAATCCCGCATGGGCGAGGAGTTGGTAAGGCTCACGATGGACCAGATCGCCGAGAAGGCAGGCGTGTCCAAGAGCACCGTGATCAACACCATGAAGTCGCTGCGCACGCCCCTGGAGTGCTTCGGCGGCCGTGCCGTCCTGGAGAAAGTGCAGGACGGCGTCTGGCGCTTCGACCCTTGGGTCGCATGGCGCGGCAGCGATAGGCCGCTGCCTCCCTTCGGCTACGGCGATGATTTCGGGGAGAGCATCCCCGCATAGGTTCGGCCCTTTATCTGCGGACGGCCGTTTGCGCAGATGGTACGGGGCGTGTTGGTCGGCATCGACCGGTGGCGAGCCTGCTGCGCGTGAGCCAGCAGCAGCTTGCCCGGTTCGGCCTGCCCGCTGTCGAGAAGCCCAAAGGACCCAACGAGAAGAAGACGCCCAAGGCAAGCAAGCCCAGTAAGGCGTAGGTGCAATATTTTTACGCTTTTCACTTGGCGCTATGTGGGCGATCATGGTTTTCGGGCTCAGTGAGTCGATCTCTGCCCAGGCAAACCTTGCCTGCTCCTGGGAGCCAAAGGAGGTTCGCCCCATGATGCGCGACGACGAGCTAGAAGTGATGGTGCCGAAAGAGACCGAGGAGAAGGCCATAGAGGCCCTCGGCGGGATTTCGCTGTGTTTCGCTGTAAGGATCTTACTAGAGAAGGTCATCGAAGCCGGCAGGATCCCGTTCGACATGCCTAGTTCGAACACTGATCTGAATAGCCCGAAAATACTTCATCCCAAGGTGACCGAGGACGGAGCCGTCGTGGTTACAAAGGAATGGTTTGATGATGAAGGAGACTTGAGGGAATGGTTTGAAGAGGAATGGTGATTGGCGTTGGGCGAACGAAACGGGGGAACGCGCATGAGCAGAACGCATAAAGACAAGCCCTGGCGGCTTGGCGGCAACAAGCATAAATGGTGGATCGCCGCCAACCATGGCGCTCATGGGAAATTCACCCGGCAGATGCGCAGGGCGGCCAGAAGGTGCTCGAACGCGCAGGTCCGTCAAGGCGAAACGCCCTACCGGAAAAGCAAGTTCAACTACGAGTACTTCGATTGACCGGCTGGCTTGTATGCGGGCAACGTTTGGCGTTGCAAGCAGCGATGGGCGACAGCTTGGCCGGCTATGCAAAGCTGTCGCGGTGCGGGCAAGCCCGCATAAGGTATGGAGGTTACGAAGGATGAAAGACGAATCTGCTGATACCCGAAGTAAGCGTGGGCAACATCGCAAAAGGGCTTACCCGAATGTAGAGCTCATTTATTCAGCCGAGAACATGCCGAGGTTCATCGAGCAGAGGTCTATCGATGCGCTGCTTCCCTATGCGCTGATCGAAGATGGCGAGTCCAGGTCGATCGATGAACTGCCAATGCTTTGGGATCTTATCTTGGCTGCAGATCATGAAAAGCTAACCAAAGAGCTGGCATCCAAGATCAAGCAATGGAACCGTAACGCGCGAAAGAGCCTGCGGCGTTTGGGCAAGAAGCCGCCGAAAAAGATCGGCAAGACGAAGGCGCTAAAGCAGGCGAAGAAGATCATACGCAGCATGATCGCGGTTACCCCAACGCGCAGTTCCGAAGATGTTTTGCTGCCTTGCTTCTTTTTAACGAAACATGGTGTTGAAACTGGATGTGAACTGGTGAAACGTTCTGAATTTCCTGATGCAATGGAGTATTTGTCATCGGGTGGAAAATCGGGGAAATTGCCCAGCTACGGAATGTGCTGCGTTGAGTGGAAAACGGCGTTGGGCTATCGGGTATGGATGAAAGGGGCTTTTTGCGCGAGGGATATCAATCTGTTTCTTGCCGATGCCATAGGGGAAATCGCGTTTTCGTCCGATTCGGATAAGGCGACGGAAAAAGCCCGGCATGCTTATCTGGAATGTTTGGCGAAAACCGTCAATAACATTGAGGAAAGGTGCTCCGGTGCGCTGCCTGACCCGCCGGAGACTGCGGAAAGTGTATCGGCGCCTTGCTGGAGAGGGATTTCTCCATAGTATGGCTCGTCCGTAAATCTTCGCAAATCGTACAAAGGGGAATATAGGCTTCTGAGCAGGGTCAGGGAGGATGAGATGACTAGGCTGTTAAGGCTTGACCTTGCGCAACGAATCGTTCCCCTTGCACGTGCCGAGAACCTTCTTGAATAAGCAACGCCGGAACGGTTCCAGACACGGGAGCGTTCCGGCGTTTTTGGGCTATGGATGCGTTGGTGCCCTATTCGAATTTCGACAGCAGTTCTTCCGTGTTGTCC
>CAVHFE010000149.1:0-3191 GCA_963635145.1 Oscillospiraceae bacterium
GGACAGCGGTGCTGATGCTGTCCAACATGAAGAGCCCGGCGCTCTACATGCAGGCAGCCTTCCGCGCGCAAAACCCCTGCTTGTTCAATATAGACGGACGATTCCTGCGCAAGGAGAACGCCTACGTCTTCGACTTCGACCCGGCGCGCACCCTTACCATTTTCGAGGAGTTCGCCAACGACCTGTACTCCGACACCGCATCGGGCGGCGGCACGCTGGACGACCGCAAGCGCCGTATACGCACGCTGCTGAACTTCTTCCCGGTACTTGGCGAGGATGAGAACGGAGAGATGGTGGAGCTGGACGCCGAGCGCGTGCTTTCCATCCCGCGCAAGATTCGCTCGCAGGAGGTTGTGCGCCGCGGCTTCATGAGCGACTTCCTGTTCCAGAACATAGGGAACGTGTTCCGTGCGCCGGCAAAGGTTGTCGAGGTAATCCAGAAATTCGACCCATACAAGGCACCCAATGAGGATCTGGGCATCAAGCGGGATACGGCAGACGAGCTTGACCTGAACGCTGCCGGCGATGTAGAGGTTCCGGAAAGCCTGATCGTCGGCGTGTCAGCGGACCTGTTCGGCGACAAACACTACAGGATAGAGGAAGAGCTGGAGTACGCCATCGAATCGATCTCGCTCGCAGACAGGGAGACGGACGAGGACAAGGCCCTAGACGAACTGACCAAGAAGTTGGGGGAATCCATCGCTGCGCCCTTACTGGACTGCGCTGAGAAGCACTACGAGGAAGAAGAGCTGAAGCCCTCCCAGCAGAATAAGATCAAGCGGCGCATCGCGGCCGATATCGACATCAAGATGAACCGAGAGGCCAGCTCCTTCAAGATCAGCCGCAACATCATCAACAAGGAGCGCGACGCAGCCCTGGAGGAAGCCGAGACGCAGGAGGCAGCCGATGCCATCAACGCCGCCGCAGACGCGAAGATAGAGGCTGCGTTCGACGAGCTGAAGGAGAACCTGAAGAGCGCCAGGGCTGAGCTGGTGAAAACCGCCGGCGAGACCATCGTGCGCGAGGCGGAAACGGCCAAGCGCGAAACGAAGAAGCAATCCATTGAGGAAAACGTGCGTGATCACCTTCGCGGGTTCAGCCGCACCATCCCATCGTTCCTGATGGCCTACGGCGACGAGGACACGACGCTTGCGGTGTTCGACGAGGTTGTGCCTTCGCAGGTGTTCTTCGAGGTGACCGGCATCACCGTTGAGGAGTTCCGCTTCCTACGCGATGGCGGGGACTTCACCAACGACGAGACCGGCGAGACCGAGCATTTCGACGGGCATCTTTTCGACCCGGTGGTGTTCGATGATTCCGTGGCCGAGTTCATACGCTTACGCGGAGAGCTGACGAACTACTTCGACGAGTCGTTGGAAGAGGATATCTTCGACTATGTGCCGCCGCAGCAGACGAACCAGATCTTCACGCCGCGCAATGTGGTTGTTCAGATGGTGGACCTGTTCGAGCAGGAGAACCCGGGCTGCTTCGACGACCCGACGCATACCTTTGCCGACCTGTACATGAAGAGCGGCCTTTACATAACCGAGATCATCAAGCGGCTGTACAACAGCGACGGGTTGTGCGCCTCCTTCCCGAACGACAAGGAGCGACTGGACCACATCATTGAGAACCAGGTGTTCGGTGCGGCGCCGACCGAGATCATCTTCCAGATTGCGACGCACTTCATCCTTGGCTACAACGGCGAGGTGCACCCGCTTGAGGGATCGAACTTCGTGTGCGAAGACACGGCCGAGCTAGCGAAGGCCGGCGAGCTTGCAGGATGGGTTGAGGAGACGTTCGGCGGGAAGCTGGGCGATTAGAAGGTTAAGCATGAAGAAAGAAACTAAGGTTGGTATTCTCTTTTATTCGTTTGGCGGCGTGCTTCCATGGTTTATTTTGTGGGATGCAGAATGAACTTTCGGGTTTGCTCGGTAGCACCTTTGAAAGTAGCTACAAGGATTCGTTCAAGACGGAGGTGGTTTGTGTGCGGCAATGAATGCAGCGGCCCAGTCGCTTATAGGTATGATTAAGGGTGTAAATTTGCGCTTCGTTATTACCGTTTACCAGCGATCTTGCTCATGGGACGAAGATCAGCATCTGTAGTTATGGGCTGACATTATCTCTGCTGGTAAACGCCCTGCCGATAGGGATTTACGGGCTCGGTTGTTTAGGTTCAAAATGGGACTATGTCTGCTTCGGGCGTAACGCCCCGACTTCTTATCGACGGCCAGCAGCATATGACAATATGACAACGCTTTCTCTGCTCATCGCAGCCCTGGCTGATTACGCTCCCACCCAGAGGTGCCGTTTCGTTTCTATTGCAGAGAAATCATGGATTGCGGTTATCTGATCGACAAGTACAAGAAGGGCGGGGGTCGCGGCAATCCGCAACTTATCTTCGAGTCGATGAACTCCATAGGAAAGGATTTCTCCTCGGCGGACCTTATTTGCAACTTCGTGCTCATGGGGCTTCTGTGCAATGAGCGTGATAATCTTTACGTTGATCGTTGGCACGTCGTCGAGTTTTGTGGCCATGCTCCATCGTCTAGCCGGGCATTTATGCGAAAATATATCCGCCGAAGGGCTTACATGCCTTGTAGGTGTCAGATTGGCGAGGTGCGTACCTCGCCATTTTTTACGTTAGCGGCTATGGCGCTTGGGTATGTCGTGGCGGCTTGTGGCTTGTGATCATGGGTGCCAGTAAATTTACATCCGGGCGCAAAAGCGGCCTATATTGGTCCCATCGGCGGCTTTGGATGTAGCTTTCGGCAGCCCAGAAGTTACATCCGATGGAATCGACGGACATAAAAAGTCGCCCATTTCTTGCATTTAGGAAATGGGCGACGGTTCAAAAGCGGATCTTCTCGCGTCAAGCTACAAGCTCAAAAACAGCTCGTGCAGGCGGGTGTCGGGGTCTAGTTCGGGGTGGAAGGCTGCTCCTAGCTGCTTTCCTTGCAGCACGGCTACGGGGTAGCCGTCGTGTTCGATGATCGGCGTGGCCGCATCGCCCAACTTGGTGATGCGCGGTGCGCGGATGAAGGTGAGGGGGAGAGGCTCGCTGCCCTTGGCCCCCGCAACATCGCGCGCTTTTGCGGTCCAGGGTTCTTCGGCATGGAAGCTGCCCAGCTGCCGGCCGTAGGCGTTGCGCTCCACGCTCACGTCCAGCGTACCGAAGCCGTGCACTGCCA
>CAVHFE010000150.1:0-3141 GCA_963635145.1 Oscillospiraceae bacterium
TATCCTCAGGCGACAGAAACTGCGCTTTCTTCACGTTCACTGGTAAGCCGGTTTTAGCAGCAGCAGCCAGAAGATCGGTCTGCCGACATAGAAAAGCCGGTATTTGTAGCATGTCGACAACTTCTGCAACCGGATGAGCCTGCCAGGGTTCATGGATATCGGTCACCAGTTTGCATCCAAACCGCTCCTTTACCTCGCCAAGTATCTCTAGACCCTCTTCCATGCCAAGCCCACGGTACGAAGTAATCGATGTTCGGTTTGCCTTATCGAAACTCGTCTTATAGTAATACTCCAGCGAAAGTCTCTCGGCTACAGCACACATAGTTTCAGCTACGCGGAAACATACCTCGCGTGATTCCATGGAACACGGACCAGCTAACAACAACAACTTTTTCATCACAGCAATCCACCTTCCATAAGACTCTCTGCCTTCTTCAACTGCTCTGGCGTGTCTATACCCAGCCCTTGCACTCGACTTCGACCATCCGAATCTTTATTCCGTTTTCAACGGCTCTTAGTTGCTCTATATCAGTGGCAACAATTACACCTTTGCAGCCGTTCACTTTGTACGCATTCTCTTAAACATGCCGGATCATGGGCTTGCCTACTAATCTTGCCAGCGGTTTCCCTGAGAAGCAGGTAGACCCAAAACGTGCTGGAATGTCAATTGTCATGACGTCACTGCCATACCAGGGGCACATCTGACATTCCAACAACCATATCGAAATGCTTCATGCCGCAAAGTTCGAAAGACCGACTCATGGTTTAGAAGCCCCCCGCGCGTTAATATACTCAGCTACGAACTGCGCATATTCTAGATCCTGTGGCTCATCGATATCTATGGCTTCAAAATGATTGACCTCTACGATTCGTGGCTTATAGCCGATACGTCGCCCCTCGTTAACAAATAGCTCCTTGCTGAACATATAGAAGCCACTTGTCTCAATCCAAACTGGATCCATATCCTGAGTACGAGGAACATCGTTGATTTCGTAATTTAACGGGCTCCCGCTAAACCATGCAAAAGTTTGGATTCGCTGCGCTGTGAAAGCCGAGTCACAACCCTCCTCCAGAATGGCACGTAAACCTTCACGAACAGACTCCACTCGCAGAAACGGAGAAGTTGTATGTGCGAGCACGTAAATATCCGCAGCCACTTCATTGATAAACTCGCTGTATATCTGTGCGCCTTTTACCTGGTCATTATCGAGCCAGATCGGCCGCTTGACCCATCGAACGCCTTTAGGCAACAAAGGCACAACATCCTGAGAGCTACAATAAACACAAACTTCGTCTATGCCGCCAGCCTCTAATAGCGTGTTGCACACATGCCAGCATAGAGGCTTGCCGCCCAATAGAAGTCTATTCTTGTGGGGTATGCGTTGCGAATTAAGCTTCACCGGCACGAGTGCTACAACCTTTTTAGCCATCTAGATCACCACCCCAGCATCGATGATCGCCTGCATCTGCACGATGCCGACAGCCACGTCGCCGTCTAGAACGGGGAGACACGAAACGTTGCGCTGCCTCATGAGCGCCAATGCATCCACTACGGGTGAGCCGACGTATACGACTGCAGGGCGCCTGCTCATAATCTCGTCAACTGTTAGGGCATAGATATCCACGCCGCGCTCGAGCTGCCTTCGGAGATCGCCGTCGGTTATGACCCCAACCAAATTTCCTTCCTCGTCCACCACGTTTGTTATGCCAACTCCTTTCTTGCCTATTTCAGCAATTGCGGCCGTGAGAGGAAGTCCCTTCCGAACTGTCGCATTCCCCTCGCCTTTACGCATAATATCATCGACCATCAGCAACAATTTTTTCCCGAGACTGCCCGCAGGATGCCTGCTGCCGAAATCCTCGCTTGTAAACCCGCGCATCGAGCTCACAGCGACAGCTAGAGCATCGGCGTAAGCGATCCACACAGTCGTACTGGAGGTGGGGGCAAGCCCGAGCGGATCGGCCTCGGAGAACCGAGGGAGCACCTGCACGATGTCGGCTGCCTTTGCCAGGCGCGAGTCACCACGCCCAGTAATAGCTATAAGTTTGGATGAATATCGTCTGAGCATCGGCAGGATTGTCACTACTTCATCGCTCTCGCCGCTGTAACTCACCACTATCACAATGTCGTTTTTCTGAAGAACCCCCAAATCACCATGCATAGCCTCTCCGGGATGCAAGACAAAGGAGGGGATGCCGAGAGAGCTGAACGTCGCAGCTGCTTTTCCGTTTACGCGACCAGGTTTGCCCATTCCAACAAATACGACTTTTCCGGTGCACCGATCGATCTCGTCGCATATGGAGACGAACTCTTTACCTAATACTCTCTTTGTACGTTCGAGTGCATCGATTTCCGTCTCGAAGACGTGCTGACCGCTTATGATCACAGCATCGCTCATAGCTGGGTCCCCTTTCCCAAAACGTCATCAAGGTTGACCCGCTCAAAAATCTCCAAGGCACCACCACGAGTGGCGTTATAAATATGAGCCCCGCGTTTCTCGGATTCTTCCCGAGCCATTCTGTAAGCAAGGTCTACGCCCTGCTTGGGTTGCGGATCTATAACTGCATCCTTGGGGTCTTCAAAACAATGGTTACTGACGTCAGGGTTCAAATGCACAGTCCCATCAGGGTCAACCACATGACTGAATGTGTGGTCTACACCGATAAGATAAATCTCAGTAAAGCCCATCCACAGCGCAAGCTGTATAGCGACGAAAGTAACAGTGAAACCATCATAAAGAACCAAATCGGGCCGGTTAGAAAAAGCCACCTTTGCATTCGAGTATTTTTTAAGGGTATATCTCCGTGAATGGGCATTAATAGTGGTTATATCCCGATTGTTCGCAAGCGCCATAGAGAAAGCGGTTCGGCTAATAAGCTTCGTCTTGATAGGCAAGGATGCAAGGACATCGAACTCGTTTGCAATGAAACCACGATCAACAGCCGTATAAATATCTGGCCGCCAATCGGTTTTGTCAAAGAGCAAGTAGACACGATTCGCGGCAAAGGTAAATTCCCCGCGAATTGATTCTAGATCATCAATAGTTAGGCTAGGCCCGTTACCCACGATAAAGCAACGTTCGCCAGAGTGCGTATTACGCAAGGCACGAATTACCTCAGAATCACGGGTCTGCCTATACT
>CAVHFE010000151.1:0-403 GCA_963635145.1 Oscillospiraceae bacterium
GATCAGGCGAGCACCGCCATCCACCAAGCGGCCAAAAAGCGTCAGGATCTCCGCCTCGGTCTTCTCGTCCAACGCAGCCGTAGGCTCATCGGCCAAAAGCAGGTTCGGACCAGCAGCGATCGCCCGCGCAATTGCGACGCGTTGCGCTTCTCCTCCGGAAAGCTTGGCCCCGGATACGCCCTCGTACCCCAGCAATCCTACCTGTTCCAGACATTCCCTTGCCCTCTGTCTCTTATCGACTCCCACGGGCACGGCCAGCTCCAGGTTTGCAAGGACGTTTCTGTCCTCAAGGATCATCGGCTCCTGCGGCACCACGCCCACGACTTCACGTCTAAAGCGGGCCATCGCAGCCCGGCTCTTTGCCAGCGCCCGTCCATCGTACAGATAGCGACCCGAATAGTTA
>CAVHFE010000151.1:445-3120 GCA_963635145.1 Oscillospiraceae bacterium
AGTTAACGTCCATACCAGCGATGATCCGCAGAAGCGTCGTTTTACCGGAACCGCTGCGCCCTAGGATCGCAACAGAACGCTCCCAGGACGGCGGACAGAAATCAAGACGGTCGAAAACGACGCGCTCGTCTCCGTTCTTTTCTCGGTACGCCTTGCCCACTTGCTCAAGGGAAATCACCGCTCGGCCCGCCTTTCAAATGCCCGACAAACACCCAAGTCAAACAGGCACGCAACCACCAGCGCCCCTTCAACGGAAAAGAGCGCCCCCACATTTTGATACGGGAGTAGGCACGCGCCGAGCGCGGACAGCACCATGGTCAAAGCCCACCATGCGACCTCGATGCCGAGAAACGCACGGCGACACTCCAGGCCGCGCCCCAATAGCACAGCAACGCAGCGCCGTCTTTCCCTATAGCGGCAGATGGACCAATCGGCCGCGGCGATGACCAGGCACCCTATGCCCGCCGCCAAGACCATCATTCTTGCCACAAGCTCAACATTCTCCACAATCAAACGCCTTATCAGGGCCATTTTTGTCGAGTAATCATATAGACCCGCAAGGCCGTAGTCGCTAAATCCCGTTTCTTGTCCCAGGCAATCCAGCCTATCAAGCAGGTCTTCCACCTGGGCCCCCTTTGGAACCGCAATATCGCCGTTCAAGTAAGCGAACATGACAATGCCGTTGAAGCCGTCGCCCAGCTGGCCCATGGACGCAAAGCTCTCTGGATAAGGGACGACAATCGAATAATCCAGCCCGTAAGCCGGATCGTTCATGAATAGCACAGAGGAGCCGCTTTCAAGCAGCCCGGCAACCTCGAAGGCCATCGTATGGCCGTAGAAGCTGGCCACGAGAACATCGCCCGGAGAATAGACGCCGTTGTACTTGGCCCCAAGCAAGACAGGCACCCTACCTTGGCTGTAATCAACCTCGGACCAGCCGGGTTCGGCCCCCGAAGAAAGTCGAAGGCCGTAAAACTCAAATGCCGCCCGGTTCATCTGGACCGACTTCGCATTAAGCGCCACTCCATCCGGAAGCTCCACCGCGTCTGTTCCCTGTCCCACTCCGTATGAATAGCCGAACTCCGGGCCACCCTTGAAATCGAGTATCGGCACCGGTTGATTGAAAATTGAAAGAAACGTAAATAAGCCGCAAGTAGACAATCCGTCATTAAAGCTTGCTAGCGCGCGAAGATCATCTTCGCTTTGTCTAAAGTCATAGAAAGCGTCCGGATCGCTCATGAACGTATCGGCGAGCCCATAGAGATCGAACTGAGCCTGGCGAGAAAAACTCTGCGAAACGGCGCCGTTAGCTGCGGAAGCAAAGACGAGCGCCGTATAACTGCACAGAGCAAGCGCCGCGACAACGCCGCATTTTACAAGGCGAGGCAACCAGCGGCCTTTTAAATCACATAAAAGTTCAAATAGCATAGGCAGTCACCCCATGCCCACGCGAAAGGCAACGGCACCGGCTGCCGCCGCGATCAAGAGCAACCCGAACAACTCAACCGCGCCACGGGACACGGCGCGGCGCCGCTTGCCCAAGAGAGTCAGCACTTCGACTTCGTCTCGCACGCAGTGCGCATACCACAGGGCCGCCAGGGCAATACCAAGCCCCGAGATCAACAGTGAATCCAATGTAAACAGCCCGACAACGACCTGCTTGTCCATCCTGCTCGAAAGAGCCCGGTCAAGGCCCTGCGCAATTGCGTTAGGATGGCCCAGCGCCAAAATAAAACGGGCCCCAAAACCATCGAAGCGCAGATCGGAAGGGGGCAGCCCGTCCAACAGCCCCTCAGCAGACAGAACCAACGATCCAGAAAGCAAGCTGCCGTCCTTCTCGCCGAGCGTGCCGACAACTTTGTAGGATTCGCCGTTCCACGCGATAAAGCCGTCGCGCGCTTCCGCCAGCCGCTCGACACCGACCAACGCCTCTGGCCCCCTCCCGGACAGCCCGGGGCCGTCATGGTATGGCAAGGCTGTGACCTCGTAATCATTGGCTTCAAACAGCCAGATGTCATCCTCGGCCTCGGTGACCGCCGTTGCCCACGGCCCAAGATCGGCTAAGCGAACGCTCTCATCGCCCAAGACGATAAACGAAGATCCCGTGGCAAACCTATCCCGCTCAACCTCCAGAGCATGATCCTTCACGCGAAAACAGACCAAGGACGCCAACAAAAAACAAGAGGCAAGAAGAACCGTGAAAGTTGGCGCCAGCCTTTTGAGCACCGCTCTCATGCCTTATCGCCTCCCTTGCCCGCACCGATTCGCTATTTAACACCCGTAATAGGTCCTTGCCGACCCCAGGTTGCCGCAGCAAACATCTGGGTTAAACGTCGCCCAAGGAGAGTACGCCTCGGTGCCGTTGTTTCGAGAAACCCTGATACGATATTTTGCGCATCCCCACGGACGCGCCGTCTCCCCGATAACACACCACGTTAAACATGCCGTTGGCGGTGGCGGAACAATTCATTTCGAGCCCGATATTGCTTCCATCAAAATAGCGAGCCGGGATCCGAACGGTGCCGGACGAAAACGAGAAAGAATCGCCATACCAGCTGCATGTCTCTTCTGAAGCCAGAGCGATGGCGGGGGCCGAGAACGCCGACACAATAACCAGAACGGCTTCGCGGCGCGTTAAGCTGTCTATTCTCATTCAGACCCCCAAGATCAAGCGG
>CAVHFE010000152.1:0-3119 GCA_963635145.1 Oscillospiraceae bacterium
AGAAGAATCGCTGCTCATGAACACTCCCTTCCAGCTCGAGCGGAACGGAGAGGCAATGCGTCCTATCGGGCAATGCCTGAGCCGGAACATGAAAAAAGCCCCGGCACAGTGACTCGGGGCAATCTAACACACAAAACCCGGATTTCTTCCTTTACAAGTAAGAAGAAAATCCAAAGATCAGGGAAATTATGTTGCGCCTTGTCGGTCTCTCTGTACCGCTGTTAAAGACTTAAAACAGTATGCTCCAACGCGCACGACTTTGCCAGTCTCTTTTAAACGAATTTCAGATGACGCGCATGAAGAGTCTCGAAGAAAGCTTGAACCTACTTATAGCATCGGACACTTGCACATAGAGCATCCGACATCCGAGCACAAACACAGCACGAAAAGAATGACCGAAAAACGAACCCACACGGACGTCCAAGCTTTACGTAAGCAAATGTCGAAAAGGGAGCCCGACCAACATCGGGCTCCCAAATGAATGAACCTATGTAAGTACAAGAAGAGTCCAGCTCCCCTCACCAGATTCCTGAAAGCAGAACCTAAGAAACAGGCGCTACTTTGCAAGACGCTCGAGAAGCTTAGCCTTCTGATGCTTGCCCAAACCACCGACGCGACGGCTTTCGGCGATACCGCACTCTTCCATGATGCGCTTGGTCTTGGTTTCACCGATGGAGGGCAGAGACTCGAGCATCGCGGAAACGCGCATACGCTTTAAAACATCGTCGTCGGTTTCGATGAGGTCGGCAACAGTGAGCTTGCCAGACTTAAGATCGTCGCGAGCTTCAGCGCGCTTGCGGCGAGCCCTTAGGGCCTTATCGAGTGCTTCCTGACGCTCTTTAGGAGTGAGTTCGGGGATCTTGTTTTCCACGAGTTACCCTTTCATAAAGATTTATATGCTCCAACGAAGCCGAGTATAGAACAGGCAAATAAGCTGCGTAAGCATAAACTAGTGATTTTTTTCAATTACGTATTGAAAAAATAGATTTATGCAATGAAAAACCCAAATGCTCACGTGGCTGAACATGCTCGAATAATATTTCCAAGTTGTTTCTTAGCAAGTCTCGCGTTTCGCTCTTGGACAAATTGCCGTTTTTGTTTACTTGTTTGGCTGAAAGAAATTTCAGCCAAAAGCAATCGATGAACTTACAATTTACAAACGCAATGAATCTTTACGAAAATCGCTGCTTTCGCAAAGCTTCTAAAAACTGGATTCCCTAGAAAGCATGCCTTGAAAACCAAAAGAGAGCCCCATCAAATGACCAAAGCATACACTCCCCTCTCCCCCAAGCTCGCCTGGCAGCTGTGCGGACCCCACACCTGGGCCGCCACGATTGCCGCATGCGCTTTCGCTTTCACTTATTCGAGCGTCGAAATCCAAACCAATTCTTTGCATGGCGGCAAAATCAGCCTCTTGATGACGCTCGTGCTCTTTTTGATTTGCGTTTTGATGCAATCGGCAGTCAACGTCTTCGATGACTACTTCGATTACAAAAAGGGCACTGATACTCAGGAGAACTCCTCGAAAGATAAGTTCGATGCAGTCCTGGTTTACAACCGCGTCAACCCGAAATCTGTGCTTGCCCTTGGCATCGGCCTGTTGCTTACAGCCTTTCTGTTAGGACTTTACGTGATTGCCTGCTCCGGGTGGATACCCCTTGCCATCGGCCTAGTTGGGGCTTTGGTTGTAGTGGCCTACGCCGGCGGAAAATTGCCATTGTCGCATCTACCTGTCGGCGAGCTGGTGAGCGGCTTTGTTATGGGTGGGCTTATCCCTCTGGCCTGTTCCTACGCTCTTATGGGGTACCTCGATTGGTTCGCGCTCGTCTTCGCCGTGCCGATTATGATCGGAATTGGGATGATCAACGCCACCAACAACACCTGCGATATCGAAAAAGACAAGATGGTCGAACGTCATACCTTGGCGGTGAAGCTGGGAAGGGAGCATGCGCCGAAAGCTTACAAGGCCTTTATTGTCATATGGATTGCGTGCATCATTGCCCTGGCGGCACTGCGCTACACCGCAAGCCTTCCCTGGTTGGTGCTGATGCTTTTGGGCGCCTTTCCTGTTCTTAGGGCGCTTTTCAAGAACCCGCTGGTTCAGGAATCGCGCGACGGCGCTATGGCGCAAATCGTGAGCATCAATGTGATCTTCGCGGCCTTCTACTGCCTTTGCATCGCACTGGCCGGCAACGTCGTCTGGATGTAACGGACTTTTACCCACCACGCCCGAACGTCAAACGCGCTTGGCAGCTAATCGAGCTGCCAAGCGCGTTGCAAGGTTGAAAACCAAGCGCAAAAACCACCCAGGCCAACACCTTAGCGAAGCTAAAACGAAAGCGCAGCGTTAAGCCTTCACGGTGCCATCGGGATTGAAAAGGGGAAGCTTTCCCAATACGGAGATATCGGGGCGGTTAATAGCGTCGCCTTCGGCAAGGATAGCCATCTTGCCGACGATGCTGGCACCGGAGCGATTGGCCAGCTCCTCAAGCGAAGCCAAGCTCTCGCCCGTTGAAATGACGTCGTCCACGATCAAAACGCGCTTGCCCTTGAGCTTGACAACCTCTTCCTGCCCCAAATAAAGATGTTGCGAATTTGCGGTGGTGATGGAATCGACCCCAACCGAAATGGGATCGGTCATATAAACCTTGGTCCCTTTTCGAGCAACCACGTAATCGTTGACGCCGGCAAGGGCGGACATCTCGTAAATCAAGGGAATCGCCTTGGCCTCGGCTGTGAGCATGATATCGAACTCGGGAGCCTCATCAAGAAGCTTGGCGGCACAGGCCTTGGTAAGCTCCACGTCTCCGAAAATGATGAAAGCCGCGATGGAGAGCTGGTCGCTCACGGGATACAGCTGCAACTTGCGCTTCAAACCAGCGACTTCCAACTCGTAGAACATGGACCACTCCTTCTTAATCGATGATGAATGCAGGCGCTTTTAGGAAGCGATTGCAACATGCAAAAGGTAACACAGAAGAAGCGCTGGGCGGCAAGCGTTTTTGCAGCTTGAAAAAGAAAACGAGGCAGAAAAAATGCCTCGTGTTTAATCGATGGTCGGGTTGACAGGATTCGAACCTGCGACCCCTTGACCCCCAGTCAAGTGCGCTACCAAACTG
>CAVHFE010000153.1:0-3052 GCA_963635145.1 Oscillospiraceae bacterium
ACTATCGGTTGTTATAACCGCATCGTCAAGCAAAAACCGGCGACGCGAAGGAGCAGCCATGGCTTTCGATCCCAACAGCATGATGTATGTGAGCCTCTCCAACGGCGTTAAGACGCCGCAGCTCGGCTACGGCGTCTACCAGGTGACGCAGGACGAGTGCGAGCGTTGCGTGCGCGACGCGCTCGAAGTTGGCTATCGCCACATCGACACCGCCCAGAGCTATTTCAACGAGGAGCAGGTGGGAGCCGCAATCGCCGCGTCGGGCGTCGATCGCGGCGACGTCTTCCTCACCACCAAGGTTTGGCTCGAGCACTACGGCGAGGGCGCCACGCGCGCATCCGTCGAGGACTCGCTGCGCAAGCTGCAGACCGACTACCTGGACCTCGTTCTGCTGCACCAGCCGTTCGGCGACGCCTTCGGCGCCTGGCGCGACCTCGTGGCGCTCTATGAGGAGGGCAAGGTCCGCGCCATCGGCGTCTCCAACTTCTACGCGGACCGCCTGGTCGAGTTCTGCGAATTCAACGACGTCAAGCCCATGGTCAACCAGATGGAGACCCACCCGCTCAACCAGCAGGTCGAGCTCATGGAGTGGGAGGCCGCGTACGGCGTGCAGCCCGAGGCCTGGGCGCCCTTCGGTGAGGGCCGCGGCGGCCTCTTTGTGAATCCCGCGCTGGCTGAGATCGGCGTCGCCCACGGCAAGACGGCCGCGCAGGTCATGCTGCGCTGGAACCTGCAGCGCAGCGTCGTGGTCATTCCTAAGTCCGTCCACCGCGAGCGCATGGAGCAGAACCTCGACGTCTTCGACTTCTCGCTGACCGACGAGGAGATGGTGCAAATCGCGCTTCTCGATACCAAGACCTCGAGCTTCTTCAGCCATGCCGACCCCAAGATGGTCCAGTGGTTCGCGAAGATGGTGGAGGAGCGCAAGCACAACCACGACTGCCGCCAGGACAAAAAGAGCTGGTAGATTCCCGGGAGGAGGAAAGATGAGCAGCGCAAACATCAGCAGGCGCAATTTCGTCATGATGGGCGACGTCCTCGGCGCTAGCTTGGCGGCGGGTGCGTCCCTTGTCGGATGCGCCGGCGGAAAAAGCGCGAGCCTGCTCGCCGACGCCGCGGGAACCGGCGACTGGGTCGAGGGACAGCGCTTCTCGTCAGGCGTCTCTGACGACGAGGTGCGCGCTTGGGCTCGCGGCATTTAGCCGGCGGCTCCGAGGGCGACAAAGCACCCCACAGTTTACGCGGCAACCGCCTGCGCGGCGGGGTTCCCCAGCTTCCGCGCGCTCGTGGCGACGGAAAGCGTCGTGACGAGCACAATCGAGAGAACGTCCGCGACCGGCTGGGCCCAGGCGATGCCGCTCGCGCCCATGAGGCCGTTCAGGGCATACATCGTCGGGACAAAGATGAGTCCCTGCCTGCTGATGTTGACGATGAGCGCCGGGAGGGCGGCGCCCATGGCCTGCAAGCTGTTGAGCAGAACGTAGAAGACGCCGAACAAGAAGCTGGTCGTGAGGAAAATGCGCCCAAACTCGAACGCGTATGCGTATGCGGCGGCGTCAGACAGGAACGCTCCCACGATCTGATCGGTGAACAAATAGCAGGTCGCGGTGAGTATCGCCCCCAAGACCGTGGCAAAGATGAGCGAGAAACGCAACGTCTCGTGGTAGCGCGCAGAGTCCTTCGCGCCGATGGAATAGCCGAGCAGCGGCTGGACACCCTGACCGATACCCATGCAGATCATGCCCGTGATCATGGTGATCTTTGATGCGACCCCGACGCCCGCGAGGGCCATGTCGCCGTAGCCGGCCATAAGCTTGTTAACGAACATGTTGGAGACGCCCATGATGAGCGAGCCGAGCGCGGCCGGGACGCCGATGGCAAGCACGCTGGACCAGATTCCGTTTCCTGCGGAGTAGTCGCGCATGCTGATGCTCAGTGAGGTCTGCCCCTTGTAGCGAGCGAAGTAAACGGCGAAGTAGCCGGCTGAGACGACGTTGCCGACCAGTGTGGCCACCCCGGCGCCGACGATGCCCCAGTTGAGCACCAGGATGAACAGGGGATCGAGGACGAGGTTGAGAAGGTTGCCCAGGGTAGAGCCCATCATGGCCTTCTGCGGCTGGCCGTCCGCGGTTAGTAGCTTGGAGAAGATCCCCGATAGAAGTGCGAACGGGCCGGAAAGGGCAATAATGCGCAGGTAGCTCTGGGCAAGGGCGGAGGTGTCGTTGCTCGCGCCGAGCGCATTCAGGATCGGTGTTGCGGCCAAGAGGTACACGGCTGTGATCGCGACCCCGACCGCAAGGCCCGTCCACGTGCAGAACGAGCTTACCTTCTTGATGTCGTCGCGGCGCCCCTCGCCCGCGGCCCTGGCTATGACGGAGATGCCGCCCATGCCAAAGATGTTCGCCATCGCAGTAAACAGCATGAACAGCGGCGTGCACAGCGAGATGGCGGCCACCTGGTAGGGGTCTCCCGCCATGCCGAGGAACAGGATGTCCGCGAGGTTGTAGGTGAGGAACATAAGCATCGTAATCATTGCGGGAAGTGCGTTGCCCATCACCGCCTTCGACACGGGCATTGAGTTGAACGCCTCCAGGGATACCTTGCTTTTCATGTTGGCTGAGTCCTTTCTAATCGCATGATATCAATACCATGGTATCGATAGGTCCAAAATAAACACCCGCGAAGGGCGGGCGCTTATTACTTGTTGTGCTCCAGCAGCTTTTCCACTATCTCGAACAGGGCTTTCTTTTCGGCGTCGGATAGGGGAGCGAGAATTTCCTTCTCGGTCTGCTTGAGGATCTTCTGCCCGGCGAGGCATTTTTCTTTGCCGAGCGCCGTGACTCGCAGAATCTTGATGCGCTTGTCCTCTGCGCTCCCGAAGCTCTCGATGTAGCCCTTCTGCTCCATGCGGCTGACGAGGCCTGCTGTGACGGACTGGGCGAGCTGCAGCTTCTTTTCCAGCTCCTTCAGCGGCATCTCGCCGTTCGGGCTTTCTAGAATCGCCGCGATCGCGCCGCCTTGCGACATGGTGATGTCCAGGTCCTTGACGGCG
>CAVHFE010000154.1:0-3036 GCA_963635145.1 Oscillospiraceae bacterium
GCAGCGAAGGGCCTTTGCGGCTCAAGCCGCAGCTTTGCAGCAGATGCAGGCCAATCAACAAAGTCAAGAGCAATATCCGCCAAGCAATCAGGCAACCCAACGCTAACCTCGGCAAAAGCGAGCATCCGTGAAAAGGAGGTCTCGCTTGTCGGGGCCTCCTTTTCCGTTCAAGACACATCGGGAAAGGAATGAGAATGAGCGTTTACGAGCATAAGAATCGAAACTATGAGATAGCGCATCATGCGCATACCCTGGCGAACAACCTCGACATCGGGTTCCACGATGCCTACCGCATCGCGCAATGCACGGCCAAGAGGCCTTACGACACGGAATCCGAAGCCAAGAAAGCCGCCGAAGGGTATGGGCAGTACACTTACCATTGCCCGCTCTGCGGAAAGTGGCACTGCACCAAGACCGCTCCTAAATATTTGCTTTAAGTTCGCGTCGTAAGCTATCGCATCGAAAAAACTGACAATAAAGCGTATCGATAAGTTAATCATGCGTGTGAAGGACCTGGGTAAAACCTGGGTCCTTGTTTTTGGTGCGATAGGAACGGTGCCATCTGGCACCGTTCGCTGAACTGGGAATTTGCATTTGGTTTGGTTACGGTTGCGGGGATGTCTGCGGCCATCGCCGCGTTAGGCCGCAGGCCGCGCGACGTGAAGGGTGTGGGGTCGTCTTGGGCTGGGGCGTTGCGATGAGTGATGGGTTACCCTGGTTGCAGCCCCTTAGACAATAAATACGCGCGGCCTGGTTGCTGGTGCTCGATGGCGCCGTGAAACCCTTTTACGGGTTTCACGCGATAAGTCGTTAAGAAACAACAAGCAACATGGCCCATGGCCCTATGTGATAAGATGGAAGGGCAAACAGCTCGATCGGCGTTATTGTGATGCACGTGGTCGAACGGCGCACATTGAAAATTTGAGAAGCATTGAGCTTTCAGCTCCTTTGCTCAGACAGGGCGACGGCCCGACGAACCAAAAGTTCGCCGGGGACGCCCGGCACTAAACAAAGGAGAGCAATCATGTTCCAGAAATCTTCCAAAGGCAGCCACTTCCCCAAACTCGTGCCATGACCCAATTTGATAAGCTTAAGAAGAAATTGTTTAGGAAGGGAAGCAATTTCACGCATCAAGATGCTGTTAAACTATTAAAGGGCCTTGGATACAAAGAAGGGCAAGGTCGTGGCAGTGCGGTGCATTTTACCAAACCAGGCCGTAATGGCGTTTACTATCATATTCCGCATGGCGGCAGGAAAAACCTTCCAAAATACGCCATTGAATCAATAAAGGAAGTGATTAAGGAGGAAGAAGATGTTTAAAAAACTATGCTATAAGGGATTTTCCAGCACCCCTTTATACAGCGTAAGTGATCGAATCATCTATGGCCGACTCGACAATGTCAGCGACCACGTCTTCTACGAGGCGGACACCCCCGCTGAAGTCGAGCAGGCGTTTAAGAACGTCGTTGAGGATTATCTTGACGTCTGCCGCGAGGAAGGCCGCGAGCCTCAAGGCCGTATGCTTGTGCTCGACTAGCCTAGATGCTTCTCGATTCCGTGCGTGAAAAAGGGAGATACGAACGTATCTCCCTTAATTTGTTTTACCAACTTTTCAATAGATTACGAGTCGAGCACCTCGTCAATCCAGACGCGAGCTTGACGAAGGTCGTTCTTGTCGATATAGACGGGGATCTTGCTTCGGTTCATCGCATCGCGAAGATTGAAATAGGCGACGTTCATCGCACGAACGGCGGAATCGAACTCCTTTTGATACTCCCCCACCCCTTTGGTGATCTCCGAGATAACGCCTGACGACTGGGCCTTGTCCTTCGGCTCCGCCCGGTCAAGCGCGTCGGCGATGGCGTCCTGCTCCTCCGGCGCGAGCTTCGCGATGGATTCCGCATCATCGCGATGGAGCAGGTCGCGGTCCACGTAATCGTGCATCCTGGGGGTGAGGTGCTTGGCAAGGCGCATCTTGCGTCGCCATGAGCGGCCGGACATGCCCAGCATGTTGCCGATGATGTCGGACGTGGCCTTGCCGCGCCATTCGGGATGGCTCTCGCGCAGGTGGGCGACGCGGGATTCCAGCTCGTCGGCCTGCTTCTGGCGATCCACCTGGGACATCTTGCGGGCGATGTTGGACGAATGCAGGATGAGCAACGCGTCCTCGTCGGACAGGCCCTCATAGATGCGAGCGGGGACGATGCGGAAGCGGTCGTCCGTCTTGGCGAGCTTCTTGAGGGCGCGGACGCGGCGATGACCCGAAAGGATCTGCAAGCCGCCGTCTGCCACGCGTCGGACGATGATCGGGGAGATCAGGCCGACCTCGGAAATGTTCTCCGCCAGGGCTTCCAGCTCGGCGGGGTTGATTTCATAGGTGTTGTCCTGATGCTCGCGCAAAGTCGTGATATCGACCTCGGTGTTGCCCACGGTATAGGGGTGGCCCGGCGGGAACTCCGTCGAGTTCGTTTCATTAAGTTTCAGTTCCGACATGATTTTTCCTTCTTCTTCTCATACTTCCCTGCCGTGAATCATAGCATTACGGCTCGGCAAGGCTTGCTGAAAAGCAAGTTATAAGGTCTGTGACTTGCAGATTTAGGAAAGATGCCGAAGATTTGCATAGACGTATATATTACGTCTTGTTTTATGGTAAAATCTGCCTGTTAAGACACGAAAGCAACTCTAGTAAGGAATACCGCTTTATGAACATGACGAAGAAAGAATCTTGGAGAGCGCTGGCCGTCCTGCTCGCGGGCATGCTGCTTGCTGCGATGGCCATGGGCCTTATGCTTGCACAGCCTGCTTGGGCCGACGACGATGCGGGCGACGAGACCTACACCGTGACCGTCACCGGCACCTACCATCAGAGCGACGCGTACTCGATGCTCGCGATGATCAACCGGTTCAGGACGGCAAAAGTCGATGAGAACGACGGCAACACGCCTTGGGCTTGGAGTTCCGACAACAAGACGAAGGTCCATTACGATGGTCTCAAGGAATTGAAGTGGGATGCCGACCTTGAGGAAATCGCCATGC
>CAVHFE010000155.1:0-3022 GCA_963635145.1 Oscillospiraceae bacterium
CATTGGAATGAGATTCGCTTCGCGAATCGGGCAGGAGCGGTGTTCAGAGAACCCCTCGGGGCAATGCCCCAACCCACGTCGCTGCCCGGCCGTTGCAGATGCAGCGCTGCTCAGAAATGGGCGGGCGTGGGCACTCCACTGTGATAAAGGGGTCTGTTCCTACTGACACGGTAGCGGCGGGCGGGGCCTGCGCGGCGAGAAGCCCTTCCGGAGCGCGGCTTCCGAGCGCTCGCCTTCAAGGCGGCGCCCCAGGTACTTGATCAACGGTGCAGGGATGCAGCGAACCATGCGTCAAGCCGTTTCTCCGCGCCGCCCCTTCGCGAGCACTCGGAAGCCGAAACAAGCGCAGGGGGCGCCGAGGTGCGCGGGCGCCGCCCGTCGCCACCGAGCCGTGCGCGGTGACGACGCTTGATTTTCGGGCTTCGACCCGTCCACGCTCGTTTGGCATATTGCAAAACGGGCACCGGCCGATGATTGCTTTAAGAGAGTTTTCTCTTAGGCCTCATACACAAATGCGGATTTTGTACCATCCAAGTTTGGAAGATTGAAAGTGACCTTCATGTGATCGTCGAGACTTGACGGTTCAAAAGGAAGTATGAAGAACCCACGGTGCACCTCGGGACCCCCATTGCTAAGGTAGAGGTTTGAAACCGTTGGGCCGCTAACGCTTCTGTGGTCATCTTTTACCTGGTAATATCCATCCTCTATCGAGTCAGCCTCCGTATAGGTTTTTCCATCGTACTCAACAGTAATAAAGTCGTGCGGGCCGCCAAATTCATCTAAATCAATCGAGGTGCGATCAAGATTGTTTGTCGTCACCTCTATGGCGACAATCACGCTGCCCTTAGGTGCAACATATGGATTCTTGGCATCATCATCAGCGTTATATTCTTTTGGCTGAATGTAGTGATCGTCGTCAGCAGTGATATCGTTTCCAAATGGCACAGAACTGGTTAGCGCAATGGCGAATTGAATGTTATTGGGTGTGAATTCTACTAGGTCAGTCGACACCGTATCACCCACTTTATATGTAACTACTGGCTCCTCTTCAGTTGATGGAGAGTCTGATTCAGGGGAGCTGCCTCCACAGGCAGTGAGTGACAACGCAAACACGGCACTAATCAATAGGGCCAATAGTTGATAGTTCTTCTTTTCCCACTCAAATAGTTTCATGCCTAACCCTCCTTGTTGAACGACAAATAGAGCGTAGAAAAGGCTTTGGTCTTCAACAAACGAAAACCTGTACAACTTTCCGTTCTACAAGGCTTGAAACTTGCGCATCTACCTCCACCTTTGCCAATTACGCCCAATTTAGCATGGGGGGGGGTCGCGTCAATTCGTAGCAGCTCGAGGTCGCTTCTTCGCGTCGTCCTCCAAATCCATTTCTATTCTTGGTCGATTCTTCTGATTTTCATGGTGTTCGATCCGTCCACTGTTGGTGGGCTCAAGAGCGTTGCTAAATCACTTATCCCTGTCATTGTCTTTACCACAGTGACGTGCCATCTAGTCTTTCCGAAGCCAGTGCAGCGACACGAAATCCCATAAGCCTTCGTGCTCGACAGAGCCGCTGAGGGCCGGATCGAAGAACGCAGACGCGAGCGACGATGCCGCCTCAAACGAGGCGTACTTCTTGGAGACTTCGCTCTTTTTGGCAAACGCGGCAAATTTCCCAGCCCAGGCATCGGGTGCCTCGAACCTCTTCGGCAAGTCCATGTTTCGCCTGGAGCACTCGCACTTTATCGAGCGGGCAAGATCGCTGAGGGAGAGAGTGGTGTTCGTGGCAGCTCGACTATCGTCGCGAGCGCGGACTCGGAAGACTCGCGCGGGGTCGTTGCGAAGTCGATGTCTCGCGTAGCGCGGCCGTTGGGGATTCTCGCGAGCAGCCCGCTGCCGCCTTTCAGGATGAATCGCCCGTCGGGATCGCTAAAGATCCTGCACAGGAAGCGGTCACGCAGAGCCTGGCGGTAACCATCCCCGGGGTCACCGCCTCTGTCACGTATTGCTTTCTTTAAGGCCCTGTCGAGCTGTCCGCTGTTTTCGTACGTCATTTACCCTGCCTTCCCGCAAGCGCATCGTAAAGGCTAGCGTCTTTGAGCATCCCGCTTTTCGCGCTCCTCGCATCGATGGACTTCCTGAGCGCGCCTTCATCGTTTATCAGGCCCCTTTCAAGCGCATCCACAAGCACATTGGCCACGAGGCTCAGGTCTTCGCCGCAACCAATAAGGTCCATCACGATGCGTGGGGGCTTCGTCGCGGGGACGCCCGCGAGGATCGAGACATCCTCCGGATCGAGATCTCGCTTCCTGAGGATCAGGTTGGCACGCTTGGTCTGTTTTCGCCTGGACATGCAAAACTCGTAAGGCGAGGGTCCGATCTCCCCTAAGCCGTAAAGCCACGCCGCCGTCGCCCCCATGGCGACAGGAGTCCCCTCTGACGAAACGTCGCCCGGCTGCCTTCCCGGGTCGATCGAGAGCCAGACGGCGAGCACGTCCTCTTCGCGCACATTCGGCGCACCGCCCATGCGGTAGACGCCCTTGGCAAGTCTCTCGACATTTCCGATGGACTCCAACCTCGAGAGTACGTATCGTTCAACGCCAAAGGCCTGGGCCTGAGCGGCAGTGAACAATCCTCTCTGAGAGGCAGATATATCGTTGATAATTCGTATCGCTTCAATGGTCTTCATGCTTGCATTGTAGCAATTGTTGCAACAATGCAAGCTTATAGGCAGAAATTTACAGAGCGCGCCAGGTGAAGCCAAGAGACACCTGCGCTGCACTGACCCAGTAAGCGCAACGACGTTGCGTTAAGCTTTGCGACTAATGCTACAGCGGTCATGATCCGGTAGCGCCGAGGTGCGCAGCAGCCGCCCGTCGCTACCGAGCCACGGTTGGGCAGCGACGTGGGCTGGGGCATCGCCGCGCGGGGTTCTCTGAACGCCCTTCCTGTTAGATTCGCGAAGCGAATCTCCTTCCAATGCATGAAGCAGTGCAGCGCATGCAGATGAGGCCCGCCTAAGCGGGCC
>CAVHFE010000156.1:0-2987 GCA_963635145.1 Oscillospiraceae bacterium
GCCGACTTGCGCGACGGCACGCCGATACTCGACATCAAGCCTTACATCCCCTTTGCGGACTGCCATCCAGAAGCCACCGGTGGGTGGATCGATCGGGCGCCGTGGGAAGAGTTGGAAGTCGAGTTTCCCGGCGATTTGCGCGATTGCGTGGAACTCGGCAAGCTTGAGGGGCTGCTCGAGGTGCTAAGGCAAGACCCGCGCCGTGCCGGCAGCAAGCATGAGCCACAGCGCGTGTACCACCTGGCGTACGCCGGGCACGACGTGGCGTTCACCGTCGATGGGCGCACGCTGCAGGTTAGGAGCATCGATTAACATGGTAAAGCCAAGAACGTGGGTAAAGGAGTTGCGCATGAGCAGATGCATCATCCCGTTGAAGGGATCGACTTCGGCAGATAATTTTCGCCCGGTATGTTGCTTTGTCTCAGCGCTCGCACTTGCCCTGCTGCTTTTGGCGCTCTGCCTGCCCGTTTCCTCCATGGCTTTTGCGGCCAATGCCCAGGGCGGCTCTTCATCGAAAGGCGATGCATCGGCCGGTCTACCAAAGAGCTACGACTTGCGTGACCCTAATGGCGACGGCGACCGTTCCGACAGCGTGGTGACCCCCGTAAAGCTGCAAAACCCCTGGAACACCTGCTGGGCTTTCTCTTCCGTTGCGGCATCCGAGACCAGCATCCTCTCCAAATTAAATAAGACCTACGCCAGCACCTCGCTCGACCTTTCCGAGTTGCAGGTTTCCTTGGCGGTGTACGGCAAAGGTGGCGTTCCGCAAAGCGTGAGCAAGACCCAAGCTGGCGAGGGCTTCGCTGGCAACACGAACGACGGCTTGAACGTGGGCGGTAGCCCCCTTTACACCATCAATGTCCTTGCCTCGGGTATCGGCACGGCAAGCGAAGCCGATGTTCCCTTCAGGAACAACGAGGGCATCATCGAGTGCGAGGTGGTGCGCGCGGGCGAAACCTCGAGCGAAACCATGTACTTGACCGAAACCCAGATTGCCACGTACCGGGAGGAAGGCGCCCAGGTCACACGCCTTTGCTATGCCGGCGATTACAAGGACGCAAGCAGCCCGAAGGCCGACGACGAGGGCACGGTGCGCACCGACTGGAGCGGCAATTCCAAGGTGTGGGATCAATCGGCCTACGAGCTGCAGGACGGCAATGTTCTGCCCGATGTCATGGTGGAAAGCGGAGAGGGCACCGACAAGGTTCTTGACGAAACAGCCCTTCGCCAGGTGAAAAGCGAGATATACGCCGGTCGAGGCGTTGCCCTGGCGTACAGCCCGGACGAGAAGTGGCTGGACAAAACCACCTGGGCGCATTACTGCGCCGAAGCGGATGAGCTGGCTCATGCGGTGTGCGTTGTGGGCTGGGACGACGACTATTCCGCGGAAAACTTCAACAGCGAATCTGGGAAAAAGCCCCAGGGCAATGGCGCATGGTTGGTAAAGAACAGCCTCGGGTCGCAAAATGGCGGCTCCCAAGACAGCGAGTTTCCCAACTACGGCGAATGGGGCATCGAGGAAAACGGCCTGCACACCGGTTATTTCTGGTTGTCGTATTACGACGTAAGCGTAGAAAGCCTGGTGTCGTTCAACTTCGATGTTTCCGATTACGGCCAGGCCTCGGATCGCTACATCGACCAGTACGATTTCCTCTTCGGCAAGGATTACCAATACGAGGGATACAAGGAGCCTACGGCTTCGGCCAACGTTTACACGGCTCAGGGGGACATGCTGCTTCGGTCGGTCGGCAGCTACGTCTTCAAACCCAACACCACGGTGAGCTATCAGGTGTACCTGCTTGATGAACAGGCGAAAACCCCGACAGACCCCGAGCACAGCAAGCTGGTTTACACGGGCCAGGAAACCTATACCTATGCGGGCTACCATCGGGTGAACATCGAAGCCGACAGCTGGCTTGCCATGCGCTCGGGCCAGCGCTATGCCGTCGTTACCACGCAGAAATGCAACGACGATGGCATGTGGTACCAAGGTGCGGCCTTCGCTAACAAGAAGGACTACATTTTCGCGAAGCTCAATGCCGGTGAAAGCTGGAAGGGCACGGCCGTGGGAGGCGAAGGCTCAGTTGGCGCCGATGCTTCGTGGGTGGATTGGGCCACGTGCGTAGAGCAGCTTCAGGATGAATATCCCAACTACACGTACGACAACACGCCCATTAAGGGCATTTCCAGCAAGGCAAGCTTTGCGAGCATTGAGGAATTGAAGGCCTTGGAAAACGCGATATCGTCTGCGCAGAAGGCATTGGCCGAGGTGAAGATCAGCGCGGATGGGCAGGATGTTCTGGCGAGCGACACCTGGATGACTCAGGCACAGCACGACGAGCTTGCAGCTGCCCTTTCCGCTGTCAAGGCGAAGTTCGCGCTGGCAGGCGATGATTATGAGCATACCCTTGTCAACACCACGCCAAGCTCCGAAGAGGTTCAGGGCCTGTTGGCATCATTGGCCTTCGAGCCGCAGCAAGGATCCATCCAGCCTTCAGGCGGCGAAGAGGGCAAGGGTGCGGCGCAAGAGCCCGGTTCGCCCGATGGGGATCAGTCGCGGTTGGCGAAAACGGCCGATGGATGCCCCGTGCTGGCGGTCCTTGCCCTGAGCTGCTTTTCCTTTGTGCTGGCCTGCGTTGCCTTCGCCAAAAGGCAAAACGCGTACGATGGCCTTGCTCTTTTTACCAAGGGCAATCGCAATGCGCAGTACGGGAAGGTAAAGCCGCCGAAGCCTTCGTTCAAGCCTCAAGGACGTGGTCCCAACAAAGCAGCAGGCAGCAAGGGCGGCATTCGCAGGCAGGGCTCGAAGCGCTAAGGGAAGCGTGGTCGCGGCGGCGGTGAAGCGCTGATGGATGAGCCTAGGCTGCACGTGCGTTTGCTGCCTGCGCGGCGGTGCCCAGGGTATCGCCGCATTTCACGGGGCGCGGTAGGGTTCCCGTAAAGCAGTCGCAGTTGACGAGAACGGCCGATGGACGCCCTGCGCTTGT
>CAVHFE010000157.1:0-2966 GCA_963635145.1 Oscillospiraceae bacterium
TGCGGGGCGCTCTTCCGTCAGTCAAATCCGTGTCCAATTTAAGCCGGCCACATTACTCAGCTTATTCTTTGGCTTGTTGCGTGGCCTGGCGTCTACAACCATGACGCCCCTTTCCAGATCCTGCAACTGAACTCAACGACAGACAACCCGGTTCCTCTAGGGAATAAATACTCGGTTTTGTACTCGATTTTACTGGGAGGGGCTGTATGTATTACTAGGCCACTCGGTGTTGCCGAGGTTGGATTTGCTGCCGTGATGCTCGTCCAAATGGTAATAGTGATTTACGCCCAGTATAAAGCGGTTGAGTACATTTGGGTAACAGCTGGAAGGAAATGGCTTTACTGGGCTTCGGTGCTGTTTTTTGCCATAAATCCGTTTGGGATAATTATGCGTATGACTGCTTGTCAGGACACGCTTTTCGCGGCCTTTTTGCTGTTGAGCATAATCGAGGCGTTGCATATTAGCGAAAGGGCATGCTCCGGTAGAGCCCTCAAGCTAAAGGACGGAATTCGATTTGTCGCTTTCGTTGTTTTGATGTGTCTCATGAGAAACAATGGGGTGTATCTGTACGCATTCGCTGTGCTCTGTGCATCCTTTTTCTTTTTAAAAAGAAAAAGGATGGATGTACTTGGTTTAATCGTCTCTCCCATTTTGATAACGCTAATCATCGTTGGTCCAGTATATAAAGCAGTTGGCGTTGTCGACTCAGGTAGCTCCATCCGGGAAATGATGAGCGTCCCCTCTCAGCAGCTCGCTAGGTCGTATGCCAATAATCAAGATGGCTTTACCGAAGACGAGAAGAACACGCTAGAGCATTTTTATCCAGGGATAACAGCTGATGACGCCTCATGGTATTGGGATGGACAGGAGATCTCCGATCAGGCAAAAGGAAGGTTGAGCGTAGAGGCTGTCAACGGTGATTTGCCAGGCTATATTGGTTTCTACGTTCACATTGGCGTGAAGAATATAGGGAACTATAGAGATGCCTTCATGATGAACACTTTGGGATGGTGGTATCCATTGAAGGAGTATCCCGACTGGAGGATGTACCATGCCTATGTAAAATACTCAACTCTCCAGGAACTTGACTACGACGGTGAGTTTGTCGAGATAAAGAGGATTAGCTTATTTCCCGAGCTGGATAAGGCTGTAGGGTCAATCATCTCAAATGGAGAGTGGAGCAAAGTTCCCGTTTTAAACCTATTGCTTGATACGGGAGCATATACTTGGATCTTTTTGACCCTTCTTGTAATTGCTCTTTTGGGCAAAAGGAGATATGCGGGGTTTGCATTTTTAATCGTTCTTGGTCTTCTGCTCACATATTTGCTCTCACCGCTTTGCTATTTTCGATATTCGTATGCGCTCATAATTTGTATTCCAGTATTGCTACCGGCGGCGCTTTATGACGGATCTGAATCGATTGATTCTGCAATAAAGAGCAATGGGGCGCTAGTGCCAATGAAAGAGAACTATTTGTAGATGCTGCGTGGCCGCTGTGGTCGTTTAGTTTGTTGTTGGCAAGCTTAATCTGCGCCGCGCTTGCGGGCGCTGGTACGTTTCGTTCGAAGGGGATGCCATGGGATACCGCACCGCAACCGTTGCCGTAGGGCAGGGGAAGTTCAGGCTGGAAGCCGTGGTTACCGCCACGCCACGGGGCATCGTGGTGTTCGCCTGCACACCCGGCTATGCCCATGTGGGCGCTACCGCGCAGGCCATTCCCCGGCCGGAGCCTGGCCGTACCGCAACGGTGAGCTTGCTGGCCGTTCCCTGCCACAGGGACGAGATTCCTGCCCACGATATCGCCGCCGCCTTGGCCACCCGCTTCGGCATGCCCTGCGCAGCCACTGCCGGCTACCACGTAGAGGGTGCAACCCCGGAAGACCTGCAAAAGGTGCTGGATATGAACAAGGAGCTCATCGAAGAGCTGGAAGCAAAGGTGGAATCGCTGCTTTCGTCCCTGGAGCAAGAAAGTTAGCTGTCTGCCGGCTATGCCGAAGGGGCTGCAGGCGAACTTCGGAAAAGGCAGAGCCGCCCTGCTGCGGCTGGACGCTTCAAGATGCTGGGTAACGATCTGGCGTGGGAAAGGTTCCTTTGCTCGCCATCAGAACGCTGGATTGTCGGGCTGCCGGCCATCGGCCTTAAGCCCGAACGAGCCGCAAACCAAAGCGAGCCCGACGGTTGTCGGGCTCGCTTGCTTCTATCGGGTTTGCGCGTTCAGTTCCGGTGGGTTCCTAGCTGCTTGCGCTACAGCCTGCCGGTGAACAGGAACTTGATGCGCTGCCACAGGCTGGCCTTCTTCGGTACCAGCTGGATGGCCTGCGTGTCCTGCTGGGGCGCGGCCTGGGACTGCTCGGTAGCAGGAAGAACCTCAGGCTCGGGAGCCGGGGCGGGTGCAGGTGCCGCAGCGGGTGCGCTCGGGGTGCCGATGGGGCCAGCCACGCCGGGCTCAACCTCTTCGATGCCGGCGGGTGCGCTTGCGGCATGCGCAGGTACCTTCGTTTCGGGCTGCGCTGCCGGCTCAGGCGCAGGTGCGGCCGGCTCCTTCACGGGTGCCGGATCGGGCATGACGGGCGATGCCTTGAACTCGACCTCGGCGGTCTGTTCCGCCTCAGCGGGCTCAGCTGCAGCAGCCGACTCGGCCACCTCAGCAGCCTTTGCGGCCTCGGCCTCGCGTGCCGCAGCTTCCGCCGCCTGAGCAGCGGCTTCTGCTTCCTCGTTGGCCTTCGCGGCAGCAGCGGCCTCTTCCTCTTCCTTCTTGGCGGCCTTGATGCGCTCGATGCGGGCTATCTCGGCCTTGCGAGCGGCCTCCTCTTCGCGCAGCTCCACGGAGCGATGGTAGTCGTCGCGCGCCTTCTTGATCAGGTAAGCCTGCGAATCGAAGGAATCCTCGGCGCCGTTGGCCTCGGTGGAGGCGAAGAACTCCAGCGGCGTGTACTCCAGGTCGCTCTTCAGCATGCGCAGCTTGG
>CAVHFE010000158.1:0-2962 GCA_963635145.1 Oscillospiraceae bacterium
ATTCCGCGGAGCGCCGCATCCGCAGCACCACCCAACAGGCCCCAGATGAGAGAAGACCCGATGACAAACGCGCCGAATATGATCGGATCTACAAGATGCAAAGCCAAAACCAGGACAAATAACGACCAAATTCCCGCCTGCAGCGCACCAGATGCAATCATGAGGGTTCGCCGATCTCCCACATCGGCAACCACGCCCCCCGCGACACCCGAAACGAGCTTAACGAAAACTGAGACCGATGCGATCAACCCTGCCGCGTATGAATCGGCCCCAAGACCTCGGGCCGCGAGCATGACATAAATGGGCTGCAGCGAAACCGCCGCGACGGCGGCGGCATCAGAGGCGAACCAGGCAGGCATCGGCTTCATTTTCGCGCCCTGTTACGCAAGCCATTTAAACGCATGGGAAAGAACGTAGATGCGATCAGTCGCCTCCGAACCGTCATGCGATTCCTCCACACGCTGCCATTTCTCAAAGAGGGCGTCGATGTCGGAAGCGAGCCCCCTCATTTCGCCCTGCGTGAGATTGAACACGCCGTCGTGCCGTTTTTCGTGAACCGAGGACTCACCGCCCTCCTCGGCCTGCCACGACAGATAGTGCTTGTAGAGCTCGTTATAGACGGCCTGCTCCTGGCGCTGATAGCTTTCAGCCTCGGCCGAGGTGTCGAGCTCTGGCCTCCCCCCACCTTCACGAGCCTTCCACCAGCTCTTTCGCTTGTCGCCATCGGAGGAGCCTGCTCTCTCGACCAGACCGGCCGACTCAAGAACCGAAATGTGATAGCTCACCGACCCAACCGGCACCGAAAGAGCGCTGCAAATTTGGCCAACCGTCTTTTTGCCTTCCACACGAAGAAGCAGATAGATCCTCATCCTCAAGTCGTTGGACAATGCTTTGATCTCGCTAATCTCTGGCATTTACGCACCGACCTTTCTCCGTAACAAAACAATGGCAGTATACCACAAATATTTTTGTAATATTTTTCTTGTATTTCTATTCAGCTGGACCTATAGTCCGTTCCGACGCGCGTCACGGTAAATCAAGACAACCTAAGGAGACCAACATGTCTATTACTGAGACCGACGTTACTGAGATCATCCTCACGACAGATTCAAGGCAGCCGGATTCGATTAACAACTGCATCTGCTTCTAGCGACTAGGTTATGAAGGGGGCTGTCGATGGACAGCGAATTTCGGTGGTCGAACTATGCCGTTATCGGACGCCATCGTTACCGATATAAGAACACGCCTCACAAGTTGCTGTATTACTCGGCAGACCCCTCCCTCCTCCTATTGAGGGAAAGCGATTGCAAAGCAATCGACTCCGTGCTTCCGAAGCGTTCAGATTCCAAGCTCTTTGAGTCACTCTTAAGGCGCGGAATCATCCGTTCCGACTCCCCGCGAAGCGAAAGCCTGAGTTCAATCAATCGTCTTTTCCAGACGAACCGGCATGTCGGAGCCTTCGCGATAATGACCACACATGACTGCAATATGCGTTGCGGATATTGCGGCCAGAACCATCGGAAGCTGAACATGAACGAGGAAACGTGCAGAAAAATTGCCGAGCACATCATTCGTTCAGTCGAGGCCAATGACCTGTCCAGCATCGAGCTGCGATGGTACGGCGGCGAGCCGCTCTTAAACGCTCAAGCCATCTTCGATATATCGCACAGGATTGAAAAGGCCTCTCAGCTGATGGATTTTACATTTAACAGCAGCATGGCGAGCAACGGAACGCTCTTGTCGCAAGGCCTGATTCAAAAGCTTGTAAAAGAAAGTCATCTAACGGAACTCGTCATTACCCTCGACGGTTATAGGACCGCTCACGATTTAAGCAGGCCGCTAGTCTCGGGAAAGCCCTCTTATGAAGCCATCAGAGCCACGCTGCGCAAAGCCTCAGAGATTGATTTAGATTCATCGGACCTCATCATCACCGTCCGGGCCAACATCACGAACAGGAACGCCGGCGAGATCGAGGATCTGATTTCCGATCTAAGCTTCATGGCTCACAACAAGCATTTTGCCATCCAATTCATGCCTGTATATGAGTGGGGAGAAGCGAGCAAGGGCTATCGCCTTAACAGGCGAGATGTAGACCGAGTTGTTGTTAAATGCCTGGCTCTGGCCTCCCAACAAGGCATCCAGACGGAGACGCTACCACTCCAGAAGCTAGATACCCCGTGCTTAGCGTCGACAACGATGGGCGAGCTGATTTCGGCTGAGGGCAACATATACAGCTGCACCGAATATCCCCTAGCGGGCAACGACCATATGAACCATATTCTCGGAAAAATCGATGAGCGGCCTTCTCTGCCGAGAAAGGCAGATGAGCTCGATCGTTATCATCTTTCGCTAGCGGACAGCAAGTGCGGGCGCTGCCCCTTCTTCCCCGTTTGCGGAGGGGGATGTCCCAGAAAACAGCTGCTGCACTCAGCTGATTGTCCAAGCTACAAGACAACCTTCACCGAAAGATGCGACATAATCGCACGAAACCTGGGGCTTGCCCTAATCGACGATAAGGCTGAAGCGCCATCGTGATTCGCGTATAGGCCACCACTGACACCGCGGAAAGCTGGCAAAGCAGCTGCATGACAAACAGCCCTCACAGGGTTCCGCTCGGGACACCCGCTTTTGATGTCCCAAGCGGATTGCTTTGGGTTGCTATTCCCCTACTGGCACTTGGCCGGTGGCGAGGATTTGCTCGAGTTGGGCCTCGTCGAGAACGGGCACGCCCAGCTGCTCGGCCTTGGCGAGTTTTGAGCCCGCCTTGGGACCCGCAACCACGTAGCTCGTCTTTTTGGAGACGCTGCCCGAGACCTTGGCTCCCAGGAGCTTGAGCGCCTCGCCCGCCTCGGAGCGCGAGCGGTTCTCGAGCGTGCCGGTGAGCACGAACGTGAGGCCCGCGAGCGGCTGGTCCTTCGCAAGTTCCTCAGAGACACCCGTCGCCTCGGACGCCTTGCTCGCG
>CAVHFE010000159.1:0-2903 GCA_963635145.1 Oscillospiraceae bacterium
CTTTGTTCTGACGCCTTCCATTATACCCCTGAGCTGGGCGGTTTCAAGTACCGGGTCCGCGGTGCCTTGGCGGCTGCATAGAGATGGCCACTGGGGATGCTTTGACATCTGGGGCTGGTGCTGCGCACGTTGCTGAGTCGACGGGGCGTTATGTCGCTGTCGAGCCTGTGCGGAATGACGAGGGAAAGGCGGCCGGTGTGCAGCCTCAGTTTTCTTATGTCGCTCCCGAGCCGGATCCTAGTGCTGCTGCTCCCAAGAGGGGCGGTGCGGGCTACCTGGTTTGCAAGCGGGCGTTCGACATCGTTTTTAGCGCTGGGGTTTGCGTAATCGTAGCAATCCCGGTTGCCATTGCTGCGGCCGCTATCGCCATTGAGTCGCCTGGCAATCCCCTTTTCCGCCAGGAGCGTGTGGGGCAGGGCGGCAAGCCCATCCGCATCTTCAAGCTTCGCTCCATGGTGGCCGACGCCCATACCAATCCTCAGAAGTACATGACTCCCGATCAGTATGCCGTGTGGAAGCGCGAGCAGAAGCTTTTGGACGACCCTCGCATTACTAAGGTGGGGCGTATCTTGCGTCGCACGTCTCTCGACGAGTTGCCTCAGTTCCTGAACGTACTGGCAGGCGATCTGTCTGTTATCGGCCCACGTCCGGTAACTATGAAGGAGACTTACGAGTTCGGTAATGCTCGTGACGAGGTGCTGTCTTGCAAACCGGGCATCACTGGTTGGTGGGGAGTTACTGATCGCAACGATGCGACTTGGGAGAACGGTGATCGCCAGGGTCGTGAGCTTTTTTATGTTCGTCATGCCTCGTTCGCGCTTGACGCGCGAATCTTCGTTAAGACCTTTAAAGCTATGGCGCGGGGGCGATAGCCATGACGTACCCACCTTACAGTGTTCTCATGAGTCTTTATGCGAAAGAGCGGCCGGAGTGGCTGGCTGAGTCTCTGGACAGCATTCTGGGGCAGACCGTTGCTCCTGATGAGATCGTCATGGTAAAGGATGGGCCTCTCACTCCCGAGCTCGAGGCGGTTCTCGAGAAGTATGATTCCGAGTATCCCGGAGTCTTCAGCTTTGTTGCCTATCCGGAGAATCACGGCCTTGGCTATGCCCTTTCGCAGGGCGTTCCTGCGTGCTCTAACGAGATCATTGCGCGCATGGACACGGACGACATTGCCCGATCCGATCGTATGGAGAAGCAGCTTACAGCCATTGATGGCGGGCTGGATATGGTGGGTAGTGACGTCGTTGAGTTTGTAGAGTCGCCCAGCAAGCCCGTTGCTGAAACGACGCTTCCTAAGGGCGCAGACGCCATTGTCAGGTATTCCAAGAGGCGCAACCCGTTTCGTCATCCGCCTATGACCTTTAGAAAATCGAAGGTGTTGGAAGCGGGAAACTACAGCTCCCAGTATTTGTTTTTTGAGGACTGGGACTTATTTAACAGGATGCTTGCTTGCGGATGTCGCGCTGAAAACCTGGGGGAGCCCCTTGTGGCCATGCGCGTGAGCGATGATTTCTATGCCCGCAGAGGAGGACTGAAGTATCTCGGCCATATATGGAGGTTCAAGAGCGGGCAGCTGCGCGAGGGGTGGTTTTCGCCTGTCGATTTTGTGGCCTCGTTCTTCCCTCATGCTTTGGCGTGTCTAATCCCCAATGGCGCCAGGGCGTTCGTGTATAAGAAATTGCTTAGGAAATAGAGCTTATGCCCAGCAAAGTCGGAATCATCACTCTGCACAACTCGCCTAACTACGGTTCTTGCCTTCAGACCTACGCTACGCAGGTCGTTTTCTCGCGCCTCGGTGTCGAGCCCGAGATCATTGACTATTACCGCAAGGACGCGATTCCCCGAAACGAGGTTGACCGTGCGCTTAACGGGCAGCTCGTAAATAAGATGCCCGTCTTCAGAGTCCCTGGCATGAAACAGCTTGCTCGCATCCCGGTTTCTAGGATGGTTGCCCGGCGGCGCGCCCCGCTCGATGAATTCCGTCAAGGCGAGCTCAAGTTGGGCTCCAACCGTTATTACTCATTCGAAGAGCTGCAGGAGTCGACGCCCGAGGCTGATATCTATTGCACAGGTAGTGACCAGGTGTGGAATAGTACCTGGAACGGCGGTTTCGACAAGGCGTTCTACCTTGGGTTTGCGCCAGAAGGGAAGCGCAGGATTGCATATGCGGCGAGCATCGGAAAATCGAAGCTCGAAGATTGGGAGGTCGAGCCTATGCGCGAGGCGCTTACCCGATATTCCCATATCTCCGTCCGCGAGCAGGAGGCTGCGGAGATCCTGGATTCCATTGGCGTGCATGGCGCATTGCCCGTCGTCGATCCCACGCTCATGCTGGCGGCCGAGGATTGGCAAGGAATCGCCGACGGTTGGGTAAGCACGGAGCCTTACATCCTGGTGTATCAGCTGAACCGCAACCCTGAATTCGACAAATATTTGCAGGACGTTTCCCGTTCCACCGGGATGAAAGTTCTTCGCATTGCCTACGGCGTCCATGAGCGCAGGCATGGGGAGATCGCTGTGGTCTGTCCTTCCATGGGTAGATTCCTTTCGCTTTTTCTTGGGGCGGAGGTTGTGATCACCGACTCGTTCCATGGCACTGCCTATTCGGTAAATTTAGGGAAGAGATTCGTCTCGATTGCTCCTGGTCGCTTTGGGGGGCGTATTGCGAATCTTCTTGAGATGACAGGTCTCGAAGACCACTTTCTCGCAGATTTCCGCGATGTTGCGATCGCAGATCTGATGTTCGATGGAGCCGCCGTGCAGCGTGTGCTCGACGCCAAGCGCGCGGAGGCGAGAGCCTTTCTTGCGCAAGCCTTGGGCGATTAAGGACGGGAAATAGGAATGTATACAGAGCTCAAGCCATATCAGATAATCATTCAGCTCCTCAAGGAGTACGGTAT
>CAVHFE010000160.1:0-2880 GCA_963635145.1 Oscillospiraceae bacterium
CCACAATATAGCCCATTAATTGCGAGTTCGATCATTGAGCATCGACCTGATTGTGCGAATAAATCATCATTCAGTCTCAAAATGGCCAGAAGACAGGTGCGAACCTCCTGAATAGCGAATGATCGCCTCACGCTCGCACCTACAGCGAGAGAAAACCTTCCGGGTCATAGCTCGGCTTCGCGCCATAATGCTCCACTTTGCCGTGCCAATTATTGCCCAAATGATAGAAACGGATACTGTCCTTATCCGTGTTCATTATTTCGAGAAGCTTCGCCTTCAATGCGACCAGCGTAGCAGCATCCACATCGCACTCGAATACGGAGGCCTGAACTCGCTGCCCATAATTGACGCAGGTTTTCGCTATCCTTCGCAAGCGCTTCCTGCCAACAGCGTCAGTGGTGTCGATATCATAGGTGATCAGAACCACAACCGACCCCCCCTACTTCCATAAAAATGGCGGGTAGGCATCTAAATCGCCACGAAGATGCTTCGCCAACAGTTGCGCCTGAACGTTGGGGACAAGTCCACGCGGAAGCTTTTCCGCTGTAAATGGATGCTTGATCTGTTCACGCTTCCTTTCCTGCCAGGCTTTGAACATCGTTTTGCGCGCCTTATCCGACAAACGCACCTCGCCCGTTTCCCGAACATCGAAATCAGAAGCATCCACAACACGATTGTTGATCGCAGTCAGCACGAAGCGATCAACGAATATAGGCCGAAACTCTTCCATACAGTCTAGCGCCAAGGAATCCCGCCCCGGCCTATCCACATGCATCAGCCCAACAGCTGGGTCGAGCCCTACCCCCAAAAGCGCCGAAGAGCAATCTCGAGCAAGCACGGAATAGAAAAGCGACAGCATTGCGTTCACTCGGTCTTTTGGAGGGCGGCGCGAGCGCCCCACGAAATAAAAGTCATCCTTATTCCGCAAAATCAGCTCATCGAAAACCGCATAATAAACCGCAGCCGCATCGCCCTCGATCCCGCGCAACGAGTCAAGCGAATCGCACGTGCGAATCGCATCGAGAGCTTCGGCTAAATGAGCAATTGCACGCCTTACCGCTTCCCCATCGATGCGAAGGTCATGGTCCCGGACAGCCCTTTCAAGCACCCAGCGTGAATTGAACACCTTGCCCAAAATGAAGTGTCTCGCAACATCCAAAGACAGCTTTTCATCTTCCGAAACTCGGAACTGGGCTTTTTTCAGAAGGACATTACCAGCATGCACTCCCCGAGCATCGGCCAGATACCGTCCCGATGGCGAAAAGAACGACAGTCGGATACCTCGATCGCAGCATGCGCCCATCAACGCAGGGCTTGCACCTGCATACGAGAACAAGCTGATGCCCTCTAGCGTATGCAACGGAACACGCCCCAACATATCGCCGCCTTGTTTCGCAACAACGTTCTCGCCGTCAAGCGTCAAGTACGCATCTTCAGTAAACACGTACAACGTGTTCTTGATCCTCTTCATTCCGACCACTCCAGCATATCCTCGATGTACCCTCGCGCCGAACGCCGCTGCAACAAAGGCAAGCACTCTTCAGCTAAGGAGCACGCCGAACAGTGCTTGCTCTTACGCACCTGAGGCACATGCCCACGTTGAAACAGTTGGTGCATCTCGGAGATCGCGCTTCGAACGGCTTTTCGCAAATCATCGGTAAACAAAACCGATTCACGCGACTGCGTTTGCTTGTAGAACAAAAAGCCGCTGTCGATGTCGCAACCGAGCATTTCCTCCAGGCACATCGCCTGCGCGCAAACCTGAAGCCGGTCGCAATCATCAGCCTTCGATTTTCCCCTCTTGTACTCAACAGGGATAGGCTTCCATATGCCCCTCTCGCCCGCCAGAGGAACGCCCCTGGGATCCTCCCGAAACTCCACAACATCACATATACCAGAAAGGCCCAGCTCGCATGACCGGACGAAGAGTCCCCGCACAACGAGCAGCGAACCGCGACGCTCCCGTATCTCTGCATCATGGGTTCGTTGGTGTGCCACCTGACCGGATGCGGTCAGGTAGTTTTCGCGCCAGCGTTGCTCTACATGGATAAGTGCCCACTGCCTACGACAGAATGCAAAATGCTGAATGCCCGAAAGCGCAAGGAACTCTTCATCCGAATACATGTCCGCTCCTACAACTTACAGATAACCTCGACACCTTCAGGAATCGCCGCTTCATTGATAATGACATCCTCATAGTCTTTAAACGAGCGCGGGGCTTCGATACCGGGCTTCTTTTGAATGCTCACTGCGTCAAACAGCTTGTACGAGGGCGCATTCCCCAATTCAGATGCATGTTTAAAAACAATAAGAGAACGTACAACCATCTTCCCGCGAACAGCAGAATGGTCATGTTCAAACATGTTGATAATGGCATCCCATAATATGGCAGCATCTTCTTCAGAGAAACCGGTAGTTTTCCGTGCAAGGTTCGCTGACACAAAGCCTTCGTAGCGATAAAGACCATAAGGAATGATGTATTTCTGGCCCATACGTTCTGAACGATCTTCTGTACCCTTTTCCGTAGCGCCTGTCACTCGAGTCAAGCCAATGCTCATAGGAATAACTGGGTCGACGCTCTTTGCGAAAGTCAGCTGGACGGGCCCTCGTACCTGTCCGCAATTCAACGCCTGCATATCCTTAGTATTAAGCCCTGTCATAACCGCGCCGAATGTTCGAACATCGTAATATTCGGCACACATGAAGTCTCTGATCTTTTTTCCGATCGAAGGGTCTTTTTTCTTCGCCTCTTGCGCGCTTGTTTTCTTTTTTATATCGACCCCATACTTCGAAGCAGCATTGCCATCGTTGTTATTTAGCGGAATCCCTTCTTTGATATAAATCTCAAACCCCGGCTCATTTTCCATCACTATTTCAACG
>CAVHFE010000161.1:0-2865 GCA_963635145.1 Oscillospiraceae bacterium
GCTCCAAAGCCTACAGAAAATCCTTCTGGAACGCCATGAGAACCAAGACCATCCGCCCAGAAGTCGCGAACGCCCTTCAAGAAGGCACCGATTCCGAAGGCGGTTACCTCGTCCCAGACGAATTCGAGAAGACACTCGTCGAGGCATTGGAAGAGGAGAACATCTTCAGAAAGCTCGCCCACGTCATCACCACATCAAGCGGCGACAGAAAGATCCCAGTCGTCGCCACAAAAGGCAGCGCATCCTGGGTCGACGAGGAAGGAACCATCTCCGAAAGCGACGATGCATTCAGCCAGGTCTCCATCGGCGCCTATAAGCTTGGAACTTTAATCAAGGTCTCCAACGAACTTTTGAGCGATTCCGTATTCGACCTTGAAAGCTACATCTCAAAGGAATTCGGAAGACGCATCGGAAACAAGGAAGAGGACGCATTCTTCAACGGCGACGGCGTTGGAAAGCCCATCGGCATCTTCAACAAGACCGGTGGGGCCGACACTGGGGTTACCGCAGCAAGCGCGACCGCGATCACGGCCGACGAGATCATCGACCTTTTCTACTCTCTCAACGCGCCATACAGAAAGAACGCCGTATGGGTCATGAACGACTCCACGGTCAAGGCCATCAGAAAGCTCAAGGACAACAACGGCAACTATTTGTGGCAGCCGGCATTGACCGCTGGAACCCCAGACACATTGCTCGGAAGACCTGTCTACACATCTTCCTACGTCCCCACAATCGCGGCCGGAAAGAAGACCGTAGCATTCGGCGACTTCGGCTATTACTGGATCGCCGACAGACAGGGCAGAAACTTCAAGAAGCTTTCCGAGCTTTACGCCGCGACCGATCAAACAGGCTTCGTCGCGACCCAGAGAGTTGACGGAAAACTCATCCTTCCAGAAGCCATCAAGGTTCTCGTGCAAAAGAGCGGATCCTAATCAGAAAAAGGGAGGCGACGGCGATGACCGCGAGTGAATTATTACCGAAGGTGAAGGAAAACCTAATCATAACATTCAACGACGATGACAGTCTGATCACGAGCCTCATCGCTGCCGCCATCTCTTATGCGGAAAGCTATCAGCACGTCGCTGAGAAATACTACGAGACGAATGCCTGCCCAGAGACGACCAAGCAGGCGATCATCATGCTGGCGAGCCATTTCTACGAAAGCAGGGATGGCTCGACCGGCGGCTTCTTCGCGGACAACGTTAACGCCGGAGAGCAGGTGTTCAGGACGGTGAACCTACTGTTGAGGCTCGACAGGGATTGGAAGGTGTGATGCCATGGGACTTGGTTTGATGAACAAGAAAGCAAAGCTTTGCATCCTTTCTAACATGATCGATTCTGAGGGCTTTTCTGGCCGCACCGTCGAGGTTCTGGCGGACATCCGAGTGTTCGTCGAAGGCAGGCACGGAAGCGAGAAGTGGGCCAATCTGGCGGCTTTCTCGGAGGCTACGGAGCTCTTCAGGTTCAGGAAATTGCCGAATATAACGGTTACCACAAAGCAATACATAATCTATGAGAACGAACGCTATGACATCCTCTCCGTCGAGAACGTCAAAGGCAGGGACATGTACATAGAGGTGCTCGCGAAAAAGGTGGTGTCCAGCAATGGCTAAATGCACCTACAAGCTCCCAGAGGACCTGCTCAGAAAGCTATCCAAGCTCGGAAGCAGGATGGATGAGGTTTCCGAAACGGTGCTTGAGGCTGGCGGAGAGGTGGTCCTCGAAAAGGTGAAATCGAATCTTGAGGGGGTACTGAGCGGCAAGTCGAGCGGCGAGCTCGTCTCCTCGCTTGGCATTTCGGGCGTCCGGACCGACAAAGACGGCAACCCGAACATCAAGGTGGGCTTTGCTGAGCCGAGGAAAGACGGAGCCTCGAATGCGATGGTGGCGAACATCATCGAGTACGGGAAGCACAACCAGCCGGCGAAGCCCTTCCTGAAGCCAGCCAAAACGGCTAGCAAGAAGCAATGCATCGAAACGATGACGAAGACATTGGAGGAGGAGATAGACAAGATATGAACATCTTATCAGAAGCAAAGGAGCTCTTGGCTCCGCTAGGAATACCCATCGAGACTGGAGTCTTCAAAGACACCGCGCCGGACAGCTACATCGTCCTGGTGCCGCTATCCGATTCCTTCCCGCTGAACGCGGATGACCAACCCCAGACGGATGAGCAGGAGCTTCGCATCTCCATCTATTCGAAGGGCAATTACCTGCAGATCAAGAACCAGGCGACCGCAAGGCTCCTATCGAATTATTTCTACATAACCGACAGGAGATACAACGGTTACGACACTGATACGGGCTACTATCAGTACACAATAGACGTAGCCAAAACCTATGAATTGGAGGAAACGAACTAATGGCAACAATCGGTTTAGACAAACTTTATTACGCGCCGATCACCGAAGGGACTTCCGGTGACGAAACCTACGGAACTCCCGTCCAGCTTGCGAAGGCCATCTCCGCGGAGCTTTCCATCGAGCTCAACGAAGCCACGCTCTTCGCGGACGACGGGCAGGCCGAAGCGGTGAAGGAATTCAAGAGCGGAACCATCTCACTCGGAGTCGATGACATCGGAAGCGCAGTCGCCGCCGCGCTAGTCGGTGCGACCGTCGATTCAAACGGCGTGCTGATCTCTAGGAGCGAGGACTCCGCGCCTTACGTGGCTATCGGCTTCAGGGCGAAGAAGGCGAACGGGAAATACAAATACTTCTGGCTTTACAGGGTATTGTTCGGCGTCCCTGCCGCATCTCTTGCGACAAAGGGCGATTCCATCACCTTCTCCACGCCGACCATAGAGGGGACCATCTTCAGACGCAACAAGGCCGACGCGAAAGGTACGCATCCATGGAAGGCCGA
>CAVHFE010000162.1:0-2831 GCA_963635145.1 Oscillospiraceae bacterium
TGCGCCGCATGCTTGGCGGTGATTCGAATGAGTAACAAACCCCAATTTGTCGGGGAAAGAGTACCTTTTGTCGATGCATTCAGCGAGGTCTCGCGCGGGGTCAAGAAGTTCAAGCAGAACCAGTATGCAGAATACGGGGTGCATCCGATTGTCGACCAAGGGCAAGAATTGATTGCCGGTTACTCTGATGATGAAGCCGGGCTGTTTAACGACGTTCCAGCCATAGTGTTTGGTGATCATACGAGATGCGTGAAGTACATCGAGGAACCGTTTTTCGCTGGCGCTGATGGCGTAAAGATTCTTAAGCCCAAGCTATCCGATAACACACGATTTTGGTGGCATGCATTAAAGGCAACACCAATTGAAAATCTGGGGTACAGCAGGCATTTTAAGCTGCTCAAAGCCGCGACTTTCAAGACCTACAACGCAGCTGATCAAATAGAAATTGTTGCAAGGCTTGATAGCATTCTTAATCAAATTGCCCAAGCTAATCAGCAAATCGAGCAGCTTGACCAGCTCGTCAAATCCCGGTTTGTCGAGATGTTCGGGGATCTGAAAGCAAATGCAAATGGCTGGCAGGTAGAACCATTTGAAGCGTTCGCGATTATAGACACTCATATGGCAAATGACCTTGAGCCGTATGCCGATAAGCCCCATATAGGTATTGATAGCATCGAAGCCGGTACTGGCCATTTAGCCGGATATCGCACGGTCAAGGAAGACGGAATCATTAGCGGGAAATATCCTTTCACCGCAGAGCATCTTATCTACAGCAAAATACGTCCAGCGCTGAACAAAGTGGCTCTTCCTAACTTTGACGGGGTCTGCTCAGCAGATGCCTATCCGATACTTCCGATTGCCGGTAAGTGCAACCGCGTCTTTTTGGCTGAGGTGATGCGCTCCCGTATATTTCTCGATCATGTTCTGCCGCTATCTGGGCGCGCGCAGATGCCCAAGGTCAACAAAAATGCATTGCGCAGCTTCAAGATGCCGGTGCCACCAATACAGCTGCAGGATAGCTTTGCTTCCTTTGTCCGCCAGGTCGACAAATCGCGATTTGTCGCCCAGCAGCAGATTGAAAAGCTGCAAACGCTCTACGACAGCTTGGCACAGGATTATTTTGGATAGGAGCAGCTTATGTCTGAGGAGTTGGTCAACGAAGCTGCGAAGGCTGGGAACATTCAGATGGCTATGGTCTGCGAGTGCGATTGGCCATTTGCGCAGATGCCGTCTGCGCAAATCAGCCGGCAACGCAAAAGTGCAACAGCTTGTTGCGCAAGTTGGCTGATTTGGTAGGAGCAAATATGACCTCCAGCTTCTTTCCTGAAGAGCAGGAAGGGCGGTAGTTAAACCTTTAAGGACTTGGTGGTCTTGTTTAGGGACGTTTCGGGGCAGGGGATGTTATGGACGAAGCAAGCAATAGCGCGGCCATTATGGCGGCTGCAGGTGAAATAGGGCATTCCAATAGCGGAGATCTTTTCGAGGATGCCAAGATGATCGTCGAACAATCCCGCTCTTTCACCTGTAAGGCGGTAAACGTAGCGCTTGTGAGGCGAAACTGGCTTCTGGGCAAGCGTATAGCCGAAGAAGAATTGTCTGGAGCCGATCATGCCGACTACGGCAAGAAGGTGATTTCCGACCTCGCAAGACGTCTAACCGCAAGTTTTGGAAAAGGGTTCACTCGTTCTAACCTCTATCGCTATGTTCAGTTCTATAGAGCTTACCCAGAGATTGTCGCGACACTGTCGCGACAATCTGCCGATCTTCTTTCATGGTCGCATTACCTGGTGCTTCTTCGCGTGACCAATGGCGATGCTCGCACGTGGTACGAAAAGGAAGCCGTAAGCCAAGGTTGGAGCGTGCGTACGCTTGATCGTAACGTCAGCACCCTGTACTACGAGCGTCTTCTTGCATCTCAAAACACCAAGCCTGTCGAAGAAGAGATGGAGCTTAAGACTCGTGAACTTCAAAGTGATCACCTGGAGTTCATCAAGAATCCAGTAATCGCCGAGTTCCTTGGTGTACCACAGGATAAGGAATATCTCGAAAGCGATTTGGAAGAGGCTATTATCTCCAATTTGCAGAAGTTCCTAATGGAGCTTGGAAAAGGGTATGCCTTTGTGGCACGACAGCAGCGCGTTAAAACCGATATCGATGATTTCTATATCGACCTTGTTTTCTACAACTATATCTTGAAGTGTTTCGTTCTTATCGATCTCAAGACCAGCAAGATCACTCATCAGGACGTTGGCCAAATGGACATGTATGTTCGCATGTACGACGACCTTAAACGCGGCGAAGGCGACAATCCTACGTTGGGAATCGTCCTTTGTTCCGAGACGAGCGATACCATTGCGCGTTATTCGGTGCTGCACGACAACAAGCATCTGTTTGCCTCGAAGTACAAGCTGTATTTGCCAAGTGAAGACGAACTGCGTGCGGAAATAGAGAATCAAAAGACCATGTTTGCCCTGCAGCATGGGGGCGGAAATGACGATTGCGGGTTCGAAGAAAGCGATATCTTATGAACTTCGATTTTCTCAAAGAGCAGAACGGCTACTACGACCTCTTTGCCGATGCATGCGTCGAGGCGGAGAAGATCTTCGCCACTTCTCCTGCCATGTGCGCTGTGGGGTGCCGCAAGGCGCTGGAGCTGGCGGTGAAGTGGGTATATGCCGCCGATTCCTCTATCAGCATGCCGTACAAGGACAACCTAGCCTCCCTGCTTCATGAGTACTCTTTCAAGCAGTGTCTCGACGAGCGCGTGTGGAGGCCACTTCTGGGCGTCAACAAACTCGGGAACCTTTCCGTCCATACCGACAAGCGAGTTA
>CAVHFE010000163.1:0-2825 GCA_963635145.1 Oscillospiraceae bacterium
AGGGCATCGGGTTTCCTTCCCCTGAAGTGCGGTTTTCACCAGCTTATCATAAGGGCATGGGGCGAAGCCGCGGCACTCCCCAGGTCAGGCGCGCCTCAACTTTGCCTTGCTAGCACGATTTGTCACTGCAAACAAAAGGGCGACTCGCTAGTTGGCGAGTCGCCCTGTGCAGATTGGGCTTATGTCGGGCTATGCGGCTTTGCTCTTACTCCGCATTGCGGCGGCGGGCCACTGCGGCGGCAAGCGCGGCGGAGCCGAGGGCCGCGAACCCTACGGCCGCGAGGTCGTCATCGCCGGTCTTGGGGTTCTGCTTGGAGCCGTCGGCGTCGTTGCCGTCGTTGCCGGAGCCGTTGGAGCCATTGTCGTCGGAGTCGTCAGAACCGCTGGGCTTGACCTTGTCCGGATCGCTCGGGGTAACGGGATCAGGATCCGGGTTGCCGCCATCGTTCTTCTCCCAGAAGGCAACGGCCTTCACGTCGCTGGTGAGCGTGCTGCTCTCGGTGAGCTTGTTGGCTTCGGCGCACTCGCCGCCCTTGTACCAGCCAAGGAAGCTGTAACCGTCGATCTCTTCGCCGGCGGGCAGCGCGCCCACGGCCTCGCCTTCCTCAAGGTAGCGGGTCTCGACGGTGCTGTCCTTGGAGACGAATTCCACGTGGTAGATGGCCTTGATGGTTGCATCCGGGTCGTTCTTCAGGTACTCGTCATACGCGGCCTTGGCGTCGCTTTCGGTAAGGAAGTAGGCCTTGAAGGCGTTGCTGCCCTTCGTGCTGGAAACAACCCACTTGGCCTGGGACTTTGCCGTGGCCTGGTCGGCAACCTTGTAGTTGTGGTCTGCGTATTGCAGGAGCACCTTGCCCTCAGCAACGAACGGGGCGGGGCTGTAGTCGGTGTACATACCTGCGTTGACGGTCAGATTCGCCTTGGTCGAATAGGTCTCGATGGAATTGTTGAACGTGCCCCCGTTGATGGTAGCAGTGCCGTTCGTGAGCTCCAATGCATACTCGCCAGTGGCGCTTCCGAACGTGCCCCCGTTGATGGTGAGGTTGCTCTTTCCGGAGACGTAGATGCCGTACAAGCTCGCGGCGAACGACCCGTCTTCAATGGTCACCTTGCTGTCTACGCAATAAAGGCCATAGGATCCTTCGGTGCCGGTTCCATTGAATTCGCCTTTAAGGACGGTCAACGTGCCTTTGGAGGCGTTGATGGCGTCGGCTCCGCCGCTGATCTTGACGTCGTCAATGGTGACGTTGGCATTGCTGTCGACGATGTAGATGCCGTCATCGTCGGCCTCGATCGAGCCGTTTTTGACGGTAAGCTCGGCTGGGCCGGTTACGTCAAGGCAATCGTCGCCGTAGGTGCCTTCATCGGTGCCGGAGGTCAGGGTATTCCCGTTAAGGTCGATGGTGAATTTGCCGCCATCGACCACCGCGGTTTCGGCAGTGTCGGTAAGCAGGGTGATGGTCTCGCCGTCTTTCACGACGTCGATGGCATCCTGAAGGGAGCTGTAGGATTTATCGCCGATCTTCGCTACCGGGTCAGTGCTCTCCCAAGAGGCAGTAAGGGTTGTGTCCTTGTCGATGGGGGTTGCGAAGTCGTACTCGGTGGCGCCGTCAAGCGTCCAATACTGGAATTTGTACTTTGCCTTCGTGGGGTTGGCGGGCTTGTTTGCGAGGTCGCCATCGATGATGTACTGGTCCTTGTAGGCGTTACCAGAGAGCTTCGAGCCATCGGAATCGCAGAAGGAAACCGTGAAGACGGAGCTCACCTCGGATCCCTGTGCTTTTGCGAAGGCTTCTGCCTGGGTCTTCGCGCCTTCAGCGAAGTACACCGTTTGCGGAGCATCTTTTATGCGAACCACATATTTTGCTTGCGGATACACGTCATCAGCGTTGATGACGGAGTAGGTGCCATCGCTCTTGCCAAGCGCTGCCGTTCCAGATGCGTACGTGGTGTTTGGCAAGTGCGAGAAGGTGCCCGCGGAAACCGTTACCCTGCTGGCGCTGGAGCCATTACCGTCGGATGCGATCTTCGTCCCGCCTTCATTGGTGAGCGTGCCGCCCTCAACGAAAATTATTCCAGACGAGTACTGCCTGTCCGAGATGCGCACTACGGACTCATCGGAGCCTTCTGTGTTGGTGACCTTGCAGCTGGTGCCGCTTTTGATATAAACGCTGCCTTCTTCAACATCGATGCAGAAGTGGTTCTTCGACTCGATGCTGGCTGTTGTTAGGTAAACGAGGCTACGGGAGTTAACGCGTAAAGCGCCATACTTTGGATTCTGCTGGATCAAGGAGCCGTTTTTGATGTCGATGCTGTAGGCAGAGTTCACCGAAACAGTGTTAGCTTCTGCCGAAGCGGGAGTGGTTATGCTGTGGCCTCCCAGGTCGAGAGTGACGGATGCACGGCTTTCGATCTTGATTGCGCCCTGGATGTCTTCTCCTAGGACGTAGGTGTCCTCTCCACTGATTGTGTAGACGCCTTTTTGGTCATCCACGTCTTGCTGCGTGATGGTGGTGTCAGCAAATGCGGTAGCGGGCAGTGCCAAAAGCGCCATCGCAAATACCGTGCCCATGAAAACCATGAGCTTCTTCCTGATAGCCAAAACAGGTCCCTCCTTGTTCATAGGCGGCAGGTGCGGTTCCGTTGAGCTGTTGCGCACGATAGGCAAAGCCATCTGAACCTATTTATTAGAACTATTTTACCTTATTAAGCCTGTGATTCCCGAGTCCCAAAAAAAGAGGAAGGAGCCGCAGGGGATCGCGGCTCCTTCTGTAGGGGAGAGGTGCTGTTGGGGTCAAGCACCTTAGGGATGGGTTGGGGTAGCG
>CAVHFE010000164.1:0-2812 GCA_963635145.1 Oscillospiraceae bacterium
GTGCTCATTCAAAAAAGCCCTGAGTCGCCTGGTTCCAAGGGTCCCCACCGCCATGGAGTTATACTCGTCAATCAAGGGACCGTAAAAACGGCCGAATCTTTCACCCTCAACACGCCCGACGGAAAGAACGCTCTGCTCGATGTCAGGCGCATCGCAATCGAGCATAGTGGAAACAAAAGTCCTAACGCCACCAATGCCAGGGCCAAGCTGCTGGATGATATGAAGAACGCGGATCATTGCGAAATGCCTCCCCGCATGATTTCGGTTAGCCTGCTAATGGGCGCATCGCTATACGGCAGATTGGCTGCGCATAAGAAAGCCATTTCATTCCCTTTATCAAGAGACAGACCTATTACGCTGCGATCGAACACATTCCGAGAACAGCTTCTAAAGTCGACGGAAGTCAGCATGGACGGTTTTGCCATAAATAATTTCTCCCTGCCGTTTATCTGAAGTCCAAGTTGAAATCTTGCCGTTCCTGATGCTTCTTCGCGAAGTCCTCCACTTGCGCGATCACGGTCGCAGGGTTGCCGCTCACAATGGAGCCCGCAGGGATGTGCCCGCGCACGACCGCGCCGGACCCGACGATGCAGTTGTCCCCCAGGACGGCGCCCGGCATGATGATCGCCCGCGCGCCTATGAAGCAGTTATTGCCGATCTTCACAGGACGCTTGATCAGACGGTGCTTCTCGCCCACAGGCTCACCGATAACCCTGAAGGCGTTGTTGATGCTGTAGTCGTGGATGAGGATGACCACGTCGAACGAGATGGTGCAGTCATCGCCGATCTCGATCATGTCGTAGCCCGCCGAGTCGAGGAAGATCGTGGGGCTGATCCAGCAGTCACCGGGGTTCTCGTTGATCTTCACGCCCAGCTTACGCAGGTACTTGGGGTACTTACGGATGTAGGCAGGCTTGTTCAGCTTGTCCAGCCACCAGTAGTAGCCGTTCTTCGCTTTCATCGCATATGTCTTGAGGCCCATCGATCTCCTCCAATTCAAAAATAGTCGGTTTAACGGTCTGCGGGATTCCTGCGCACAATCGCCAGGAAATGCCAGCTGTCCACGAAATAGCGTTTGAACAGGCGCTTGGGTTCCTGGCCGAAGCGATACAGCCACTCAAGGCTGTGATCCTGCATCCACTTAGGCGCACGGCTCACATTGCCAGCGGCGAAGTCCACCGCAGCGCCGACATTGAAGACAAAGGGATGCCCCATCTCGGAAAGATGCTCGTGGACAAGAAGCCCGCTCTTCGGCTCGCCTAGGCACAGAAACACGATGTCCGCGTCGCAGTCGGCTATCTGCCTGAGAGTCGCCGCAAGCTTGGCAGCGTCCTTCTCAAACCCGTAGTCGGGAGAGAGCGCACCCGCAAAGGTCAGGCCGGGATAGCGCTTTGCAAGCTCCTCGGCGGCCTTTTCCGGCACGCCGGGCATGCCGCCGACGATGGCGCAGGTATAGCCCTTGCTCGCAGCATGCTCGCAGATGCGCGGCATCAGGTCGGAGCCGGAAAGTTTCTCCTTGCAGGCAACCCCGCGCTTGGCGGCAACCTTGATGAGCGGCGCGCTGTCCATGAGGACGAGGTCGGCGCCGTCGAGCGCCGCGGAGAAGGCGGCGTCCTTGTCCGCGCGGATCAGGATGTCCAGGTTGAGCGACATCATGTAGCCCGGTGCGCGCCCTGCCACATGCTCGTCCACCACCCGGCAGACGTCGGCGAACGACACGTTGTCGAACACGGTGCCGAGGAAAGGCACCCTATCGGTTCGCTGGTCAGTCATTAACGAGCCTCCCAGAAGTTCCCGAAGCGCTCGATATCTTCCTCAACCAAAATGTCACCCTGCTGCACCTCGATGATGTGCAGGTCGTCACCCTTGGCGCGCGCGGCATGCATCACACCGGCAGCGAAGTTCACAACGGAACCGGCAGAAACTTCCTGGACCACGCCGTCCAGCACCACCTCGCCGGCGCCGGACACCACAGTCCACACCTCGCTGCGATGCTGGTGTCGCTGGTAGCTCAGTTGCTTGCCGTCGCGCACGATTAGCTCCTTGGTCAGAGCCTTTGCCCCGTCGGGGAACACGCTGGAGTCGAGGACGCGGTATTCGCCCCAGCGGCGCTGCTCGTACATCGGGCGGCTCTCGGCGGCCTCGGCAACCTGCTTCTTGATGTTGGCGGACGCCTCCTTGCCGGTCGCCAGGATGCCGTCGGGCGTGGCGACCACGACAGCGTCCTTGAGGCCGGCCACCACCATGGGAAGGCCCGTCTCGTTGATGACGTGGACGTTCTCGCAGGTCTTGGTGTCCACGACGACGCGACCCGCAGTCTCGTCGGCCATCTCGTCGGTCAGCGTGTTCCAGGTGCCCAGGTCCTTCCACTCGCCAGAGTAGGGCACGCAAGCGACGGACTTGGCCTTCTCCACCACCTCGTAGTCGAAGGAGTTCTTGGGAAGCTCCGCATAGCGGGAACGGAACTCGTCGAAGCCGTCGAGCGGCAGGTACTTGCCGGCAAGCTCAGTCAGGTAGCCCAGCCTGAACGCGAACACGCCGCAGTTCCAGAGCGCACCCTGGGCGATAAGCCCCTTGGCCGTATCCACGTCGGGCTTCTCGGTGAAGCGGGCCACGCGGCGCAGGTCGCCCTCGGGCGTCTCCGGCACGATGTAGCCGTACTTCTCGGAGGGGTAGGTAGGCGTAACGCCCAGCAGCACCAGCTCGGCAAAATCGGACTGCACGGCTTCGTCCAGTTTGACGATACCGTCGTAGTAAGCCTGGTCGGCGTAGGTGTCGATGGGCATCACGATAACGGTGTCGCCCGCGTCGG
>CAVHFE010000165.1:0-2805 GCA_963635145.1 Oscillospiraceae bacterium
GCCTACCTCGGGCTGGGCAAGAGCGCCCCGTATCGAAAACAACCAAAACCTGGGGAAACGCATGTCAAACTGGCCGGCGATAACTACGAGCTCTCGATAGAGAACAACGCCTCACGCAACCGACAGCGCACGCAAGCCCGCATATCATGCTCCAACCATGAGGAAATTCTCCATGGGGACGATCTCTTGAAGCGAAGAATATGTCCGCTCAAGATACTCCACGAAAAGCGCAACGCTCTCGTTAGCAAGCGAAGCTTGGGCATAATACAAGCCCACCATATGAAATGCCTGGCTCAGCTCGCGTATGGGGATGTATCGGATCTTATTCCTTACCGATCCTTCAACGGTATTCAGCAGCAAGGCAATGCACTGCGTATTCGCCGCAACATAAGGCGAGGCACCCACTTCGTCGTTGAACGCCTCCTGGAATTGAGCGCCCAAAGAATCCGTAAGCGCCTTCACCGGATAGAACATGGCTGAAGGCCTGCGATAAGAGACAAGAGGATAGTCCAGCAACTCGCTAAGCGAAACCACTGAACGCGCAGCAAGCGGATGCTCGGCACTAACAGCGATAACGAGCTCTTGAGCAAGAACCGGAAGCCACACACCACTCCCCGAAACAGCTGGTTTAGCGCAGAATGCCAAATCGGCGTCTCCCTGCTCTAGCAAAATAGCGCAATCGGCCGATGTGTGCGCATCGAAAATCTCGAAAGCCGTTGTATGGCGCGTGGCCTGCGCATACTCGACCAGCAACGAAGGAAGAAATGTTTGCTGCGTTGATGCTACAGTTGCGATCCTGATGGGGTTTTCACTGAAGGAAACTGGAGCGGGGAGGTTAACCGCCCGCTCCAGTTCCCCAAGGGCTTTGACTACATGCGCATAAAAGCGGGTGCCGTATGACGTAAGCACCACTTTGCGGCTCGTCCGTTCGAACAGGTCCGAGCCAAGCTCCCTCTCAAGGCCTTTAATGGAGTTCGAGAGCGCAGGTTGGGTTATGCATAGCTTTTCGGAGGCATGCCCAAAATGGCCGACGTCCGCCAACGCCACGAAGTATTTCAGCTGCTGAAGATTCATCCCCTCAAGCATACCCTCTTTGATCAACGCGCGGCAGAAACAACCCCGGTGCGGAAAGCCGCATCTGACCAAGCCGAGAGAGCGCCATCTACACTTAGCCCTCTGGCAAGAAATCCATGCTCCGGAAAGCGACGTTTCCTTCCACGATGGTGCACAAAGGCACGAACAGATGCTGACCATGTGCAACATTGCCGAATTTGTCTGTAAAGGTAGTTTTTTGGTCGCGGAGCTCAAGAATCACGGCATCTCCCCAAGCCCCGGGAACCAAGGTGCCAACCTTGCCCTGCATACCCATATGGCGAGCTGGCGCTTCGGTAACGCAGCGAATCACCTCAACAAGAGGCATGCCCCAATCCAGGTACTTCGACATCAAATGGGGCAGCAAAACCCTATTGGAGCGATAAATCGAGTACAGAGTGGTATCCGTGCTCATCGCATCAGGCCAAAAGCCCTGTTTCACTGCGCGCTCAGCAACCGCTAAAGACGTGTTTCCCACATCCTCTGCCGTATCGAACCAAACACCACGTTTGCGGGCTTCCAAAATCTCGTGGCGAACATTGCCCGAGCCGTCCAGGATGGTATTGTCGTCATCCCCATGGAAAACGTGGGTCATCGTATCGCCCGGACGCATCAGATCTGCAACTTCCGCCATTGGGCCAGGTGCTTCGCATATATGCACGGTTAAAGGTTTATCTAGGACATCGCACACACGAACAGCTTCCTCCAAAACCCTCATCCCTTGCTGCTGGCCGTCAACGAACAACGCCTTTTCCGGAATGCGGATCTTCATCCCAAGCAATTCATCGGGATAGCGGTCAAATGCCGCCTTCCAAAGATCAGCCTTGGAATCCCAGGTTTTCCAGTTATAAACCTCTGTCGGATAAACCCCATCGATAGTGCCCACGCCGGTAAGACCAACATCGGCAAAGGACAGGTTCATCTTGGATTTCAAAATAGACGAGCGCAGCGCTTCCAAGTAGATCCGGTAATTAGCAACGCCAGTTGTTCCCTGGTCCAAGGCGCAGGTGATCCCAATCGGAATTGTCGAAAGCGCAGGTTCGCAATGGGAAACGACGTTCCCGTGCGGCGCGAAATGAGCATGCGCATCCACCATTCCGGGAATCACTATTTTCCCTTGAGCGTCAATGGTCTCATTCGCTTCAAGCTCACCAATAACAGGGACAACCTTACCGGCTTTGATTGCTATATCGCGAACCTCATCCACGCCTTGGGCGGGATCGATTACCCGCCCACCTTTTATCACGGTGTCAACTCTCATGACTATCATCCTTCCCCTCAAAGCCACCGCCAAAGATGACTCGTTTAACAGCTCCTGGAAAACTAAACGTGCATTCCTCGAGCAAGGGGAATTGCGGCAAGGATGCCCACCGCGATAAAGATCAGCGCGGAAGCACCAGTGCCGGTAGCATCGATGAGCATGCCGCAGATAGGAGTTACCAGCACAGCGCCGATATTGGAGATGCCGACGATAAAGCCGCTTACCGCAAAGGCGACTTCCTTAGACGAGATCTCATAAGGCAAAGTCCAAAGGGTGCCGCCGTAAAGGGAGGCACTGAAGAAAGCCAAGACAACGATCACCGTCATGGCGCTGATGTTTCCGCCCGGTGCGACAAGAAGGAGAACCACCAGGAACACCGAGCAAAGAGCGGCGCTTATCATGCACACCTGGTTTCGCTCGCCCTTGAACACGACATCGGAAATAGCACCGCC
>CAVHFE010000166.1:0-2787 GCA_963635145.1 Oscillospiraceae bacterium
AACCAGATGGATGCTCCTGTGGTGCGGGATTCGATTGCGATGTTCCCGCTCGAGTTCCATCGCAGGGTGTTGCCTGCGCTGCAATCCGGGGATCCTTACGATGGGATTCTTGCGTTTGTCGCCGAGAACGAGCTGTGCAGCGCGAGCGAAATCTCGAAGGGCTTGGATATCCCCCGAAGCGCTGTTACCTATCGCCTTAAGAAGCTGGTGGAGGAGGGCAGGCTCGTACGCATCGGCGCCGAGAAAAGCAGGTATCAGAAGTACCGATTGAGATAGACGGCTAAAAAGCCGGTACCCGTTAGTTGGGGGTGCCGGCTTCTTTCTTGGGTGCGTTTTGCGGATTTGATATGGCAGATCCTACTGAAATAAAAGAACCAAGATGGCAAACAGAATTAGCAGTGAAGCGCTAATGATGAATATTGCCATGCTGATTTGATCACCTATCGTGGGGGTAAGTGCGCCGAGATATCGCCTAATGATGAATATTGCCATGCTGATTTGATCACCTATCGTGGTTTGAGTTGCTTCCGATTGATTGACGCCCGTCTGAGTGTTTCGACTTGCTGGCGATTGTCCTGATGCGCGTGCTGGCTCCTGCTGCGTGCGTTCTTGGTCGCACTTTGCCATGAACCCAGGGGCATCAGATATGATACCCGAGCTTGTAAATTCCATTTGCTTGCAAAGTAGGCAGACAGAATGTGCGTCTTTTCCCGTCCCGATTATCCAGTTCTCTGGAACGCTTTGCAGAAAATCGCGTATGAATCTACCCTTGGGGTTAAGACGATCGTAATAACCATAGGGGTTCCGGTCGGGCAAGGAATCAGCGAGTACAACTATATTATTGAGGTAGATTTGTATGATTGCTTTGAAGTTGTCGCATAGGTTTTCATCGAGGATGCTGAGGGCGTAATAATTGCCGATGTAAGCCTCAATATTTTGCACGGTGAGAATCGTGTTGTCATTTACTACGGATTGTATGAGGAGTCGCCAGAGATTGTACGGATTGTGGCTCTCGCGGGGCATCACTCGCTTCGCTTGTTCTATGGCATTATTGTAGACTTCGATGCGGTCCAGCATCGCTTGAGTCTCGCCGATGAAACCTGTTGCTTTTGATAAGACGTTGCAATAGAAGACTTTGTATTCTCTAAGCCCTTTATCGTTGAAGACAAACGAGCAGAGCCTGAAGAGGGTGTCATTCAAGTTGCTTCGCTGTATGGCCATGTTGAGAAACGTGTTGAATTCGAGATATTTAGCTTGCCCCAGGCCGTCCAATGCATATACCAGGCCAATCGTCCAGCTCGAGTCCGCGTCGAGGTTGCTTTCTATCGTCTTGCGTATAGGGGTGATGGCCGTGGTTGCTTTGTGTATTTCCTGATACGAGCATCCTACTTCTGTGTTTTCTGGACTGGCGAGGTCGTAGCAGAATGATTGAATGCTGTGGGAGACCGCTTCTGTATCCTTGTCTTTGAGCAAGGAGACAAGCGTCGAGATGTGCGGAAGCAGAATTTCCTGCTTGTCGCTGATGGAGGCAGTAAGTTTGTTGCAGCAGAACTTAAACGAGGGATAGATCTCGTCGATCTCCATAAGCGGCTCTATGTCCTCGATGAATTGGAGGCTGCGCTTTAAGAAATCGTCCTTTTCTATTCGCGCGGGGATCGATTCGAGTGCAGCGGCTGTTTTGTCGCTGATGTTCTTTCTGAACTTGGTGATCATACGTACAGAAAGGTCAGGGTTGCAGAAAGCAACAAACAGCTTAAGACTTTTCTTGCCATCGAGGGCGTTTATCGTGGTCCCGATTTTTTCGCTGATCGCCTTGATGAGAGTGTCTTTGTAGCTATTTGCAATGGTGCCATATAGATCTGCAGCTGAAAGAGGAGAAACAGCGGCTAGATTGCTGTCGATGACGTCGGAAATGATAGATGCAGCTATCTCTAGGGTGCTTGCACTGTCGTCTGTATAGTCATCGAGGTTTCTGGCAATGTCATTGGCAATTGCCACTTTTCTCTTTAAGCTCAAGATGTTCTTATCGAAATAGGGGATTTCGAGAGTCGAGGCAAAGGTTACAGCCGTTCCTTCTGCTCTGCTGCACATTAGCGCTTCAAGATAGAGCTCTTCTTTGTCCTTCAGTGTTTTTATGTAGGCAGGAAGGTGTTTGCGATGCTCTGGCTTTGTTTGGAAAGCCTTCATGAGCTCCGAGGCTGATGTGGAGGGATCAAGCTCGAACGTATCGAACAGTGTGTGGTCTTTGAATTCAATAGCATGTGCTGTAGGGCTCATTTGGACGCGTTCCCTTCTGTTGTCTTTCTATTCACTTCGAGATGAGCCCTTTGAACAAGTACGCCTCTGTATCGGATCTCGGGTTGAAGGGAACGGATCACCACGCCGTTTTTCTTGTGTCGTTTGTCTGCGAACTCGATATGACCTATGACCCCTTGTACCTCTTCAGGCAGCCCATCGAAATTCTGCCCTGTGTAATCAACTATCTCGATGTGGGATCGATTGAGGTAGGGAACGAACTGCAGTTTGTAAAATTGATTGAACTCATCGAAGACTCGCCCTCTTCGACGAAGGGACCTGTCTTCGTTTCTCGCATGGATGGCGAAAAGCGAATTTATGACGTCAGTGAGCTTACTGAGATTGCGCTTTTCTGAAGACAGGATCACCTCGGTGGGAGTTGCAAAACCGGAGGTATTCGATTCGCCGCGGAACATGGGTTTCCTCTTGAGATCTTTGAGGGAAACGCTATCCGCGTCATCTTGCAGCTCGGCCACCCATCTGTCGTTGGTC
>CAVHFE010000167.1:0-2784 GCA_963635145.1 Oscillospiraceae bacterium
TGACGAGCACGTCGAGCACGGCGGGGGAGACGAAGGCCGGCAGGCTGGGGCCCAGGTAGATGCCCTTGATGCCCAGGTGCAGCAGGGTGAGCAGGATGACCACGGCCTTTTGCTCGTACCAGGAGAGCACCAGGGTGAGCGGCAGGTCGTTCACGCCGCACTCGAAGGCGTCGGCTAGGGCAAGAGCCACGCGGACAGCGCCGTAGGCATCGTTGCACTGACCCATGTCGAGCACGCGCGGCAGGCCGGCGACGGTGCCCAGGTCAAGGTCGTTGAAGCGGTACTTGCCGCAGGCCAGTGTCAAGATGACGGAGTTGCTGGGCGTGAGCTGCACGAAGTCGCGGAAGTAGCTGCGGCCGGGCTTGGCGCCGTCGCAACCGCCCACCAGGAAGAAGTGGCCGATCCGCCCATCCTTGACGGCGTTCACCACGTCGCCGGCAACGGAGAGCACGGTGTTGCGGCCGAAACCGCAGGTGATCTTGCCGTCTGCGGCGGCAGGAGCGGCGTCGTCGCCCCCGACGCCCTGCTTGAACTCGGTGGGAGCGGCGATGGCCTCGTGCTCGGCGTCAAAGCCGACCAGCTCGAGCGCCTTTTCGATGACGGCGGAGAAATCCTTCTTGCCGTTCTTATCCGCATCCACGTGAAGCATGCCGGGGAAGGCCACCGGGCCGGTGGTGAACACGCGGTCCTCGTAGCTCTTGGCGGGCGGCATGAGGCAGTTCGTGGTGAAGAGGATGGCGCCGGGCAGACTGTCGAACTCGGTGCGCTGGTTCTGCCAAGCGGTGCCGATATTGCCTTTGAGCTGCGGGTACTTTGCCAGCTCGGGGTAGGAATGCGCGGGCAGCATCTCGCCATGGGTGTAGACGCTCACGCCGCGGCCCTCGGTTTGCTCGAGCAGCTGCTTGAGGTCATGCAGGTCGTGGCCGCTGATGACGATGAACGGGCCGGCCTCGATCTTGCGCTCAACCTGGGTGGGTACGGGATCGCCAAAGGTTTTGGTGTTGGCGGTGTCGAGCATCTCCATGCAGGCAAGGTTCACCTCGCCTACGCGCAGCGCCAGGGGCAGCAGCTCGTCGGCGCCGGCGCACTGCAGACCCTCAAGTGCCTCATGGAGGAAAGAGTCAACTTTTTCGTCGCGATAGCCCAGCGCGGCGGCGTGGTAGGCATAGGCGGCCAGGCCGCGCAGGCCGAAAAGCACTAAAGAGCGCAGGGATCGCTCGTCTTCCTGCATGGCCCACAGCTCGTTTATGGGCATGTCCGCGGCTTCCTCAACGCCGGCGGTCTGCGCGATGGCGGCGCGCTCGGCATGGGCGGCATCCGTGATGGCCTTAAGGGCGTCGTCATCGAAATCGACGTTGGTGAGCGTGGCGAAAAGGCCCTCGATTACGATGTCGTCGGCCTTGGCGCGGGCGTCTTTCTGGATGCCGGCGGCGCGTACGGTGCGTGCTAGGCCTACCAGGGCGCCGGTGAGCTCGTCTTGCACGATGGCGGTAGCGGCGCTCTTGCCGCATACGCCCTTGGCGGCGGTGCAACCTTTGCCGGCGACGGTCTGCTCGCACTGGAAGCAGAACATGGGATTGCAGGTGCTTGGATTCTGGGTGGTCATGCTCTCGTCCTTTCCGCCCGCCTTTGTGCTTTAAGCTCTGCGCGCTGCGTCTTGCGTGCGCATTTGGCGCGTTTTGCTTGTTATGCACATCGTCTTTTGCGCTTGGGCAAGCGTATTCTGAATGAAAACCTCTTCTTGCAGCATAGAGTGCTCGGTTCTTTGAGTTTGTTGTAAATGCAACAAACTAAGCTACAATCAAAGTGATTTTGAAAAGCCGGGTAAAGCCCGATGGGGGAAGTGCGCCGTCAAGTGCAAGAACTGGACGCCCCTGATTCTTCTTCATCTGCAATCGAAAAAGGAGCTGTTGTATGAAATCGGAACTCGCAAGCTGCGGGCCGGCGCAAGAGGCTTCGTCCGGCGATTCTTCGCAAAGTCCCTTCGCACCGTATCTTTCCTGCATTAAGGGATCTGTGTTATTCAAGGGCATAGAGGACGATTCCCTTCTTGCCATGCTTGGCTGCATTCGCGCCCGGGTTCGGAGCTTCGATAAGGGCGAGCTCGTCTTTCGTCGCGGGAAGGAAACGACGATGATGGCTCTGGTGCTGGAGGGTGCCGTGCGCATTGAGCGTGGCGACTATTGGGGCAGGCGAACGGTTATGGGGAGCTTTGGGCCAGGCCAGACGTTCGGCGAGGTGTACGCGAGCACGCCCGGGCTTGAGCTCGACGTGGACGCGGTAGCCGTCCAGCCCACACGCGTGCTCCTTATGGACGTGGGGCGCGTTACCATCATGTGTCCCAACAGCTGTGCTTTTCATGCGCAGCTTATCCGCAGTTTGCTCGCGAGCGTCGCATCGCGCGCTCACGGCCTTACGCGCAAGATCGAGCATCTATCCCAGCGCAGCACAAGGGCAAAGCTTCTTTCGTATCTTTCCGACTGCGCGGCTGCTAGCGGGTCGCGCGAGTTCCGCGTTCCGTTCAATCGGCAGGAACTGGCCGATTATCTTTCCGTGGATCGCAGCGCCATGTGCGCAGAACTCTCGCGCATGAAGCGTGACGGCCTCATCGACTACCGTAAGGATCGCTTCACGCTTGGCAATTCCCTCTGAATTTTTCACCCCGTTTCAAAAAAGCGAAAATAGCCCTTGACGCAATTCGAGAGTCGGGTATTATAAATCCTGCTTTTGGGGCATTAGCTCAGCTGGGAGAGCGCATGGCTGGCAGCCATGAGGTCAGGGGTT
>CAVHFE010000168.1:0-2764 GCA_963635145.1 Oscillospiraceae bacterium
GCGAACACGACCGCCGCTTCTTCGGGCGAGGCGTGCAGGCCGACGTGTGCGTGCTCGAGAGCATTCCCTTTGAGGAAGGCGAACTCACCTGCTGCGGCAAGCCGCTCGCAGATGCGCTGGCGCACCTTGGTGAGGTGGGCAGCCTGCTTGCTCCGAGTGAGGAAGACCTGGCCAGCCTGCAAGCCGAACTCGCAACCTGCGAAGGCGACCTCTTCGCCAACGCCAAATCCGAGAAACTGAAGCTAGCGAAAGAGAAGTGCGAAAAGCTCGCCCGCCGCTTCGACGTAGTCGTAGCCAACCCACCCTACATGGGTAGCTCCAGCTTCAATCCGTTCATGAAATCATGGGTGACGAAGAATTATCCCGACGTGAAGAGCGACCTGTTCTCTTCCTTCATCGTTCGCATCATGTCATTTGCAAAGCCCTCTGGCGAATCTGGCATCATGTGCCCATTCGTCTGGATGTTCATCGGCAGTTATGAGAAGCTGCGCAAACTGATCATCAACGAGAAGACGCTAACCAGCCTTGTCCAGCTTGAATACTCCGGCTTCGCCGGGGCTACGGTTCCCATCTGCACCTTCACGCTCCATAACAGCAAGATCGATGGCTACAAGGGCGGCTACATCCGCCTCAGTGATTTTGTTGGCGCGGCCGTGCAAGGGCCAAAGACGCTGGAGGCCATCAAGAACCCCGACTGCGGCTACTTCTACCGAGCCGACGCCACCACCTTCAAAACCATCCCCGCCTCCCCAATCGCCTATTGGGCCAGCGACGGAATGATGGATGCGTTTAAGGCTTCTTCTATAGGTGAAAGAGTGCTGCTTCGAACGGGAATGAAAACTGGCGATAATGATCGTTTTTTAAGAATGTGGTGGGAGCCTTCTTCCTGCGCGGTGAAGCTGAATTGTACTGATAACGACGATGCCATTCGCTCTAAAGGTAAGTGGTTCCCCTACAACAAGGGAGGAGAATTCAGAAAATGGTATGGAAACAATGACTGGGTTGTTAATTTTGAAAGCGATGGAGCTGAGTTGCTTGGGGCTGCTGTCGCCGACGGGAGGCACGTACAAAATCTTGAGAAACGCTTAAGGTTCAAACCGTCTTTGACGTGGTCACTGATTAGCAGCGGTGCAATTGCGTTTAGATATAAACCAGCTGGACATCTGTATGATATGGCTGGCATGAGCATGTTTCCTGAAAGTTGTTACAGTATCTATTTGGGGCTATGCAATTCATCAGTCGCCTTCAGTTGCCTTTCTCTAATCGCGCCAACTATGAATTTTCAGGTAGGGGATGTATCTCGTATCCCTCTGTTTGAAGAACAGCTGAAGCAGCGTGCAGAACTCGTGGATTCTTTGGTCGCGAGTGCTATAGCTCTGTCCAAAACCGACTGGGACTCGTTTGAAACCTCCTGGGATTTCAAACGCCACCCCCTCCTGTAGGTGATCGCGATGTCGCTATTGCCAACATATGAGATGTCGAAGAATCCTCCAGAGTTTATTTCGTATGACGATTACGGTCGGCTGCTCAAGGACAAATATCGGGAGTTGCTAGACAACGAAACTCTGCCCGAAAGTGCTTTTCAAAGTTTTTTTGAGAAGCACCCATGTATGCTCCCTGGCTTCAATGAGGGCAATCCGTCGCATGGCGCTCATTTTTGGGCGGTGGTAACGCAGCCTGTTATCGGTGACGAGATAAAGCGTAAGCCAGATTTTATGTGGCTGCTTGAAACGAGTCTGGAACTAATCCCAGTGTTTATTGAAATTGAGCGACCTTCTAAAGAGATGTTTCGACAGTCCGACGATGTCCAGAATGCTAAATTCACTCAAGCCAGCGATCAAATACTTGAGTGGAAGACCCTTCTTGACAGCTCTGATGTTAGGTCTGCGTTCTACGAACGTTATTCGGTTCCGGACCGTTTGAGGGGATGCACGTTTTCGCCAAGGTACATATTGGTTTACGGGCGCCGCAGAGAGTATGAGGGCAATGGTTTTTTGGCGAATAAGCGTGCCAAAACTCAGGAATCTGGGTTTGAGCTGATGTCCTTTGACCGGCTGGCGCCCTCTTTTGATGCCATGAGGTATGCAACGGTAAAAATCGATTCGCCCGGAGCAAAGCGAGTGATTGATGTGCCGCCGACCTTCCAGCTGGGGCCAGCTATTGCTGATTGTGTTGCCGAATGGACTGGTTTTTCCGAAGCGATTGACTCTAGCGGTTTTCTCTCGGAGGAACGAAAACAGTTCCTTAAGGAACGTTATGGCTATTGGTGTGCGTGGGCGCGTGAACCTGATAGAGGTGTATACGAAACGGGGCTTTGGGAATAGCTCTCTTATTTGGCCATGAACGATGTTGCTTATGGACATCGTTTCGGATTATTGAAGGGACGATTGGATGAATTGCGCTGCTTTGCTCTTTGTGGCTATTTGTATTGGCTGCGGTGCGGCGGCAACAATGCATGCTCATTTAATCGGGCTGCTTGGCTTCCCAAATACTTCGGCAGCCCTCCTTGAGGCATGCTGTGCTATTTGCACTACTAAACAACTGTTTCGATCCCGCACTGAGTCGGTTATTGGCATGCTGCGCGACTTAATTGTTGGCTGGCTTTGCTTCGCGAGATTCAAAGGATCATTACAATCGCTTCCGTCGCAGCTTCTTAAGCCAGTTTTTCTTGAAGGCGTCGCGCCCGCCGAAGAAGCTTGTTTCGCTCGGCCCTTGCTGGTTGTTTTCGTATCGCGTGGCAGTCAGTTCGATGCCGCAAATGTAG
>CAVHFE010000169.1:0-2696 GCA_963635145.1 Oscillospiraceae bacterium
ATCTTTTTTGCTGCGGTCGGGGTAACATCACAAAAAGTGCTGGTAGAAGCGTTATTTTCATTTCCGCAGGAAAACAGCCGTTTTAAGCCGTTTCATAAGCAAGACAAAACATCACACTCCGCGCGGAAACGTCTCAAAACGCCGCCATCTGCATAATCTCCTCGCCGGTCACGCCCTCCGGCTTGTATGCTGGATAGGTCGCGACGATTCTCTCCGGGTCAAGCTCCAGCACGGTAAGCGCGAGCCAAAGGTCGTACAGGTCGCGGCCCTTCTTGCGCTGGTACAGGGCGCGAAGCTTGATCGCCACCAGATCCTCGGACTGGAACGTAGGGACCTCGGCGGATCCGGTGTAGAAGGGATTCTCCACCGAGTGCGAGCACGTGGTCAGCTCCATCATCGACGATCGCTCGAAGGTGTTGATCTCAAGCTTGATCTTGCCGGGAACGCCATCGGCGAACTCGAAGCGCCACATCACCTTGGGGTACATGCCCATCTTGGTGCGCACGTCGAAGCCCAGCTCGCGCCCCAGCGAGGTCAGCCGCTTCATCACGTCACCGATGCCGCCACCGGTCGTGCGGACGAAGTCCAGGTCTTCGCTGTAACGGTACGGCTCCGGCAGGAAAAGCTTGTGGAAGGCCGTGCCGCCCCGCAGGACGAGCTCGGATCCCAGCAGCGAATCGTTGGCGATCTCGATCATCGCGCGCAAGAGCAGCAGGTCCTGCTCGATCTGGTCCTCGTTCTGCTAGGGGTGGTTCACGCCCCATTGGACGATGTCGCTTCTCCTGATCATAGATCCGGGTCGACCTCCTCGTTTATCACGATGTTCCAGGCACGGTCGAGCGCGCCCTCCTTTGCCGCGGTCGGCGAGAAATACGATTCGGCGCTCTCAAGGCCCGCGCAGTAGCCCCTCAAGACCCGCGCAGTAGCCCCTCAAGCTGTCGGGGGCGCCTTCCCCGAACTCGTCGAGAATGTGGCCAAGGCGACGGGGCGCGGAGTCGGCGAAAAGGCCGGCCGTGACGGCGACCTCGCCCGCATAACCTGGGTTCTCCTCGGCAAGCTCGACGATCGCCGTGGCAACGTTGCCCATCCCGCCGCAAAAGCCGGGGTCGGCTGCCAGCATGAGCATCGTCATGCCAGGAGTCGCCACGCGGGCGCCCGCGCGGGAGAGCTCGCGGGCGGAGCAGGGCGCGTCGGCGGCGTACGCGCGTGAGAAGAACTGCAGGCGGGAACGCCCGAAGTCGCGGTCCCTCAGCTGCTTCGACGTTGCCACCTGGAAGGTCTGCGGCGCCTGGTGGCTGGCGCCGTGGCGGACCGCGGCCGTGAGCCATCCAACGAGGTAGCCCGCGCCCAGCTTGGCCATCATGTCGTCGATGTAGAGCATGGGATCGGGCGCGCCCCAGGTGCGGTACTCGGCAGGAACCGGGACCCACAGCCCTCGCGCCGGCGAGAAGATGCTCGAGCGCTTACGCTGGGACGCGAGGCGTTGCGGCACTTGGCGCTCCGGCACGCCGCACAGGTGCGCCGCCTCCTCGGTGGTGAACGACGTGACCCCGTGTGAGAGCGCCCAATCGGGCAGCTCGGGTGCCGTCACCGATCCTCTGCTGGTATGTTCGATAACCTGATTCATAATGCATATTCTAACGGATATCGTGATTTTGCGCAATATGAATCAGTTGGTTCACCCTTGTTGGCACATCGCCTCAAACAACAGATTGCGGTTCCCACCGCTTTTGTATCCAGTCCGGATACAAGCAGCGGGGAAACCGCAATCGCCAGAAAAACAATACAGGTCACCTTTTGCATTTTGCTCGACCGATTATTGTGTCAATCGCCCTCTTGAGGACTCTGTCTCCGAAGAAAGAGGCAGTCTGAAGCGCCAAAGATGCAATGTCCACCGTCAGCCTCCTATCTACGCGTACGCCCCCGTGAAAGCCACCATCAAACTAGAAACGCTACTCGCACAAGGACCTAATAAATGCGGCGCTCCCGGCGATCAGCAGACGTCATCTGCTTGAACGCCTTCTCAAGAGCTTGTCATGATGGTCGATGTCGAGCATGATGATCAGCTTGCTGCCCTCGAAAGCGATGGCCATGCGGATATCCATGTTGACGCTCACCTCGAACTCACCGGTCCCCTGGATGCGCTTCGTCCTTAGGGAGGGGTGCCACGGGTTGCGGGAAAGGGTGCGTAGCTTGTCATCAACCATGCCACGCTCGATGGCCGTCAGCTTCTTGTAGTGCTTGGTGAAATTCTTCTCGAGCTGGAGCCTATACGCCATCTAGACCGCCTTGTGCAGGTCGGCGATGAGGTCCTCGACGTCGTCGTAGACCAAGGCGTCGCCCGCCGCCGCAGACTTGCGCGCAGCAGTGGCCAGGGCCTCGAGCTCCTCGGCCTTCGCCTTTGGGTAAACGACGACGGGAATCAGCATTACCGTGCCGTTGTCCACGACGACGTCGAACATGTCACCGCGATTGAGCCCGAGTTCGTTGATTACCGACTTGGGGATCGTTACCTGAGATTTGTCTTTAAGCTCGGCAAGCATCATGACCTCCAACAAAGTTAGAATTTCCAACTTTCAGAATTGTATCATCAAAACCCCTTTAACGGCAAACCCGTTTGGTGCCACGACGGCGTAAAGTTTTTGGGGGTTCAAACTCCCCAACCCAGATGTGCCATTCCTTTATGTAGGGCATAC
>CAVHFE010000170.1:0-2665 GCA_963635145.1 Oscillospiraceae bacterium
ATGAAATATTTCATCGACAGATATGAGATCACCGGCAACATCGCGCTGCAGGGCAATTCCCGCGGCACGATGGCCTCGGCCATCCTGATAAAGGCTCTGGCGGGGCAGCCCTATCACCCCATGGACCAGAACAGGGGCACGGAGCACGAGGAGACCGAGGCGCTGGACAAGACCGTGTATGATTTCACGGTCGATGCCTATATCTGCCAGAACGGCTCGTTCGGCTTTGGCTACGACGAGGAGGACTGGGCGGCCGTCGCCGACACGGATCTGAAGGTGTGGGCGTTCAACGGCGAGCAGGACACCAACGACATCGACAGCATCGCGAAGTATACGCAGCTCATGGCCGCGAAAAACGGCGAGGCATGGGCGGCGGAGAACGTCCGACTGACCGGCCTGACCTCCGACCTGTTCTGGCCGCTGGGCGAGAGCGACCACTCCGTCACCCGCATCAACGGCTGGTTCTTCGCGGACGCGGCGTATTACGGCCCCGACCTGAGCGTCCAGCCGGACGGCTCCCTCGTGTATGGCACGAAGCTCAACGACGGCGACACCTATACCCTGCCATGCCGCGGCGGCGCATCCGACAAGGCGGGTCATCTGTACACGGTGTACGACGACCTTTTCCACCTGTGGGCGCTGACGGCCGCCGTCGCTCCGTGATCCGCCCTTGCAGGGCGCTCATCCCCCTCGGGCGGAGGGTTTCCCGACAGCCTGAAAGCCCGGCTCCGCGTGGGAGCCGGGCTTCGTAGCTGTGCGCCCGGTGAGCGCACGTTCTCTAGGGTGAAAGTCCCGAAGTCGCCCGGTAGCGGGAAGATTTAGCCAAAGGCAAGGGTGTCCGTCGTGAGGCGGAATCTGAAGAAAGCCGGATTTCAGGGGTTGAAAGGTCCCCTGATGGGCAAAACTCTGGCCTGACGAACAGAAATCGCATACAAGGCCGCAAATGTGGGTGAGTTTGCAGCACAAAACAAAGCCCAGTAGCTACACGGAATCATTTGCGGTAAATGCGGCAGGTAAAGAGGGAAAGAATGTGTGAGTACCCGGGGAGGTCTTGCCGACGCATTCAAGTAGACATATTCGAAAAAAATGCGCAGTAACAACGAACGGCAAGAAGTCAGCAGAGGCCATAGTACCGGTTTTTTCCACTGGGAAGGGCCGAACGATCGTTAGTCCCAAGTAGATCACAGAAGGAGGTCAACATGAAGAACGCAGAATATCAGGGCGACCTGAGCTGCCCGCAAAGAGCAAGTGCGGAACACGAAGGGTATGCGGGAGCGCAGAGTGTTGGCGGTCAGGACGTAAAGGAACAGGACGGTGCGGATCTGCTTGAAAGGATCCTGAGCAGGGAAAACCTGAACAGGGCCTACAAGCGGGTCAAGGCCAACAAGGGAGCGCCGGGAATTGACGGGATGACCGTTGAGCAGGCGCTGCCCTGGTTGAGAGAACACCGGGAAGAACTTCTGGAGATGATACGACAGGGGAAGTACAAGCCCCAGCCGGTGCGCCGGAAGGAAATTCCCAAGCCGGATGGCGGAGTGCGAAAGTTGGGGATCCCAACGGTCGTAGACCGAATCATCCAGCAGGCAATTGCACAGCAGCTAACACTGATCTATGAACCGTTGTTCTCGGACAATAGTTTCGGCTACCGTCCGGGCAGAAGCGCCCAGATGGCGATTCAAAAGGTGAAGGAATATGCGGAGCGGGGATATACTCAGGCGGTGCTTGTGGACTTATCCAAATACTTCGATACCCTGAACCACGAATTGCTGATGGATCTTCTGCGAAAGAACATCCATGACAAACGGGTGATCGAACTGATTAAGCGGTATCTGAAAGCCGGAGTTATGGAAAACGGTCTGCTGGTGCGGACAGAAGAAGGCCCTCCTCAGGGAGGCCCACTCAGCCCACTGCTTGCAAACATCTACCTGAACGAATACGACAAGGAGATGGAAAGACGGGGCGTACCGGTCATCCGCTATGCGGATGATATCGTAGTTCTGTCAAAGAGTAAGCGAGCGGCCGAGAGGCTTCTGGAAAGCACCCGGCGGTATCTTGAGGGAAAACTGAAACTCAAGTTGAACGTAGAAAAGAGCAGAGTCGTCAGCGTATTCTCGATCCGAAATTTTAAGTTTCTGGGCTTTGCGTTAGGGAAGGGGCGAAAGGGCGTGTATGTCCGAGCCCACGCAAAGTCCTTGAAGAAAGCCAAAGCAAAGCTGAAAGAGCTGACCTCCCGCAGTCAGGGCAGAAATGTCCGGGTGGTGATGCAGAGAGTAAAGGTCTACATCCGGGGCTGGCTAGGTTACTTCGGGATCGCGAGTATGAAGGCAACGATGCAGAGATGGGATGAATGGCTGCGGAGAAGGTTCCGATGCTATATCTGGAAACAATGGAAGAGACCCAGAAAGAGAGCAAAGAGCCTCATTCGACTGGGCATACCAGAATGGCAGGCATGGGCAGTAAGCAATTGCCGGAAAGCCTACTGGCACATGGCTAAGAACGGCCATGTACAGCGGGCGATCTCGAAAGAAAGGCTCGTACAGGTAGGATACTACAGCATCCTTGACCGGTACGAGTCTCTGCACTTATGCGATTGAACCGCCGTGTACCGAACGGTACGCACGGTGGTGTGAGAGGTCGGGGCCGTTTAGGCCCCTCCTACTCGATT
>CAVHFE010000171.1:0-2641 GCA_963635145.1 Oscillospiraceae bacterium
GAGCGCTCCCTCCATCCTGCGCACGCGCCGCATCATCTCCGAGTGGACCAAGGAGGAGGCCGACGAGCTCACCGACAAGGTCATGAAGCTCAAGACCGCCACCGAGGTCAAGGCTGCTCTCCAGTCTGCTCTGCGCTAATCCGCGCTGAGAAGCACGACTAGCAAGAAGCCCCAGGCAAAGCGCCTGGGGCTTTTCTTTTTGATTGTGGGGCAGGGGAAGTCGCTGGTCGCGTCGCTTTAAGAATTCGGAGTTGTCTGATGGTTGAAGGTCTTCTCGCTTTCAAAATTGAGGGTTGTCTGATGAATCCCATTCAAAACAAGGGGTTGTCTGATACCAAATCATCAGACAACCCCTGGAATTGAAAGGAGAACGCGCCTCAAGCATCAGACAATCCTGAGAATTGAAAGGTCGGCGGCCGATGAGCATCAGACAACCCCTGGTTTTGCATGATGTTCTTGAAGCCGTGCTCCCTGGCTACCGTTTTGCCAGGGCGGCAATGATGCCGAGGGAAGAGAACGCGTTCACGATCGGGCTGATCTGATAGAGCGTGTAGCCAAAGGAGACATCATAGGGGCCGACGATCGAAGCCTGTAGGTCTCGTACCCGATCCAAAGCCGGCTCGTGTAGTAGAACGGGAAGCAGGCGGAGATAAAGAACATAGCTGCAAAGAAAAGGACTAACCCGACTCGACGTTTGTCACTCATTTTGATCGCCTCTCTTATTGTCTGTGGCTGCTTACTTGTTGCGGTTTAAAGAGTGGGGAAGATGACGCTGAGGGCTTGGGGGACTACCTCGATATCGAAGTGGGTGCCGGTGAGCTTCTCGCCGTCTATTTGGCAGGGCGTCTCGGTCTCGAAATCCAATGAAGCCCTGGTAATGCGCCTAAGGTTCACGACGCTCGACTTCGTGTGCTTGCCAAAGCGGGCAAGCCCCAGCAGGCCTAAGAGCACCGGCGTGGGCGGAAGCTTCACGTTGTAGCAGACATCGAGAAGCCCGTCCTCAAGCGAGGCTTTGGGACAGATCTTGAATCCGCCGCCGTAGGTGGGGCCCGCCTGGACGGCAAAGATGATGGTCGAGAGATCGAGAGGTTTCTCGCCGTCGAAACTTGCTCGCACGGGATAGCCGGCTTTGGCCTTGGAGAGGATCCTCAAGGCCGAGCGCACGAAAAGCTCCTCGCCTTTTTGGTCTGTACCTGCGGCTCGTTTGTCCATTGTGTCGAGCGCGATGGCGGCGTCCAGCCCAAACGAGATGGTTTGCATGAAGTAGCGGCCGTTGACGCGGCCCACCTCGCAGGGCCGGACCGTCCCTCGCACGAGCTGTGCCCATGCGGCTTGGCAGTCGTTTCTCGCCATGCCGAGGGTCCGGGCATAGTCGTTGCCGCTTCCCATGGGAATAACGCCCAGTTGGGGGCGCCTGGCCTTCTCGATTTTCATGAGGCCTTCCACGACCTCGTGGATCACGCCGTCGCCGCCCAAGGCAACCACGGTGTCGAAGTCCGCGGCCGCCGCGGCGATTCCCGTCGCTTCTTGCGGCCCCTTGGTGAGCACCAGCTCGAACCCGTCCGCCACAGAAGAATAGCTGGCGAGAAAATCCCTGGTAAAACGCGCGCCGTGGCGACCTTCCCCGCTGTGTGCCGCAGGGTTTGCGATGACGAGCGTATGACCGAGGCAAGATGTGCCCATGGAATGTCCTTTGCATGCGAGACCGTTTCTTGGCTTCAATGATACCGTGCGATAAAGCCTCAAAGAACACTGAAAAGGCCAGGGGCGAAATCATCGCGCCCTGGCCTGAAGTTCAAATGGAGCGGGTGACGGGAGTCGAACCCGCGTTATCAGCTTGGAAGGCTGGAGTTCTACCGTTGAACCACACCCGCAATGTATGTAAATGGTCGGGGCGAAAGGATTCGAACCTTCGACCCTCTGCTCCCAAAGCAGATGCGCTACCAAGCTGCGCCACGCCCCGAACCGAAATTTGAGTATATGAAAACTCGCGCGGATCTTCAAGCGTTTGTTTCCAAAATCCAAGCGAGAAGCAAGAGACGCAAAGAGGGGAGTGGCAAAACGTACCCCTTGACCTGGCAACATTTCGAAGACATTACCTAACCAGTTCTTGACCGTTACGCCTTAAATTCAATCTTGCTTCTGGTTTTGCCACAAACGTATGCTAATTCAAGTCAAGCATGTTGCGGCGCCGCCGCATACTGCGAAATCCACTTGATTGGAGTGCACATGTCCTACTGCGAGAAAGTCCTTGAAGACCTTAAGGCTCGTTATCCCGAGCAGACCGAGTTCCTCCAGGCCGCGACCGAGATCTTGAGCACCCTGCAGCCTGCCCTCGATGCTCACCCCGAGTACGAGGAGGCCGCCATCCTCGAGCGCCTCGTCGAGCCCGAGCGCATCGTCATGTTCCGCGTGCCCTGGGTCGACGACTCCGGCAAGGTCCAGGTCAACCGTGGCTACCGCGTCGAGTTCAACTCCGCTATCGGGCCCTACAAGGGCGGCCTGCGCTTCAACCCCACGGTCACCCTCGGCATGCTGAAGTTCCTGGGTCTTGAGCAGATCCTCAAGAACTCCCTCACCACCCTTCCCATGGGCGGCGGCAAGGGCGGCTCCGACTTCGACCCCAAGGGCAAGTCCAACA
>CAVHFE010000172.1:0-2624 GCA_963635145.1 Oscillospiraceae bacterium
GACCAGTGGTTCTTCCCGGCCATCAGCATCCTCGCGAAAGGCTCCTTCATCAAAGAGGGAACCAGAATCGCCCAGTTCCATCTTTTCGATAAACAGGAACCGATTCGGTTCGAGAAGTCCGATTTAAAGCACAACCTGAATCGCGGTGGGTTCGGATCGACGGGGGAGTGACGAGGATGGCGAAGAGCAGTTTTGCAACTAAGGTCTGGGCCGAAAAACGACCCTGGGTTGTTTCCCTTAAACGCTACATCGGTTTCCTGAAGTCCTATCGTCGAACCGCAGGAACCTCTATCACCGTCATCGATAGGATGTCGGGGATAGACATCAACCAATCAACCGACGTCGACGAGCCTTCGACGGTGCAGGGCAGGTTGTTGTTGCGGGCATGGGTCAGCCCTTCGGCATCCTCCCAGATGCTCGTTTTCATGGATGAGAACAAGCAGCTTCTAAGCTTCAGCGTATGGCGCGGAAGCGCTGAGTACCGTGGTCTCCAAAAGGCCGAATTAGGCTCGAAGCTCAAAGTTACCTTCATCCCTTCAGGCGTTCCAGGTCGGGTTCTATGCAAGGAGATTCAAGCCTTATCTTAAAACCAAAGACAAACTCGCAGGTCAGCGAACGGTGCCATCCGGCACCGTTCTTTTTTGCTGCAACAACGACTCGCTATCCCGCGTGAAACCCGTTAAAGGGTTTCACGGCGCAGAGGGGTTCCAGCAACCAGGCCGCGCGTTTTTGTTGTCTAAAGGGTTGCAACCACGGAAACCCTCCACTCACTGCAACACCCCAACCCGAGGCGCCCTTTTTTTCCTTCACGCCGCGTGGTCTGCAACGAAGGCAACCTAATGCGGCGATGGCCGCAGATCACCTCACAACCATAACCCCAAGGCCCACGTTCCAACCAAATGAAACCCAACACCCAGCAAAACCCCTCCACCTGCGATTTTCCATATTCCTGTTAATTTTCTTCACACACAAACAGCAAGTCGTGATATAATCATCTTGTAATTAAAGGAGAGTACGGTGCCGATCAAGGTGGCGAGGGAGTCTTTGGGGCTGCCGAGATTAATGAGCTACGAATTCGGCAACGTACCCAACTGGCGCGTTTGCCGGTATTGCGGCCATATCGAGCATTTTGATTTGCTCCACGCCGTTTAAGCCCTGATTGAATTCTACAGATTGGAGAAAACATGTATAAGAACCATTTGGTACGTTTGCCAGTTTTTGCACTCAAAGCTGCTGCAAAAATCGCGGTCAAAGACCCTGTTTGCCCGGCAACGAACTTAATTTATATCGACGAAAACGGCATTTACGCCACTGATTCCCATGTCGCATACCGCTACGGGGTCGATTTGTGGTGGCTTGAGAAGCCGATAGCTTTTAAAGCTGATTCTTTCAGGGCGCTAAAGGACCCGCTTGACGAGTACGTTTGGTTCTCTGTTGATGATAATGGGCTTTGGCAGCTTGAATTCTCAAGCGGTGGCAAGGACAAGCGAGTAAAGGAATTCGTTTTCCCCAGCTCGACGGCGATGCTAAACAATGCAAACCTACAATGCTGCGAATTCCTTGGTTTTTCGAAATTCACTCGTATTGATGAAAGAGAATTGGCTAGCTTTCTGTCTAAGATGGACGAAAATGGAGTTGTCCATCCTGACCAATGGCAAAGACGTGCGTGGAAGGGCGGCACAGAATTGGCGGCTCTTCCTCCGTTTGTCCAAATCGTTTATAAATGCAGTAGAAAATATTGGGAAGAAAATCCGCCTAGCGTCGGCACTCTAGAGGATATTGCTCGATGTTATTTCACGGTTCATCCACGCAAGAACAAGTGTCTTGTCCTGGACAAGAAGACTATGTGGGATTTCTTTTTCGAATGCGAGACCGGCTTTACCCGTACCGAGGAAAAAAGATTGCGTCGTTATCTGAGCAAAATGAACAAAAACGGCGTTCTCACACTCGACCAATGGCATACAGGATTAAAAACGCTCCCCCCATTCGTTGAGTGTTTTCATCGCGAAAATTGCGATTCAGATTATTCGCCAAGATTCACCTCTAAAGACGCTGCTCACGATTTCTTTGAATCTAATCCCCGCCGCAAATGTTGTCTTGTTTTAGACAAGGTTGCTATGTGGGATTTCTTTTTCGACATCGCTCATCTTAAAAAATATCCAGTAGTGGACTTATACCCAAGCTGGGCTGAAAGGGGAAAGATCATTACTTTAAGTCCTATAAACCCTGATTGAATTATTGACGAAAATAAAGGCGATGTTAACCCAAAACTGATATAGGGCTGTCATCGCCAAAAACTAGGCCCACGGGCCTAGTTTTTCTATGCGCCGACAACAAGATATGCTACTATTATCTTGTTAAACCAGAATTAAAGGACCCCCGCATGCCCCTCCTAAACGCCCTCTTCAGCCGCGACAAGCGCGGCAACCGCAAGCGCCGCTTGGAGATCCAAAGCGGCAACGTCCGCTTTTCCAAGGACGGCAACGCATCCGTCCATAAGCTCGACGAGCACGTCAACCTCGTGATCGGCGCGGACGGCCCCAGGCTGGAATGCAACGAGGGCAACCTCCGCATGACCTGGGGCGCCCCCGGCGAAGGCCGGGTCGCATATCAAAGTCACGAAC
>CAVHFE010000173.1:0-1708 GCA_963635145.1 Oscillospiraceae bacterium
GGCGCTGTACAAGGCTGCCTGCAAAAGCTTCTGGGTGATAGGAGGAGATGCCAAAAGGATCAGGAGGCGGTATACGAGGCCGTCTCGTCGCATTACCTGCACTTTTCGGATTGCGATGCGGCTACTGAAGAAATTTCCTCCTATTTCGCTAGGCAGGGAATCCCGCCTGAGCTAGTAGAGCCCGCTGCCTTCCGCGAAGAGATGGAGCAAAAGCTAGCCGATTATTTCGCCGAGAAGCCCGTTGCTCCAGCGGAGGTGTGCTGCGGCATCAGGATCGCAGTTGAGAGACTGTGCTATGAGGCGTTGGTATCTGAGGAAGATAAGCTTGTTTATCTAAACATCAATAACGGTACCGAATCACGGCTTTCCTATGCTGAGGAGCACGGCGTTGATGTTCCGGAGACGTTTCACCTGCTGGGTTCCATCTACAACAGCTGCATGCACCTCACGGGAAAGGCGGGGGAGCTTGAGCTTGTGCGCAGGCAGCTCGAGAACAACATCATCAGGCATATGATCCAAGCTTCTATGACCGAGTTCGGATGGTCGCCTTCGGGGGCTTGATGCGCGTGGACGCCCTGAGCCCACAGGGGTGCGGACGTTCCGTTGGGCTTGGCGGCTGCAGATACCACAATGGAGGGTCAGGCCAAACATTAAAGGATGAAAGGTTAAACAAAGAATGCAAACATTAACACGGCAGAAGGGTAGAGATTCTTCTATTGAGATGCTTAAAATCGTTGCGATGATTCTTATCGTAATCTCGCACGTAACCCAAACGCTCTCTGGCTCGGGGGGCACTGAATTCAAAGTTGACTACTCGGTTGCATCGTGCGATCCGGTGATGTGGATTCTTGTTCTGTTTCAAACCTTCGGCCCCTGGGGTAATACGCTCTTTGTCATTTGCTCTGCGTGGTTTCTTTGTCTGAACGACCGTTTACGGCTGTCAAAGGTAGTCAAGATGGTTCTTGATGTCCTCGTGATTTCAATTGTCATTCTTGTTCTAGCATTGCTATTGGGCATTAGGCCGGCAAGCAAAGATATTATTAAGTGCTTTATGCCGACAACCTTTGCCAATAATTGGTTTATTACCTGCTATCTGCTCCTTTATGCACTTCATCCGGCCCTTAATTGGACATTTAAGAAGCTGGGTAAGCGTGGGCATGCGGCTTTGGCGATCGTGTTATTTGTCCTCTACATGCTGGTGCCCCTAGTGTTTGGCCATCGATTCTTTTGGAGCGGGCTGGTGGTGATGATTACGATATACACGCTGGTCGCTTATTGTCGGCTCTATCTCCATGAAACCCTTAGCAAGAAAAGCGTTTGTTTAGCGGCCCTTCTTGCGGGCACTCTAGGTTATATCCTTCTTGTTCTTGCATTTGAACAAGTTGGGCTTCGTGTAGATGCCCTTTCAGGGAAGATGCTTCATTTTGATCAGAACGGCAGCCCGTTCCTATTCTTTTCGGCTCTGGGCTTATTCGGGCTTTTCCGTTTGCATCCATTTTTCAGTGGTCGAGTAAACCTTATTTCGGGACTAATGCTCTTGGTTTATTTGATACACGAGAATTTGATTTTGAGCACTTATGTGCGTCCTCTTATTTGGCAGTGGATTTATAGTTCCCTTAGCTATGAGATGCTTCTTCTTTGGGTCGTATTGTTTGCGTTCGTCCTGTTTCTTGCTGCACTTGCATGCTCTTATCTTTACAAACTTACG
>CAVHFE010000173.1:1718-2610 GCA_963635145.1 Oscillospiraceae bacterium
GCGGAAAGCCGGTGGCTCCTTGGTAAATCGAGTTTGCGCGCTTAAGTACCTTGCGCGTTAAACGGCCGCGGCCGGGGATTTCTCCCCGGCCGCGGTAATCAGTGGTAGCGTCGCCCGCTACGCCAATGAGTTCTTCAGCGCCTCGGCTGCTTCGAACTTCGCTCCCATGTCGGTGTGGGTGTAGATGTCCATGGTTATGGCGCTGTTGGCGTGGCCTGCCAGCTCTTGCATGACCTTGGGGTGGACGCCTGCTCTTGCTAGCTGCGTCAGGTAGCTGTGCCGGAGCTCGTGGAGACAGTAGTTGCCCGCTCCCAGGGCGTTGCGGTCGCGGCGCCACCACTTCTCCATCATGTCGGGCGCAACCCTGGTGCCGGCCTCGGTGACGATGACGGGGCTGGCGGGCGCGATGACGGTGCCGCGGCCCGCTTGCGCTGCGCGATGAGGCACGAGCGGCTTGCCGAGCTGCCTGCAGCCGGGCTGGCGGCGGGTGCCGTCCTGGGTATTCTCGGATGCGTGTTCATCAGCAACGACGCCCACCTGCCCTTCTGCGCCTGCGCGGGCGTCTGCGTCTTCCTGCTGTCGATCAGGCGTTGCGGTGCCGAGCTCAGGCCGCACGTCGCAGCCAGGAACGCCAACACGGTCATCTACCTGGTGCACATGCTCTTCGCCGTGGCGTTCGTCTACGGTGTCTGTGCGGGCACTAACCCGAGCCTGCTCGCCAACGAGGTCAGCGGGCCCCTGCTTTACCTGTTCTCCCTCGGCGGCTCCGCCCTGACCTCGGCGGCCGTCATCCGATCGCGTCGAAAATGTTGGTGTAAAGGCCGAAAGGCCCTGAGAGCCGGCCCGTGGAAGGCGCGGCCCCGTCCTAGAATCTGAAATCGCGACAAGTCAG
>CAVHFE010000174.1:0-2573 GCA_963635145.1 Oscillospiraceae bacterium
CGGAATTTGCAGAACAAGGTATCGAAGTCGCTGTTACGTATCCGAGTTTCGAGCTTTTTCTTCTGCTTCATAAGTCTGGGTCGCTTGAATCTCACATTCTGTGCCATGAAACGGAAATCGTCGCGAACGGGCATGCCGAGGGGAGCAAGCGTCGGTTTATTGAGAAGCTGGCGGGTGAAGCGTTAGGAATGAACCTGAAAAGCAACAGGCGCGTTGGGGATCTTGCTGCAAATTTCGAGGTTGCATTGCAGGCTGAGAAAAGGATAAATCAGGATGCTCGGTTAGCTGTTGGGCGATTGACCTCGAATATTGCGAAAACGATTCAAGGCGTGATAGATGATGGAGCCGCCAATCGACACTGATGGGCACCAAGGCCCCTCGGCTCCAAAGCCGAGGGGCCTTGCTTGTTTTGGCTATTTTCACCACATTGTCTGAAAATCAACTCAATATGTTGGAAATTCCGACATATAATATTGCTGGGCATTTTACTGCAGCGAATCATAAGCTGCTTGATTGGAAGGAAGGGTGCTATGCCCGGATTGAACGAAAGAATCAGGAAAGCCAGAACGGATCTCCATTTGTCCCAGGAATACGTTGCCAACTACCTCGGCATTGGGCGCTCTTCTGTCGTCGAGATGGAGTCCGGCAAGCGCAGCGTGAAAGCCGAGGAACTCGAGAAACTTAGCGAGCTCTTCCTCGTCCCCGTCGATACCCTGCTCAAGGGAACCCAGGCCACTGTGCCCTCTCAGAGGTTTGCGCGTGGTTTCGATCAGCTTGACGAGGCTGATCAGCAGGAAATTCTCAACCTTATCGAGTTCAAACGCGCCATGAAGGCCAGGTTGTAGGCGTTGGCGGTGGATTATGTCGGGCTTGCTGCGGGAGGGATGTCTGCGGAGTTGCTTGCCGAGGCCTTCCTGGAAGATCATTTCAAGGGCGTTGAGCCCGAGTACCCCGTGGATCCATTCGCGATTCTCAGGGATTGCGGTGTTGTGTTCTCGTTCCGGCCTTTCGACAAATATGAAGGCCTGTATTTCCCTCCCGAAGGTGAAGGTGACGTTCCGGTTGTCGGCATCAGGCTCGACCGCCCCATAACGAGGCAGCGGTTCACTGCAGCGCACGAGCTTTGCCATCACCTGAAGGATGCCGGGTCGGGCGTGGTTTGTCCAACGGGCTTTCGATCTGCGATCGAGCGATACGCCGAGAGTTTTGCGGCGTCATTGCTCATGCCCAGAACAGCAATGGCAAGGCAGATTGCGCTGCGTGGCCGGAATGGGGTGGTCTCGCCGGACGACGTGCTCCAAATCGCTGCTTTCTTCGGCGTGAGCTTCTCCGCTTGCATGAACAGGGTGGCCTTCGACTTCCATGCTCTTAAGGGTAATCCATCTGCTAGCGAGATCGGGAAGATCAAGAGGTCGTTCAGGCCTAATGCTAAGCGAAGGGCGCTTGGTTTGACGGACGAGTTGCTGTACAAGCAGCTTCTCGATTCGGCGGAAGAGATGATTAGGATCGAGATGAGCCCGGTGGCGCGCCAGCGTTTCGAGGTGAACTGCGTGTACCACGACAGCCGCATGGAGGGAGTCAAGATCGATCAGGAGACTGCCTCCGAAATCGTCGTAGACCTGCGCCTCAAAGGCGTTTCCAGCGAGTATTGCTCCGAGGAGAATACGAACCTGGTCGAGGTTGCGGGTCTCAAGGCGGCCTACGACTTTGCCTTCGATCGCATTACGTCCGCGGAGCAACTTTCTGTCTACGATGCGAAGGCGTTCAACGAAAAGCTGTTTTCGATGACGCCGCATCCCGAATACGGCGGGAGGCTCAGGGAATCCAATACCTTGGTTATGGGTGCCAAGTTCGAGACAGCTGATTACAAAAGCATCCCCGCTGAGTTCCTTGCCGCCCGGAAGGAGCTCGACGCCATGCTTGAGAAAGCGCCCGCGATGGCGGCTTCCGAATACGTCGAGACCGTGGTGAAGTTTCACCATCGACTGACGGTTTTACATCCGTTCAGGGATGGCAATGGCAGGTCGATAAGGGGTCTGGCAAACATGCTCTTCTTGCAGAGGGGTTTACCCCCGGTGCTCTTTCTGGAAGAAGAGAAGGGTCGATACAAAGATGCTCTTGCCGCTGCGGACAGGACGGGGGATTGCGGGGAATTGTTCTGCATATTTTGCAAGCAGATGCTGGTTTCTTTCGCGATGCTTACCGACGTGGTTTTATAGGGCTGTCTGGTTTGGCTATTCGGCAAGTAGGAAGCGAGTGCGCAGTGACCGAGGCGAACAAGAACCTGACGCGGCAGCGGCTGTCGGATGCTCTTTTGGATATCCTCAAGAAGGAGACGGCTCCATCGAAGAGAGACGGCCTCTTTCTCGTCGACATGCCCACAGGCTACGGCAAGTCGTATGCGGCGCAGAATCTGCTGGGGGAGTTCGTCGCGAACAAAGACAACAAGAAGCGCAAGATCTTCTACATAACTCCCCAGAAGAAGAACCTTCCCAGAGAGGACGAGATCGCCCGAGCCTTCCAGCTTGTCGGCTTGGGAGCACCGAAGCCCGGGCAGGTGCTGAGGGTGCAGC
>CAVHFE010000175.1:0-2566 GCA_963635145.1 Oscillospiraceae bacterium
CTCGCCGGGCTCATAACCCGGAGGTCGTTGGTTCAAATCCAGCCCCCGCGACCAATAACACCAGGTCACAGGCTTATGCTTGTGGCCTTTTTCTTTGCTTCGACCCTCAGGTGGTCCCGAAGTGGTCCCAAATACCAAGAAGAACCAAATTTTCATGCCCTCGCCATAAATCAAGGTGGCATGTGTGGCATGTGTGGCAGGGGTTTCTGGATATTCCCCTATTGGGTTATCGGTTAAAAATGTGTCTGATAACCTGGGTGCGACTTCTGCTCGACCCTACTGGGGTTTATGGGCGGTGTGGTGCATCGCGCGAATAGGTGCGGCCTTATAATGATTCGAACGAATAACCTGCTGCTATCGTGCTTGTTTTGCGGGCGGCTTTGCTTTTGAAAGGTCACGGTGACGCATGCCTACGCTTGATTGGATGGGCAAGGACAAGGTGGTCAACCATCATAGGGACGTGCCCTACCGCGTGCTTGAGCGTGTGCCCGAGAAGGGCGTGCTGGACAGCCACGGATCCGACTGCGGGAACATGATCATCCACGGCGACAACCTCGAGGCGCTGAAGGCGCTACTGCCTGAGTACGAGGGACGAGTTGACTGCATCTACATCGATCCGCCGTACAACACCGGCAACGAGGGATGGGTCTATAACGACAACGTGAACGACCCTCGCATAAAGAAGTGGCTTGGGAAGGTAGTGGGCAAGGAGGGCGAGGACTTCAGCCGACACGACAAGTGGCTGTGCATGATGTACCCGCGCCTGCAGCTGCTCAGGAAATTGCTCAAGGAGAGCGGCGTCATATTCATCAGCATCGGTGATGACGAGTGTGCGGCGCTCAAGTACATGTGTGATGAGATTTTCGGGTCCGGCTGCTTCCAAGGTGATATCTCATGGCAAAGGGCTTACGCACCGCGTAACGACAAACATGGTATGCCTGTAGAAGTTGAGCATCTGCTCGCATACAGCATCAAGAGCAACTGGATTCCCAGAAAGCTTGAGCGCACCAAGGAAATGGATGCTAAATACAAGAACCCTGACGGTGATGTTAGCGCGTGGAAAAGCACAGACGCTACAGCTAGCGATGCAGTTAAACATCAGACATCTGTTTATGCGATTCAGAACCCATTGACCGGTGCGTTGATTTATCCAAGCAACGGAAGGCATTGGTCCGAAGATCAAGCAAAGGTACTCGAATATATGAAGGAGTGGGCGTGCTACGAACTTCGGGATATTAACGACGCGCAAGCTCGAGCTGCCATATGCGGAGTAGAGGCTAGCGAGGTTAGGGACAATATTAAAGCAGTTGTTCTCAGCGAACCTATTGAGTCTGCTTCCGGCAAGGCTTCCGAAATCTTGTCCCATGGCCCATGGCCAAAGTGGTATCTAAGCAATGGCGGGAAAGGTGGCATAGCAAAGAAAACCTACCTTGCCGCCGTCGAGGGCAAACTACCCACTAACCTCTGGTTTTATGAAGACGTTGGTCATACCGATGAGGCATCGAAAGAGCTCAAGGCCATGTTCGACGGTAAGGCGGTGTTCCAGAACCCGAAGCCCTCGCGCCTTATACGGCGCGTCTTACAGATCGCGTGTCCCGAGGATGGCCTGGTGCTCGACGCGTTCGGCGGCTCGGGAACGACCGCCCAAGCGGTATTGCAGGAGAACGAACTCAACAACGCGGATCGGCGCTTCATCCTCATCGAAATGGGCGACTATGCCTCCACCACGACCGCTGAACGCGCGCGGCGCACCATCAGCGGCTATACGATGGACAAGGCCCACAAGGACCGCCTCTACGAAAAGAAGCTGACCGCCCCCAACCTCAAGAAGTGCGGCGACTTCTACGCCGAGGCTCTCGCCGTGAAGGAGGCGGTGCCCGAGGGGAAATACGACAAGGTTGACGGTCCGAAGATGGACGGGAACGCCATCGTGGTCGAGGGCGTGACGAACAAGGGCGAGCAGGTCCCCGGCGTCGACTCCGGCTTCTCCTATTACGAGTTGGGCCCCGTCCTTTTCAACGGCGACGGGTCGCTCAACGCTGACGTGAGCATATCCGACGTCATGCGCTACGTGTGGTACACGGAGACCAAGGCCCCCTACACCGACCTGACGGCCGAGCACCCCTTCCTCATGGGCGAGGCCGCCGGCACCGTCTACTACCTTGCCTACGAGCCGGGCGGCGAGACGGTGCTGGGTTACGACCTGTTGGGCCAGCTCCCCCGGAGGGGCAGCGCCACCGTCGTGTACGCCGACCGCTGCGTGCTCGGCGAGGCGACGCTCGAGTCGATGGGCGTGCGGTTCAAGCAGATCCCGCGCCAGATTGCGAGGATGTAGCCATGGAGCCGAAGAACTACCAGCGCAAGGTGCTTGCCAACCTGCGCTCCTACCTGCGCCAGCTCGCCGACTGCGGCGACCCCGCGACCGCGTACAACCGTCACCTGGCCTCAGACGGGCTCGTGCCCGGGCAGAACGGCGTCGAGCGCTACCGCGACGACGTCGCCGGCGCCCCAAAGGTCTGCGTGAAGGTGCCCACCGGCGGCGGCAAGACGTTCATCGCCGCCAACG
>CAVHFE010000176.1:0-2564 GCA_963635145.1 Oscillospiraceae bacterium
GAACAGAGGGCATATCTACTACAGAAGTAAAGAGCAAGCTGAAAGGCTAAGCGATCATGGCAAAGAAGAAAAAGCCCATCGAGCGTGCCAGGGAGATTCTCAAGAAAGCGACCGGAGAAAATCAACGAGCCCTAGCTGGTTATCGCAGTGTGAGGGAAAATGAGCCGTTAAACGAAAAGGCAGTACTGCTCGAGTCGCAGCAGGGAAGAACGGCAAATGGGAATCTTTTCTATATCGCTAAAGAGCTTCGCTCCGATCCAAGCTATTTGTCCTTCTCCGTTAGTTTTGTGGTCAAAGAATCCAACAAGGAGGCCGCGCGTTCCCTTTTTGCTAGGCACGCTATTACCGGGATTAACTTCGTAACGATCAATTCTCCTGAGTACATAAAACTGCTGGCAACAGCAAAATACCTAGTAACAGACACGTCGTTCCCCACCTATTACACAAAAAGGCAGGGGCAGGTTGTTTGGAACACCTGGCATGGCACCCCTCTGAAGGCAATGGGGAGAAAAGACGCCAAAGCGCTTCATGATCTAGGAAACGTTCAGAAGAATTTTATACTGGCCGACTATCTTTCATATCCCAACGAATATACGCGTGAGCATATGCTGGAAGACTACATGCTCGAAAACCTAGCCCAGGGAAAAACCGCAATCTGCGGCTACCCCCGAAACACCGTTTTCTTTGATAAGGAAAGCGCGCTGAAGCTGAGAAAAGAGCTCGATCTTGAGGCGAAAAGGGTCTACGCATACATGCCTACATGGAGACCCCGCCCAGACGGTGTCCCCGCAAAATACAGCGGCATGGACACGATGCATTACCTCGTCCTACTGGACGATCTTCTCAATGACGATGAAATCATGTTTGTAAACGTGCATCCCCTAGCGCGAAAGAATGTTTATTTCAAAGCCTTTGCCCATATCCGGCAATTTCCTGACGAATACGAAACATACGAGTTTCTGAACTGCTGCGACGCCCTTGTTACGGATTACTCAAGTGTCATGTTTGACTACGCCTGCAGTGGGAAGAAGATTGTGCTGTTTGATTACGACAGGCATCTCTATCTTCGCGACAGGGGGCTCTACGTATCGCCCGATACGTTCCCCTTCCCTCACGTGAAGACACCAGATGGGCTTATAGAAGAGCTTCATAAGCCCAAGGAATACGACGACTCATCCTTTGTTGCTGAGTACTGTCATGCCGATTCTGCACACGCGACGGCAGATTTGTGCCGCTCCATATTGAAGGGCTCCAGCAATCTTGACTGGGATCCTATCAAGAACAATGGGCAAGAAAGGGTTCTGATCTACACAGGAAACCTTGCACAAAACGGTATTACCACTTCCCTTACGGCACTCTTGAATACCATCGATAGAGAAGAGCGAAACTATTTTCTTACCTTTACAACGAAAAGCGTTGCTCCGAACAGGGAGTGTTTGGCCTCGCTCCCAAACAAAGTTGCCTACATTCCACGTAAAGGGAGCAAGGTTCTAACCCTTTCTGAGAGGGTGGTTAGGTACCTATACCGTCGCCGACTTGCTCCCTTTAACTTCTACAAAAAGACGCTAGAGAAGGCCTACTCCGCTGAATACCAAAGAAATTACGGAAACATTACTTTTGATCATGTGGTGCAGTTCAACGGATATGACTACGAAACCATAATGGAACTCGCAGAAGTCCCAGGCAATAACGTTATTTACGTGCATAACGACATGGAGATGGAAAACAAAACAAGAGGCAACGTTCGTCTAGATGTCCTTGCATACGCCTACAGCACGTACAAGAAAACGGCAGTTGTCTCACAGGACATCCAGCCAGCGACCAACAGGATAGCAAGAGGTCGCGGCAATATAGTTGTAACCCCGAATTGCTTCGACTATCAAAGCGTTCGCGAGAAGGCCCTTGCAAGCATTACGTTCGACAAAGGAACCGAGTCAAACCTCAGCGAAGACGAAGTTCGTTCATTTCTAGCTGATGGAAATACGATTATCAGCATCGGAAGGTTCTCCCCAGAAAAGCAGCACCAGTTGCTGATTAGCGCATTCAACGAAGTGTGGGCTCAAGACAAAACCGCCAAGCTGGCTATTGTGGGCGGCGTATCTAAGGGGAATACCTATCAAGAAACCTTAGATTACGCTAACTCTTTACCATGTCGTGACAACATTGCCTTGATAAAAAGGGTGAGCAACCCCTACCCCATTCTTGCTGCCTCCAAGGGGCTTATTCTCTCCTCGAAGTACGAGGGGCTGGGACTAGTTCTTCTTGAGGCGGCGGCGTTGGGGAAACCCGCTGTTTCTACCGACGTTCAAGGCCCGCACGGTTTTATGACCGAACATAAGGGGATACTCGTCGAAAATTCCCTCGAGGGAGTAAAAGCAGGTATAAGCGCCTTAATTTCAGGAGATGCCCCAAAGCTCGATATAGATTTCGAAAGATACAACGATGAGGCAAATACAGCTTTTTATTCGTTGCTCGAATAGAGCCGAGCAAGATTTAGGATTGCTCATATCAGAGCCCGGCAAAGTAGCGTATCGAAGACTATCTCAAAGCGACCCCCTCAGAGC
>CAVHFE010000177.1:0-2557 GCA_963635145.1 Oscillospiraceae bacterium
AAGGATGTCGCCGATGTTGCCGCAGTCGGACTTGGCACCGTCGGAAACAAAGATCTCGTCAGCGGAGATATCGACACCACGAGCTGCGAAGTCGGCCTTCTGGATAGCATCGCGCAGGAAGTCGTAGCCCTGCTCAGGGCCGTAGCCGTAGAAAGTCTCGGCATGGGCAAGATCGTCGACCGCGCCATGCATGGCCTCGATGACGGCGGGAACCAAGGGACGGGTGACGTCGCCGATGCCCATCTTGATCAGATCGGCCTCGGGGTGAGCCTCGGAGTAAGCCGCCGTGCGACGGGCAATCTCGGAGAACAGGTAGCTTCCGGGAAGCAGCTGGTAGTTTTCGTTGACCTTAGCCAAAAGAATCTCCTTTATATAAGTCGTAGACACGCAAGGCGTCTTCGGGCAAAAGGGCCGATGCGCTGCCTCGCACAGTAAAACTGCACGATGCATGGCGCGCTGCCCCACGCGAAGATTCATCGCGCGCAAGTTTGCGCAACGAACCCGACACGCCGCCGAAGGCATTGGGTATTAGCCCTAGGGTAGCGAACCTTTGCCCCGTATTGCATGACGCTTAGGTAAAAAATCCCCGAAGCCTCCGCATCCGCAACGCCAGCCCCTAAACGAAGCCGAGCCCAAAGCGCTCATTGCACTTTGGGCCCGGCTTTAAAGCCTTTGTGCGCCCTGATAATTTGCAATCCCCCAAAGGATATCAGAGCGCAATTAGCAAAACCGATCGAAACGCCTACTCAGAGTGCCCGTGAACAGGGTGTTTCTCCTCGTCGGAAAGAACGTAATCGTCGGGCACCGCCTCAAGGGCAACGGCGCAAACCTTGTACTCGGGGGTACGGCAAATACGATCAAGGGCGTCCTTGGTCAGCCAGTTGGCGTTGCCATCCTGGAAGTGGAAGGGCATCCAAGTTTGACCGGGGTTGGTCTTGCCGCTCACGCGTGCCCAGGTAAGGATGGCACTTCGGCGGCTACTCACCTTCACGCGGCCGCCATCGATGATGTGAAGCCTCTCGGCATCCTCGGAATTGACCTCGATGAAGGACTTGCCGGCAATCTGGTTGATGCCTTCGGTCTTGTCGGTCATGGCGGAGGCGTTGTAGTGGTACAAGATGCGTCCGGTGGTGAGGATCAGCGGGTACTCCTCGTCGGGCAGCTCGGTGGAGGGGATGTACTCGGCAACCGAGTAGGTTCCCAGGCCGCGGCTGAACTTGCCCACATGCATGATGGGCGTGCCGGGGTGATCTTTGTCCAAGCAGGGCCAACAAAGTCCACGGCCGCCGACCTCGGGGCTGTCCAGACGCTCATGGCTGATGCCGTGGAAGCTCGGGGTGAGCTCTGCGATCTCGTCCATGATCTGCGCGCTGGAGAGCTGCGGCTGCGGGTAACCCATGCGGTTCATCAAGTCGATGAAGATATCGGTGTCAAGACGCGTCTCGCCGGGAATGGTGACCGCCGTGCGAATGCGCTGGACACGACGCTCGGTATTGGAGAAGGTGCCTTCCTTCTCGGCGTAGCTGCGGCCTGGCAAGATGACGTCGGCGTACTTGGCCGTCTCGGTAAGGAAGAGCTCGTCAACCACTAGGAAGTCAAGCGACTCCAGCGCCTTGATAACGTGGTTGGTGTTGGGGTCGGTGCGCACCGGGTCCTCACCGAAGATGAACAGGCCTTTGATTTCGCCCGAGATCATCTTGGGGAAGCACTCGGTGGCGTAGGTGCCCTGCCACTTGGGAATCTCGACTCCCCAATGCTTCTCGTAGCGCGCCATGATTTCTTCGTTGGCGAGCTTCTGGTAACCCGGGAACTCCGCGGGGGTCGCCCCCATGTCGCACGCGCCCTGAACGTTATTTTGGCCGCGGACGGGGTTAACGCCGCAACCCGGCTTACCGAAGTTGCCGGTGAGCATGGCCAGGTTGGAAAGCGACATAACGCCTTCGGTGCCGCCGGAGTGCTCGGTGACGCCCAAGCAGTAGACAATAGCCGCCGCATCGACGGATGCGTACAGGCGCGCCGCAGCAACCAGGTCGGCAGCGGAAATGCCGCAGATTTCGGCCACGCGCTCCGGCGTGTAGCTGGAAACCATGTCGGCGTACTCGCGGTACACGTCAACCTCGGTTCGCGAGTTGATGAAGTCCCAATCGATAAGGCCCTCGTTAATGAGGACATTGGCGATGCCGTTGGAGAAGGCGACGTTCGTGCCTGGGGTGAGCTTGATGTGAATGTCAGCCATCTTGGACAAGCCGATATCGCGCGGGTCGACCACGATGAGCTTGGTACCACGCTCGACGGCCTTGCGAATATGCATGCCGAAGACGGGGTGAGCTTCTTCGGGGTTGGAGCCGACAAGCATGATGACCTTGGCGTTTTCGGCGATGTCAACGATGGGGTTGGTCATCGCGCCCGAGCCAAGCGTACGGGCCAAGCCCGCAACGGAGGGGCCGTGGCACACGCGAGCGCAGTTGTCGACGTTGTTGGTTTTAAAGGCCGTTCGCGCCATCTTCTGGAGCATGTAGATGTCCTCGTTGGCGGAACGGGCGCAGGCGAAGGCCGC
>CAVHFE010000178.1:0-2556 GCA_963635145.1 Oscillospiraceae bacterium
CGAGCCCCTGAGCAGGCGCTACGACGTGGTGGTAGCCAATCCGCCGTATATGGGGAGTTCGAGTCTGGACAAATGGATGGGTTCATGGGTGAAGAAGCATTACTCTGAAGCCTACCGAGACCTCTGTACGAGCTTTATCGACAGAGGGTTCAGCATGAGTGCCGACGACGGTTACTCGGCGATGGTCACAATGCAGTCGTGGATGTTCCTCGGCAGCTTCGAGAAGCTTCGTGGCAAAATCCTGCGCAACCATTCAGTCTCGTCGATGGCGCATCTCGGCACGCGCGCGTTCGGAGCAATCGGCGGCGAGGTCGTGTCGACCACCGCGACTGTGTTCGCTAACGCGAAAAACGAGGTCAAAGGCGCTTATTTCCGCCTTGTAGACATGGGTTCGGAGGAAGAGAAGCAGGCAGGGCTCTTGGAAGCCCTTGCGAACCCCGACTGCGGGTGGTTCTACCGTTCAGATGCCAATAGCTTTGAGGCGATTCCGGGCAGCCCGATTGCGTATTGGGCAAGCAGAATGATGCTCGAGGCTTTCAGAAAAAATAAAACCATCAGTGATTATGCCGTTGTTCACTCAGGGGTTCGAACCGGTGAAAACGATCGCTTTTTGCGATTTTGGTGGGAAGTGAATAGCGAAAACTTTTGCGTTACAGCAAGTAATACAAAAGAAGCTCAGTGTTCAAATTGTCGCTGGTTCCCTTGCAATAAAGGTGGTGGGTTCAGAAAATGGTTTGGCAATAACTGGTTCGTTATCGATTGGTACAACGATGGGCTCGATATACGCAATCATCCTGGTTCTGATGTGAGTATAACCAGAGATATGAGCTGGCTTTTTTCGAATGGATTAACCTGGGGGACTATTTCGAGTGCAGATTTTTCGATGCGCTATTCACCAAATGGCTTTATGTTTGAAACCAAAGGCGCGGCCTGTTTGGTCGAAGACCACGATGAGTTATTGTGCATGCTGGCTTATTCAAACAGCAGCGTATTGTCATCCATTCAAAAGATAATGTCCCCAACACTCGATTATCACGAAGGCCCCTTTAAAAGCATCCCATATTGCATAATGGGCATTGATGAAAGAAAAATAGCAACTTCATTGACCATCAGCAACATCGATGATTCGAAGTGCGATTGGAATGCTTTCGAAGAATCTTTTGATTTTGCTAGGCATCCTTTGATCTGAGTTAGCTCTAATTGCCGGGAGTGATTGCTTGGCAACTCCCGGCAATGCTTTAAATCAACGGATGCTTTTTGAATTCCCATGATTCTTCGAACGAATCCCAATCCTGCCTTGCTAATTCAATATTGTTCTCGGCAATAAAATGCAGGCCTTTGTCGAAAAAGATTGCTTTTTCAACAGGGAAGTTTTCAAGAGTCCCGACTTCGAAATTAAGGGTCGGAGACATGAATTCCATGGTTTTAAGGCAGAGATTCGAGTTGAACAAGGCCAATAAAGGGATCAGGCGCTCTTCTGAAGAAAAAGCAGAACATCCAGCGACATCGTAAACAAAGCCAGTTGGGAAATACCGCATAGCTAACGCACCTGATGATATTTTTGACCAGGAAATGTTTTGGACAAAATAAGTTCCCTTGTTGTCGTGTCTATGTCCAGGAAATTCATCCATCAAGGCATCGAATGCCCTATCATACCCCAAAACAAAAGCCTGGTTTCCCCACCAACGTCTAAACTCGCCTCCTTTATTGTAGGGAACGAACCTCTTTCCAGATGCATAAAGTGCATCGTGCGATTTGCAGCCAAATTCGATTTGGGCAAATCCGACCTCAGCCCAAAAGCGAAGAACGGCATCGTTCTTCCCGGTGCTCATCCCATGCTTGAAAGTTGCATATTGCTTTGCTATGGATGTTTGGCTAAACATTTTCAAAATAGGATTGCTTGCCCAATACGCAATCGGACTGCCCGGAATCGCCTCAAAGCTACTGGCGTCCGCGCGGTAGAACCAGCCGCAGTCGGGGTTCGCAAGGGCTTCCAAGGCCCTTGGGGCCTGCTGGTCGGCTCCGACGAAGTCGGACAAGCGCACATAACCGCCGCGATAGCCCGAGCAGTACCCCTTTTGTACGGTAAAAGTGCAGATGGGAACGGTTGCTCCGCTGAATCCTGAATACTCGAGTTGAATGAGCGAGGTGATCGTGTTCTGCTGAATCACGAACTTGCGTAGTTTCTCATATGAGCCGATAAACATCCAAACGTACGGCGTCATGAAACCGAGTTGAGCATGTTCCGTGCCCATACCAGCATTGCGAACCATAAAGCATGAAAAGAGATCGCCCTTAACATCTTTGTAGTTCTTCTTGATCCAGTCTCCTAGCCATTTATTCATGTTTTTGGACCCCATATACGGCGGATTGGCTACCACCACGTCGTAGCGCCTGCTCAGGGGCTCGAGCTCGGCCTGCAGATGCTCGAGCTTCTCGGCTGCGGAACCGCCGAATATGGTCTCACCGCCTGCAAGGGACGCGAGGTCCCTTGCAACGGATTCCATGTCTTCGGAACTCACGGTAAGCAAGCTTCCGCATTCGTCCAAATGCGCC
>CAVHFE010000179.1:0-2542 GCA_963635145.1 Oscillospiraceae bacterium
CAGTAAGGGCAGAAACAAGGGGCTCGGCCAATCTCAGCACCTTGTCTTCGAGCTCCTCCTTTCGTTGATGATATTCGATCATGCTCGCGAAGAATATAGATACGCCTGCACCGAAAACCGCCAGCAGAACCTCGTGAGCCTGCTCCAGGGTCAGAAGAAAAGGAGGTAACGATGAGACATAGAGAAGGAATGACGCGATAGCGACAAGTAGCGAAACGAAAAATTGAGTCTTCAACAATCGCAAAAGACAAACCTCCTTACCACAAGCCGCATAGCCAACAGAATAGAGCTCAACAACAAATGCAAATAGCCAGTCGACTATCCTCGATCAAAATCACCGTCTCCATTAGCAAGCCCCGCCACCGCCCGAATGATCTCCGCATCTACATCGCCATCGAACTTGCGTGCGAACATCATCTCAGAAGCCTTGATCCGCTCAAGGTCTCCGATGTCGAAGACACGCGGAGACTCACCATCGCCCCAGTCGATCATGCGCATGATGCCATCGGCGTTTGGTTCGCCGGGCATGCGATAGAAATCGAACTGATCCCGCGAAGCCCAGGCGAACGTCTGCAGAAACAGCTCATCGCCGCACATGGAATCCCAGAAAATAGACCTAATCGTCTCCTTGTTGGCAACGATGTGCCGCGCGAGCCTATCGGTGATGGAAAACCAGTTGTCACCCTTCATAACCTCAAGGCCCTTCGCAGGTCTTCTCACGATCTGAACGGTGCGAGAGACGATTGCATTTACCCTTCTCAACCCATACTGCGTCTTGGATTTGCCGAACGCATTCCAAACAATGCACCCGCCGAGCCGTCGGCTGTAATCCCTGCCGTGGTTCTCGAACCTGACGAATTCCTTTCCTCCACAGGCATCGAAGAAGGCGTGGATCTCATCCTGGCTCTTAATCGGCAGGTCCTGCCCGCTCAGAAGATGGTAGTAAGCGTAGCGCCCATGCTCGACCGCGGCCGAAAGCAAGCCAATCTCACAGGCAACCTGTGAATACCCCCCCCAAGTCACGTTCATTCGAGACACGGCAAAACAACCTGCCCGCTTAACGCAAGAAAGCATGCCCGGATCCCACCCAACATTTTTCGAATCCATATGGACGAAGATGTCGTTCCTTGGGTCATCGAGAAGCGTTAGGAGCGTCCGAAAAGTCCCGTCGTCCTTATGCGCCATGATGAGGAACGCATGCTTATTGCCAGCGCCAGGCTGCCTTGCCATTCAAATCACATCCTCTAGATCGAAGCCGCTAGCATCGTCGGCCTCACCGTCAAATCATCAAACGCCCTCACCCCGAACTAGCGCCGCCACAGCCTCGATGATCTCGGCATCCTTCCCGCTATCGAACTTCCGCGCGAATAGCATCGGGGAGGCCTTGATCATCTCGAGGTCGCCGATCTCGAAAGTGTGGGGAGACTTGCCAACCGCCCTGCCCCAGTCCACCAAACGCATAGTCGCGGTGTTGTCGTCCTGCTGCGGCCCGCGCCAGATGTTGTCCATAAAGGGAGAGTTAGCAATAACCGTCTGAGGGAACATCTCGTCTCCGCACAGGTAGCTGTCGAAGAAGCCCAAGTCATGCTTCTCGTAGTCAAGCATATAGCGGGCCAGCCCCTCGGTCACGCTGAACCACTGCGAGCCCTTGCCAAGAAGAACGTCCTTGCCGCGCAGGCGGTCGTAGCGCACCACGCGCTGGGCCAGAAGGATTGCATACTCAGCAAGATTAATCGGGTGAAATTTCTTACCCCTGGGCAACCTGTCTTGCAAAGGATGATAGAGGCTCAAACGTTCGCGGACGCCACGGGGGAGCTCTTCCGGCCTGCCCAACATGCTGATCCCAACGAACTCCTTGCCTGCGTTCTCCTCAAGGAAGGCCGCGATCTGGGCGTTCGACTTGATCGGGAGGTCGTCGCCGGAAAGCAGGTGGTAGTAGTCGTGCGGCGTGCGGGTCGCCCGCTCAAGCAGCGCGAGCTCGCAGCGCAGCTGTGATACCCCCCCCCAAGCGATTGACGCCCGCGGAAGGAACTCAACCTTCGAGCACTTAACGTCCCGCGTAATGGCGCCCTCGTCGATCGTACCGGCCTTGCTGTCCACATGCACGTAAAAGTCGTTGTTCTCGCCATCGAGCAGCGACAAGAGCAGCGCCAGCTGATCAAAATTGTGGTGCGCCATGATCATGTAAGCGTTTCTCATAAGCATCCTTCTCTCTCGTGTCTTCTTGCTCTGCAATAATCAGCTAATCAATCAGGCCGCGCTAGCAGTTAGGCCCATTGGATAACTTCAGCAAGCATTCAGTTCAGGAAAAAATCAACTAAGCTCCCGCATCCACCCTGAACGCGCAAACCCTCTCGCACATCAAACAGCGGACGCAAACCAACCCGTCAACCCGCGGGAAGAGAAACCCCTCGTCGTCCGCGACCATCTCAATGGCCCCCCTCGGGCACACGGCCGCGCAAGCCCCGCACCCGCAGCAGAGATGCTTGTCCGGCACCAGCTCCGGCAAACGCTTATCAACCTGGCTCATCGCCCCATCACC
>CAVHFE010000180.1:0-2495 GCA_963635145.1 Oscillospiraceae bacterium
AGACAACATTCGCCAATCTCCTCGCGAAAGAAAGCCGTTGCGAGCCCGATCTATAACGTCCTCGTTTTCCTCGCATGGAATCACCAGTGGAATCGAGCCTTCCTCTATGAGCTTGAAATCGTGCCCCACATCCTCGAACGGAAAAATCGCAATGTTGTTGTTCCTCGGATCATTCTGAGACATACGAGGAACAATGCTCTTTTCATCAAGCTGACTCTCGCCTTTTGCTAGGTACAAGCGATTGAAATAGGCAGCTACCCAGCTTTCAACATCAAGCGATTCATCGGATCCTTCCAGCAATCCCGGCAAAACACTTTGCGCGATTTGCGCTCGTTGCCCAACCCCGGCCGGAACGCTATACGGCTCAGCAGGAATAAACAAATGCACGATACTTTCCTGAACGGCTCGCTTGCCCTCGCGATTACAACGCCCCGCTGCCTGCACAAGCGAGTCAACCCCTGCAACGGCTCGGTAAACTACAGGGAAATCCAAATCGACACCAGCTTCTACTAAGCAGGTCGCTACCACGATACAGCGTTTCCCCTCTTTCAGCCGTTGAGTGATTTGAGCTAGAACCCGTTTTCGATGAACCGAATGCATCATGGTGGTCAGGTGGTAAATACCCTCATTGTCAAAGGAAGCAAGCCGATCGAAAAGGCAACGCGCCTGCTTTCTGCTATTCACGATGCAAAGCGTCTGGTCGTGTAGGAGCAACGCGCTCGCGATTTGGTCATCATCGAGTCTACCATCACTTCGGTACGTCACGCGCGCGAGCGATTTTGAAAGCCGCGCAGGATCACGGGAAATCTCTTCAACCGTAAGGCCCTCTCGCTGAAAATAGCCTTCGAGGCATGGCTGCGTCGCAGTACATAGAACCACCGTACAACCGTAGTTTTTCACAAGTTCAGCAAGCGCCTTCACGCAGGGCAGCAGGAACTTCACCGGAATCATCTGCGCTTCATCAAGCAAAATGACGCTGTTAGCAATGTTGTGCAGTTTTCTGCAACGCGACGTCTTGGAAGCAAACAGCGATTCGAAGAATTGTACGTTCGTGGTAACGACCACAGGTGCATCCCAATTTTCCGCAGCCAGCTTCATTCGATTAAGCGGACTGTCTGGATCTTCGTAATCGCGAGACCCAGCCGAATCGTAATCAAACGAGCTGTGATGCTCGAGCACGTTATTGTCACCCAGAACCTGACGGTATACTGCGGCATTCTGCTCGATGATTGACGTATAGGGAATAGCGCAAATGACTCGTTGCACAACGGAATCTGGCGCGCAAGCATGATTGAGCGCGAATCTGAGCAGGCCCAATGTTTTGCCACTGCCAGTAGGAGCGGTCAACGAAAACACGCCGGGGCGCTTCCGTGAAGCAGCGAGGCAATCATCCAACATCTCACAACGTGCCTCGTTCACCTTGCCGCTTGGCGGATAGAACCTTTTGAGATGGCTTTCGAGCCGGTCGCGAAGCACGGGAAGCGAATCTGCTTCGATGCCTTCGCGCGGCTTCCCCGTCATAAATTTCTCGGTGCAGAGGAAGTCGGCATCGACAAGACAGCTAAAAACCATACGCGTTAAGAACGACAAGGAGAAGGCACCGTCTTCTTTGGTCTTCGGCGCAACTCTGAATGTAGTGGGCAGACACACCTCGGGAAGCTGAATCCTGTTTCGAAATGCCGAATAATCAGGAATTCCACCACGGTCGGCAAGCTTCAACCGTCCCAGCAGCGACCCACCGTCATCAACTACCGTACCGCCATTGGGAAGCCCGCCATGATGACCCGCAACACAATAAGACAACATACCCGCTGCAAGACCCTTTAGCTCAAAAGCTCCCGCCGTAGAGTGATCAACTTTCGGACCGTTGTGCAAAATCCTTCGCTGAAATGCTTCCGAATACTTACCCGCGTCATGAACCATACCAACAACACGAGCCCAAGAAGACGCCCCGAATGGTTCGGCAAAGCAGGCAGCCACTTCCGAAACCGCCCTTAAATGCTCTTCAACCGACTCAAAACGTATACCATCCTCTGAAATATGGGCGATGAATGACGAGTTCTCTTGATCTCTGCCCTCGGGCGTCATGACTTCTTCAATTTCCATCATCCGCCTCCTAATTTCAGGAATGATACTTTAATAACTATTGAGAAATATAGCTGCATAAAGATTCTATTAATAATCGCAGTTCAAATAAACAATCCATCCGCAAACGGTCTTTTCGCTAAACGATGGTTTAATCCACATTAGCGACTTGCTTAGCTTTACTGAGATGTAAGTCATACTGCCACGATGTAAAGTTCAGAGATTTCAAACGCTGTCCGTCATTTTTGAATGTGAAACTTTAAACACATCAAATAATCTTGCCAAAAAGCAACAAAGAACAGCAACGCTCACCGCCCCTTTTATAACCTTTCCCTACGACATCGTCTGTTTGCGTCAAAGCCTACAACAGCCTTCCATAATCGTTCCATTCACCATACATGGTGCCTTGT
>CAVHFE010000181.1:0-2493 GCA_963635145.1 Oscillospiraceae bacterium
GCCGCTTCGACGTGGTGGTGGCCAACCCGCCGTACATGGGCAGCTCCAGCTTCAATCCCTTCATGAAATCCTGGGTAACGAAAAACTACCCTGAAGTGAAGAGCGATTTGTTCTCTTCCTTTATCGTTCGCATCATGTCTTTTGCCAAGCCCTCCGGCGAGTCCGGCATCATGTGCCCGTTCGTTTGGATGTTCATCGGCAGCTATGAGAAACTGCGCAAGCAGCTCATCAACGAGAAGACGCTAACTAGCCTTGTCCAGCTTGAGTACTCCGGCTTCGCCGGGGCTACAGTTCCTATCTGCACCTTCACGTTCCATAACAGCAAGATCGATGGTTACAAGGGTGGCTACATCCGCCTCAGTGACTTTGTTGGTGCGGCAGTGCAAGGACCAAAGACGCTGGAGGCCATCAAGAACCCCGACTGCGGCTACTTCTACCGAGCCGACGCCACCACCTTCCACACCATCCCCGGCTCCCCAATCGCCTACTGGGCGAGCGAGAAGATGATTCAAGCTTTTGTAAATGGTGATCGTCTCGATAAGAAGGTAACGCCACGCCAGGGGCTTGCGACCAGCGATAACAAACGCTTCCTTCGTCAATGGTGGGAAATATCTGTTTGGAACTCTAGCCGTACTTGTGCTGATAGGACCGAGGCGAAAATGTGTCAGAAACGTTGGTTTCCGATTATACGCGGTGGCTCTTATCGTAAATGGTACGGCGAGTTTGATGAGGTTGTTGATTGGCTCGATGATGGCGAATCGATGAAACAGGCGGTTTTGGCGAAATATACCTATCTATCTACACCGGACTTTGTGATCAAGAATCAAAGCGATTATTTCAAGCCTGCTGTGACTTGGTCCAAGATATCATCGGGCAAGGCTAGCTTTAGATATGCGCCGCAAGGCATGTTATTCGAGGTTGCGGGAGCTTGTTTGTTCGGTAACACCTCGGATCTAAAAGTTATTCAAGCCTTTTGCAACTCATCCACCGCTGAGGCTGCTTTGGCGTTGATGTCTCCGACCTTAAATTTTGAAGTTGGCCAGGTTGGCTCTCTTCCTGTTTTGCCGTCAGAATCCGAAGCTTGCGTTATCGAGGAGCGCGTTGATGCTCTGCGCGAGCTGTCAAAACTAGATAGAGACGCGTTCGAAACCTCCTGGGACTTCAAACGTCACCCCTTGTTGTAGGTGGATGCCGTGCTTGTCAACTGGGTATTTGGACAGCCAATCGCATTTAGCCTTACGGGTCTGCAGTTCGATCTCTTCCAGCTTATTTACGATCTCTTACTTACGGCTCTTATGGGATTTGTGGTTTGGAAGGTCACTTCCTTTTGGGATGAGCAGAGGCAAATCCGTAAGTCCTTCCAAAGGGAGATCCAGGACCTGTCTCACTATGTTGACGCTCTTAAGAATTTGGTCGAAGCATATCCGGTACGAAAATGTGATCTTGAGATCGAGCGACTGATCGCTCTTTCGCCACGCCATGAATCTTTCGTCTATCTAGAGAAAGGTTATGAAGTTGCTTATGCCTTGTCTGCTGAGGAGCGCTCCATACTTCGATCGATTGATAGCGGTGAGACAGAAGCCAATGTTTTTCAGCGGCATGGGGCACAGCTGTTCCGTATTCGCAATCGGATTGTGCGTTTGGAATTACCTGCAGGACGACTGAAGTCCCATTCCAACGAACACCTAACTGAGCAAATCGGCAGGTATTAATAGCGAATTAGCAGGTAGGGCAGGAAGTTTGGAAGTCAAAAGGAAGGACACCAGGAGACCTCGTGAAATTGACGGTGATTGAAGGAAAGGAATATTACCCCGCATCGTATGTAGCCAAAGAATGGGGTTATAAAGAGTCGACGATTAAGCGTTACGCATGCCCGAGTTCCGGGAAACTGCCTGGCTGTGTCAAACACAAGGGAGGGCTCTATGTCCCGGCGGGGTCAGTTCGTCCAATAACGGAAGGCATTGCTCAAGGTCTGCTGTGGGGTATTGTCAAGGTTAAGAATGATCCAGGGACTTACCTTGATTTGACGGCGTTTGAAATAGACAATGCGCAGCTTGAATCGGTCTTAAATGAGCTATCGCGGCAACTCTATTTGCAGATTGATAAAGACGAACCCGATCTTCGCAAACGTTTGTTGGGGTCTCGTATAACCGATAAAGGATTCAAGCTAATCGAGTACAGAAAAAGGTTTTCCGAAAATCCTGTTAAAGACAAGCCGACCGCTGAATATTTCAAAATTGCCTTAACGGGTGCTCAAGCGGTTGTGCAGTTTGTGCAGCTTGTGCGTTCGATCGGTGTTTCCTGATGCGCTTTTCGGCAAGAGGCATGTGCGAATCGTCGCAATTATTCCTGTGTTTAAGCGGGAGGTGTTTTTGGATGGGTAGCTTAGAGCTCCTGCATGCAAGGTGTTTTTCCTACTGCTTTATCAAATGCAATAAGAATGCCGGGGGAAACCCCCCGGCTACTTCGACAACCCTCCTTGCGGAGCGCTGG
>CAVHFE010000182.1:0-2471 GCA_963635145.1 Oscillospiraceae bacterium
CTCGGCCAACCCCCGCCCTTCGGGCCCTCCCCCTTCCAGAGGAAGGGGGTTAAATCGGTGGGCTTCGCCTTTTTAAAACTCGCCCCTTGAACCCCATTCTTTCAAGAAGTTTTAGGTTTTGAATCCTAAAACTTCTTGAAAGTCACCTCTTTTAGGCATATAATCCTAAAAGAGGTGAACGCTATGAAACTAATTGAACGTCCGCAATACGTCGATTTCCTGATCCGCAACAAAGACCTGCCGCTGATCAAAGTCATCACCGGTGTGCGCCGCAGCGGCAAGTCCACACTGTTTGCTCTGTACAGAGACTACCTCGCCGCCCAGGGCGTACCGGCCGGGCGCATGATCACCATCAACATGGAAGACCTGGCCAATGAGCCGCTCCGGGATTACCACGCCCTGTACCGGCATCTCGAAGAGCGCCTGACGCCGGGAGAGAAGCATTATATTTTCCTCGACGAGATCCAGCAAGTGCCGCAATTTGAAAAAGTCATCGACAGCCTGTACATCAAGGACAATGTAGACCTCTACATCACCGGCTCGAACGCCTATTTCCTCTCCGGCGAACTGGCCACGCTCCTCTCCGGCCGCTACGTGGAGCAGGAAATCCTGCCGCTCTCCTTCAAAGAGTACGCCTCCGCCCTCCCGAAGGACGAGCCCCTCACCCTGGCTGAGACCTACGCCGCCTACGTGAAAGACAGCGCCTTCCCCTTCATCCTCTCCATCCGCGGGCGAGAGAAAAATGTGCAGGAATACCTCGCCGGCATTTACAATACCATCCTCGTGAAAGACACGCTGACCCGGCTTCGCGGCGGCAATCCATCCATACTGGAAAGCATCATGAAATACATCGCCGCCAACACCGGCAGCCTCATCTCCCCCACAAAGATTGCCAACGCCCTCACCAGCAGCGGCCGCAAGACCGACAACAAAACCGTGGAGCGATACATCCGCGCCCTCACCGACAGCCTGCTCCTCTACAAAGCCGACCGCTTCGACGTGCGGGGCAAGGAAATATTGAAGACCAACGCCAAGTACTACCTGGTGGACCCCGCCTTCCGCCGCCTGCTTCTGAATGACACCGGCCGAGACACAGGCCACATCTTGGAAAATATCATTTACCTCGAGCTCCTTCGCCGAGGAAATAAAGTTTTCGTCGGCCAGCTCCCCGGCGGAGAAATAGACTTCGTCTGCGAAAACGAAGACGGCCTCTCCTACTACCAGGTCGCCCTCAGCACCCTCAGCGAAGACGTCCTCGAGCGAGAATTGAAGCCCCTCCGCGCCGTCTCCGACCAATACCCCAAGTACCTCCTCACTTTGGATGAAATCACCCCCACCGCCAACTACGACGGCATTCGAAAACTCAACGCCCTCCAGTGGATGATGGAATGAAATAATCCCAAGCAAAAAAGGAAATCCCGTGAGGGATTTCCTTTTTCATTGCACTACAGTCTAAGATTAGTATTTGTAGTTGATGGATACCATCCAAGCATCGCTGTCGCACAGAGCTGCGTTCTTAATGTTGAATGCATATTCGCCGTGGAGGTATACGTTCTTCTGGAGAACTACATCGCCGAATACGTTCCAGAATTTCAGTTCTTTGTTGGCTTCAATGAGATCCATGAAGTCAGCTGCATCATAGGTTACGCCGCCGAGGTAAGCGTTGTCGCCTACTTTGTTGTAAGCTACGTTCAGGTCGAAGGTGCCCGGTTTCTTATAGTTCAGGGTGCTGTAGCCGAGACCTACCTGGTAAGTGCTGTCAGCTACTTTAGCGTTGGAATCCCAGTATTCGCCGAATACGCTGAATTTCTGTACCGGAACAACCAGGTTTACGCCCCAGATCTGGTCGAAGCCGAAGTAGGTCTTCGGGGTTTCGCCGGTGAGGTTGAGGTAAACAGCGTTCAGCTTAGCTGCGCCGAAGTCATAGCCCAAGCCAACGAATGCTGCATCTTCTTTGCTCAGTTCAGCAACGGTCTCCTTGTCTGCATCAATAGCTACCGGGCTGCTTCCCTGGAGTTTACCAAAGCCTGCGTAAGCGTCCAGTTTGCCGTTGTTGTAGTCTACTTTTACGCCATCGAGAGCGGAGTCATACTGCAGACCGCTGAAGAGGGTGAAGAACTGACGGCCGAGGGTTACGGAAGTATTCTTGCCGAAGTTGTGGGTTACGAAGAGGCGGTCCATAGAGGTGCTAGCAGCTTCGCCATCTTTGAAGTTCATCTGGCTCTTGAGACGGCCCTGTACATAGGTGGAGTCATTGACCTGACCCTTTACGGTGATACGCATACGGCCGTTCCAGGTGTCATTAGCGGTCTTATCAGCGTTTTTGCTATAAACGAATCTAGCGTCGCCGGACCAGTAGAGGTTGCCGACTTTCTTTTCCAGGTTGGAAACGCGAACGCCCAGGTTTGCCAGTTCATCAGCGAATTCAGCAGCCAGTTTGTTCAGGGTTGCTTTCTGTTCAGCGTTCAGCT
>CAVHFE010000183.1:0-2459 GCA_963635145.1 Oscillospiraceae bacterium
CGCTTCGACGGCGTGTTCGAGATTCCGTGCATCGAAGAGCCGAGGGAGGTGATAATCCCCGAAGGGTTCACGCCTTTCACCAAGCGCCACAAGGCGCCTACTGGAAACGAGGCGCTGGCTTTCTTCGAATTCGATACGAAATTCGCCGAGGTGCTGATTTCACCGGACCTGTTCATCGAGACGGCGAAAAGCTTCCCTGTTTTTGTTCCTCCCGACTGCTCCCTCTACCGGGACCAGCCATTGTCCACGCAGATCGGCAATGTCTACCGTAGCAGGGCTATCGGTTTCCATTATCAGAAGCACGGTGCAAACGTATACCCTCTCATACGTTGGGGCGACGAGCGCACCTATACCGATGAGTTTCTCCCTGAACCGGTTTCGTTTATGGGCGCACCCAAGGGCAGCGTCGTGGTCGTCAGCACCTACGGCTGCATTCGCGGGGCCGAGAACAAGCGCCATTTCCAGGCTGGCATTGAATGCATGGTCGACTTCCTCCGCCCGCAGCTTGTGCTCGTCCACGGCGCAATGCCAAAGAGGGTTTTTGAGCATGTGCTGCCCAGATCGGATTTCATCCAATTTCCCGATTGGACCACGCGTATGAGGGCGGGCGCGTAACGTGGGCAGTGGGATGAGCGGCCTTTATTCTGGAACCTACGGGGCTGCTGCAGGTGGTCTAGGCGGCAATGGCACCAACGTCATCAGCAAGGTTGATTTGCCTTTGCCGGGGAGGGGATCCCAGCCGTATGCGGAGAGCTATGGGGTGACAAGCGATATGCTCGACTATGACAAGGATCGCGGCATCTACTCCAATGAGAAGGGGTACTCCCTAAACCCCACCGTCGTAAACGCGGGCGACAGCATAAAGGACGGCGTGCTCGTGGGCCGCGACGGAAAGCCGATGGACGGCTCCTACGCATACGCGGTCAAGGAAGACGGCGACCTTGTGATCGCCAGGAGAAACGGCAACGGCAGGGAGGGCAAGCCGACTCCTCATCCGACGCTCGTGGGCGGCAAGGACCCGAAGGTCCGCATTGCGGGCATCGTGACGATGTCGAAGGGTAAAATCGTGAAATACGACAACGAAAGCGGGCATTTCAAGCCCAACGATTTGTCGATGCCAGCTGCGGACGAGGCCTTCTCGAAGCTGCCGGGCAGCGCTTTCCATAGGAATTTCAACAAGAACATGGGTAGGAGGTAGCAAATGCCCGCACAGGAAAAATGGGGTTGGTTCAAGAACGATCCGGTTGACATCTGCTCAAACGACTTAATAGCAGATGCTTGCCGTCGCGGTGCAACGATAAAAGTCGTTTCCAACGACGGCCAGCAAGCCCTTGTGGAATATCGCGGGCAAAGGGATTTCGTTCCCTCGAGCGGCCTTCTTGAGCGCCCCGCCCCGGAATTCGAATGGGGGGACGAAGTTTGCATAACCGCAAAAGGCGCGAAGGCGCTCGTCGTCGACGTATGTTGGCATTTTAAGGAAGAGCGCTACTACTTCTACCTTGCTGACGCCGACGGCAAGCCGGTCAAGAAGCGCTACTTTGGAGACGAGCTGCAGGCTGTGTGATCATATGGACTACGTAGCACTGAGCAAAGAGGTCTCATATGCGTTGCGACACGCGCCTTGGGAATATGGGTTGGAGCTAGATGACGAGGGGTTCGTATCCGTCGACCAGTTGCTGGCGTCACTCAACGAGGCCTCCAGCTGTGAGCGCCCGGTCACCGCAAATGACCTGATGAGAATCATCCGCACGTCAGACAAGAGACGCCATGAGATAGTCAATGGCAAAATCAGGGCTCTCTATGGCCACACGATTCCGCTGAAGATAGTGAAGGCGGCGGCCACGCCCCCAGCATCCCTCTATCACGGTACGGCCCGTAAGTTCCTGAACGCCGTGCTTGAAGAGGGGCTCAAGCCTATGGCGCGTCAATACGTGCATCTCTCCGTCGATGTCGACACGGCGAGGCACGTTGGATTAAGACACGACCCCAAGCCCATCATTCTCCTAATCGATGCAGAGCTGGCAGCGGAAGAGGGGCAGAGATTTTATATCGGAAACGACAAGGTCTGGTTGGCCGATGAAGTGCCGGCGAAGTACCTGAACGCTCTCGCGTAATCACTGCTCCGGCGGTATGGCGAAGCCGGAGTTCGACTGCTTCGTTGGTTTCCTGCCGGCTCGCATAAACGACTCCGTCGAGAACATACAGGGATTGAATGCCTTAACGCAAGGCCGAGCTGCTGGCGGCATGGCGGCGCTCAAGTCTCTCGCATCCGTGTTCGATTGCGGGCTTGGCGGATACCTCGAAGGGTATCCGCTGCTCCCTCACGGCCTGCTTCAGGAACATGTTGATGGCCTGTGTTGTGCTGACGCCGAGCACAGAGAAGAGCCTGGCCGCGTCGTCCCTCGTCTGCCTCTCCATGCGCACCGTTACGTTTACCGTCTCCACGGGAGCCTCCTTAA
>CAVHFE010000184.1:0-2451 GCA_963635145.1 Oscillospiraceae bacterium
CTGTGGTCATGCTCGGCTTCGGCTGGCCTGCGGTTTCCCCCGCAAGCAGCTTTGCAGAAAATGGGGGGGGTCAGGCCGAAGCTGCTTCTAGCTACTCCAGCGACGATTCTGATTATGCCGATCCCGGTTCCGCCATTGCCCTTTCTTCTTCGGGGTATGACGCAACCTTTACCACCTCTATCGAAAATGCAGACGTTGCGTACTTCAATTATCACGAATCAAGCGATGTAAGCAGCGGAGTGACGTTCACCCCTGTGACCGGGGGCAGCCTTACTGTTGAAGACTACACAACGTGGTCGAAACCCGGCTACATCCTCTTTTTCGTTAAACCGCACGACAACTACATTATTACGGGGCTCGGTGCATCTGGAGACGGAAACATTTCGGTAGTTGGCTCTGGTACGTATACCGGCATTGGTGATTATCCTGCGCTCGATACCATAATGGCTGCAGCAAAGGAAGCTGGTTACGTGGGCGTATTCGGCTATTGCCGTACAGCAAGGAACTCCTTGGAGCAAAGCTTTGAGGTTGTAGCCAAGTCTCCGGATATGACCCTTGAGGCTACGAGCAACAAGACCACGGATGTAACCCCTGGTACCCAGTTGACTTTCACAGTTACTATCACTCCTCAGACCACGGGGTCTGGCAAAGATTCCGTTACGGGCGTTAAGGTGAACTCGGCCACGATCAACGGGCAGGATGTGACAATCGAGAACATCCACGAAGATGGAAGTGGTAAATACGTCGGGACGGTGAATTACACCGCAACTGAAGAAGATTGCATCAACAAAAAGGTTGAGTTGCAGGTGAACGCAACTGCAACTTATACAGGCACCATTGCTGTTACCGATGGATCCGTTACCACTGGGTCAGAGGTGACCAAATCGACTTCGTGTACATGTTATATCGCAGAGAAGTCGCAGGTTGAATATAGCTTCGTGTCAGGCACCGAAGGCAGGCATTTGCCTTACGGCATTTCCTCGCTGTTGCCGAAAGACACTGGTACGTATTGGCCCGACACGTTGATTACCCCCCAAACCTTATCGAGCACTGTTTACGAAGATGAGGCTAACGACGGCTACTGGACCTTCCAGGGCTGGGACGCACCAGCAGGAAAGGCTATGACCAAAGAGGGCATTACCTTTACTGGCACGTGGACCTTTACTGAATACAGCAAGTACACCATTAAATATGTAGATGGCTACGGTGAAGAGATTGCTGACTCTCAAACCAAAACCGGCAACAAGATAGGCGACACGATCGATGTTTCAAGCATCGACCATCCTGCTATCGCGGGATACACCTACAAGGACATAGATCCTGCAAGCTCTTTAGTCATCGGTGCGGATGATTCGCAGAACGTAATCACGCTCACTTACTATATAAATGTGGAGCTCACCGCCAACTCCGACTCAGCCACCTACGACGGCAAGGAGCATTCCGTCTCCGGGTTCACCGGCGCGCCCGAAGGCGCTGACTTCTCCGCCATCACCGTTGGCGCCACCGGCACCGACGCGGGCGACTACCCGGCCGAATTCGCCAAGAGCGCCGTCGGTGCTGTTGACGGAACCGGCAAGTATATTGTTACGAAGGCTAACAACGGCAACCTCCACATCAGCCCCGTGACCGACGAGGTGACCATTAAGGTTAAGGGTAATACGGATACCCTGACCTACGATGGCGATTCCCATTCCGTTGAGGGCTACAGCATTCAGTCCACTCTGCCCACCGGCGTGGTGGCGGACGATGTGCTGCTCGACGGCGAGGCGAAGGCGACCGGCACCAACGCCGACACTTACTACATGGGCCTGAAGGCAGAAAGTTTCTCCCTGAGCGAGCAGGCGGCCAAGAACTACTCCAAGGTTACGTTCGAGGTTGAGGACGGCAAGCTGACCATCGAGAAGCGCCCCGTGACGCTCGAGTCCGAGGACCATGAGTTCACCTACAACGGCAAGGCCCAGAAGTGGGAGCATGCCGGCGTGGTCTCCGGGTCCTTCGTCGAGGGCGAGGGCGTGGGGTCCTACTCCTTCGACAAGTCCGTCACCAACGCGGGCGACGAGGCCGACAACACCTTCGATTACGTGCTGGCCGAGGGCACCGAGGCCGGCAACTACGAGATAACCCAGAAGTACGGCAAGCTCACCGTGGCCAAGTCCGGCGCCATGACCGTCTCCGGCGCCGACTACTCCGGCGCCTACGACGGCAAGGCCCACGGCGAGGCCGCCGTGCCCAGCGTGACCGAGGGCACCACCGTCAAGTACTCCGTCGACGGCGGGATGAACTGGTCGACCGACGTGCCCCAGGTCACCGACGTCTCCGACTCCACGACCGTCAAGGTCAGCGCCACCAACCCGAACTACAGCGACGCCGAGTGCGAGTACACCCTCGAGGTGACCAAGCGCCCCGTGACGCTCGAGTCCGAGGACCATGAGTTCACCTACAACGGCAAGG
>CAVHFE010000185.1:0-2439 GCA_963635145.1 Oscillospiraceae bacterium
ACAGGTCGGAATCGATGCCCGAAACCTCTGCCTTCGCGCCTTCGGCGAGCACCACATTGCTCTTGTCGTAGAGGCCTTTGCCCTCGCCCTCGACCTTGGTCACTTCGAAGCCGGAGGCCTTATGCTCCTTGCCGTCGTAGGTGAACTCCTTGTAGTCGCCCTTCACATAGGCAATGACCTTGGCCTGGTTCACCTTGATCGTGTAGGTGACTTCCGGGATGTTCTCGTAGTTGCCGCTGATAGCCCTTGCCGTCACTTCAACCTTGCCATCGGCAACGTCCTTGACCGTGGGCGCGGTCGTGGTCCAAGTATTCTTGCCGTCGGTGGAGTACTCAACCGTGGTGCCGTTAGTGTCGCTGGGCACGGCGACTTCGCCTTGAGCCTCGCCGTTGTAGGTGTACTCCTTGCTTTCGCAGCTAAGGGTCAGGTCGCTGGCCTTGGTGATGTTCAGCCAGCCGTCTTTGACGATGAGCTTAACGTCGAAGTTGGTGTCGGTGTTCTTGAAGCTGTCGGTGCCCAAGCCCATAACATAGCCCTTGGCGTCGGTGCCCGTTACCTCAGCTTTAGCGCCCTTGGTCTCGTCGAGCTTCACATTGTCCTTGTTGTAGAGATCAGCTTGCTCGCCCTCAACATTGGTCACGTCGAAGCCCTGAACGGTGTGCGGCTGGCCGTCGTAGGTGATCGTGTCGGTCTTTCCCTCGACGGTGGCGGTGACGGGGGCCTTGTTCATCGTGATCGTATAATTCCCGGTTGCATCATTGTAATTGGGGTTACTGGCACTCACGCTCACGTTCACGGCGGTGTCGGAAGCGTTCGTGACCGTGGGCACGGTGGTCGACCAATTCCCGCCGCCATCGGTGGAGTACGTGATGGTGCTACCGTCTATGTTTGCCGTGGCGCCCACGCCCTGAGGCTGGCCGTTGTAGGTGTAGGTCTGGTTGTTGCAGGCGACCTGAAGGCCGTCGGCCTTGTTCACTTTGATATAGTACTGGCCTTTTGCAGTGTTGGAGTAGTTGGGGTTGGTTGCCCTCACGTAAACCGGGGTGTAGCCCGCATCGGTTCGCGTGGGAGCCTCGGTAGACCATTTTTCGTTGTCCGTGGAATACTCAATCGTGGTGCCATCGGCGGGGATAGCCGTGACGGTACCGCCGTGGGGCTTCCCATCGTACGTGCCGTTGTAGTTCTCGCAGGAAAGATCCAGATTGGTGGCTTTATCAATGGTGTAATTCACATCATCGGGAGCCGCGTAGCCGAGCTCGGACAACATTGTGAAATGAACAGTGATGGTGCCGGGAGTTATGAGGTCATTGGTCTCCACGCCGTTGCGCATGTAGGTGACCTTGTAATCCGTGCCCTGGACAAGCTTTTCTCTCTTGGCGTTCTCCAGGGCGGGTGTCCATACCTTTGGGGATCCATCGTAGGTGTACCCGACCGGGGTATTCGTAACGTTAGGCGTTTCCACTAGCTCCAACGTGCCAGCATCAGCCCAAAATATAGCCCATTTATATTCTACCTTGTACGTGCATGTGCCCGAGTTATCCGGGTAGAAAGAACCGCTTGAATTCTTGTCAATAGTAATCTTTCCGCCAAGACGATAAGTTTTCTCGCCATTAAACTCTTTAAGCTTGTTGTAAATCTTCTCCAGGGTAACAGAACCTTGGTATCCAAGAGTCTTGTCGGCAGCAGGCACAGCAGGATAAAGACTGGCTAGATTCTCAGAGCCCAACCCCCCCCCGTTGCTGGGGCTGCTCAGGGGAAGCTCGTCCGACTGCTCCTCTACTTCAGTTCCATCGGTAACAACGTCAGTCGTCTCACCTGTCGTTTCCCCGTTGTCCGAGGAGACTTCATCGCCAGGATTGCCCTGGCCGTCTGTCTGCTCCTGGGTTTCGCTGCCTTGCTCGCCTTCGCCTTCGGCCCATGCGCTTGTGGGTACCAGGCCCACCACTAGCACGAGCGAGAAGAAGACCGCGAGCAACCGCTTTGACAGCGGCAACTGTGCTTCAGTCCTGTTCATTTACGTACCCCTACTCCTAGTTCGACTACATAATCTGTTCAATTTTATCAACATCCGCGAAATACGCAAGTCAGGCGCCTTGTCAAGTCAACTTCCTCTTGAAGCGCACCAGTCAGCGCGCAACGCGAACGAGATGTTGTAGGTACAGCGCGAGCAGGGCTGCACTATCGCGTGCTGAAGGGGTCTGTCCCTACTGACACGCGGCGCTGCTGTGTCGGTAGGGACAGACCCCTTCAGCACGCGATAGTGGCCACACCCGACTAGCTCTGTCCGACGCTTCATCTGCAACGGCTGGGCGGTGCCCCGACACGCGGCGCGGAGGGATTCGTGGGGTTGACATAAGAAAAGGCCGCCCGGAGGCGGCCTTTTGATTGTGGTGGTCGGGGCGGGACTTGAACCCGCGACACGCGGATTTTCAATCCGCT
>CAVHFE010000186.1:0-2411 GCA_963635145.1 Oscillospiraceae bacterium
AGCGCAATCGACCAAGAGCCCCCTGGGATTTCCCAGGGGGCTCTTTGCGTCACAGACAACTTCCAAACGTCAAAAGGAGCGCCTGCCTCACAAAAGCTTCGGGTGCTTCCCCGAATCAGCTATCCCGCTGCCCCTCAGCTCGTTGATCCTCTTCCAAGCCTCGTCGAATCCCTCCACGTATCGTCCGTTCTCAAAATCGGACTCGGCTTCGCTAAGGGCACGATTCAGCTCAGCCTCATAAATCGCATCGTTTTCACCATAGGGCACTCTTTTTCGACAACCTCTCCAGAGCAGAACATGAATGCACCAACCTCGTTCTTAGATCCATAAAGCCGGTCTATGCGCTCTATTGTTTCCTGCGCACAATCAAACGTCGAGGCTAATCAGAAAACTTGGAAACGAGCTTGCTCGCCTTGAACAGCTTCGCGCCGAGGTACTCGTCTTTCTTGCTTTTCGGCTGTTCGTAGCTTCTTAGAACCTTCAGGCAGAGGTTCTTCTTTGCGCTCGTATTGTGCTCGATCTTCCTTTGACGAATTTCTGATACGACCTTGCGTTCGATTTCGCGCATTACGGCTGCGCGATTGGCGCAGAGGTTCGTTTGCGGAGAATTGAGGCCAAGGGTTTCTTGAAGGTCGTGGCGAACCGCCTCGACACCAGCATCGATTCTCCCATCACGGCGGTATACAATGCTGGCAAGCGTATAGGGCTTGGTCGGGTTGACGGTAAGCGGCGCATTCCCGCGACGCTTGTCGCAGGTCGCTCCATTTCTGCCATCGCAGACGGCAACCATGTTCTCATAGGCAAGACTCAGCTCTCCATCAGGCTCCGCGCCCATTGGGTGCTGCGGCTCAAGATGCTCGATGGTAGCTTGGTGCTCGCCGACTCCTATTCGGCACATGCAATAAGCGCACAAATAGCCCTGCTCGCGAACAAGAGCCTCGAGCACCTTATTCTTATCGGCCCCACGCAAAGACGAGAAGCTATACACCGCATCTGGGGTACCCTTGATATCCCGCTTGGCCTTGGTCAGCGTCTCCGGCTCGGCTTTCTTCACAATCGGGATCATGCCAACAGCTCCTCGAGCTCGAGGGTTGTTTTGGCCGCAATAACGTCTGGGTCATCGATGCCGACAAGCTCTTCGATTTCGTCGAGGATGCATTTTGCGCTGACGTAGTCATCTTCATCGACCGCAGAATTGAACGCCTCAAAAAGCTTGGCCACGTTTTCAGGCCTTGAAGATGCTCCCAGCACGGTGCCAAGAACGTCACTCGCATCGCGGCCCATCGTCTCTGAGGAAGGTGTTGCTGCAGAGGCCTCGCCCAGCATGAGGATATTGCCCCTGGGAACCGATGCGACAACGAGAGGCGAATGCGTTGTGGTTATGAACTGCACATTCGGGAAAGTACTTATCAAATCATCCAGGATCCGAGCCTGCCAGCGCGGGTGGAGATGCAGATCTACCTCGTCGATCATCACCACGCCAGGCGTCTTCAAGACGTCCGCCCCCATCGCAGGGTTCAGCGTTGCCATGCGATAGGCGATGTCGGCAATCAGGCTCAGCGTGCTGCGATAGCCATCGCTCATCGAGCGAAGCCTGTCCCGGTGGTAGGACCCCTTGCCATCACGGTAAGTAAAAACGAGTTGTTGCAGCTCGGCATCGAAATCGATCATCGCATCAGCCGTCGATGCAGCCAAGGCAAAGCAAGAAGCGAGAGCCTTCTTGACGGCGCTGAACAGGTCACTTTCGCGCTTGTTCTGCCACTCCCAAATCGATTGTCTCTTGAACCATGCGTTCATGCGCGATTCGTTTGATGCGGCGTTCAGCGCATCAGTGTACCCCTGCGTTCTACTGGGCAGGGCAACGGACGCCTTTCCGCCTCCCTGCTTCCAAAGCCGGTCGGTTCCATATCGCGCAAGAATTGGCAGGACGAACTCGCTGTCCCCAGCGGCTACGCGCCCCTGATAGCATTCGCCGGCAGCGATAATGCTGGAGGCGTCGACCTTGGTCATGCCCGACTTAGCGCCGTTGAGGGCGCGCGACCAGTCGATCTTCACGTTATGGGCTGTTCCCTTTGCGCCGATGACAACCGGGAACTGCGACTGAACGTCGGCCATGCTTCCCTGCTCGATGAAGAGACGACGCGCATCATCCGGTGAAATTGAGGGCGATGAAGCATTTTCGATCTTCTGGAAAAGCGAGCCGAGCGCAATGCATGCAGCATCGATCAACGTGCTCTTGCCGCTCCCATTGTCGCCAACGAGCACGGTAAGATGCGGATCGAAGGCAATGTCGTACGACTCGAACTTGCGGAAGTTGCGAACGCTAAGCTCGTTGATTTGCAGCTCGGTATTGCAGTAACTCACAATTGCCTCCGGGGTTAGCGTAGTAGATAGTACGTTGGTTAGTATAT
>CAVHFE010000187.1:0-2389 GCA_963635145.1 Oscillospiraceae bacterium
AGATGCCGCCGCCCAGCTTGCCAACGTTGTCGTGGATCGAGGAGTCGTCCAGGGTTACGGTGCAGTTGTCGCCGCCGATGTAGATGCCGCCGCCGTAGTCGCGCGCGCAGTTGTTGCGGATTGACGCCTTGCTTTTGAGGTCGATGGTGCAGTTTTTTTCTGCGTAGACCCCGGCGCCCTTGGAACCCTTCGCATAGTTGCCGGCAACAGTGATGTCGTCGAGGGTCAGGTGGCATCCGGCTTCCATGTAGATTCCGGCGCCGTTGAAGCCGTAGGATTCATCGCCCATGGCAACGAGGCCTCCGGCGACAATTTCACCCCGGGTCTGTGAATAGTGGTATCCCCCTGTCAAGTACAGGGCAGTCTCTATGGATACATCGCGGACGCTCGACGTCAATGTCAGGCTTGAGTTCGGGTAGAGATGGAAGCCGGCTCCATCCTCGCGCCCGATATAGCAGACCTTAAATCCCTTCATATCGATAGTGAGGTCCTGACCGCCATCGACGCCGATGGTCTGATCGGTATACATGTTGCACGTCATGACGAGGACCTTGCCCTTGCCATATGCGGCCTTCTTACCGTCCTCGAAGTGGTCGTAGTAGGTCACGTTGCCGTTCGCGTCCTGTACGTAGCACTCACTGGCCTGGGCCTGCGCGGGGAGGGCCAGCACGCAGGTCAGAGCCGTGAAGAAGACGGCGATGGCCAAGAGTGGCATGCGATGCTTTCTGTACTGTGACGGGCGAGCTTTCATAGCGTTCTCCTTCGTGCACGGTCGGGTGCTTGATTCAGCCAATTTTAACGCCTTTAGGTGAGGCTAAGTGACATGACGCGGGACTGAAAAGTTCCTTAGCTAAAGGTGTTCGTAGAGATCCATCGGGCTGGCGCAGTGGAGCGCCGCCGCCAGGGCGATGACGGTCGAGAAACTTGCTTTGTTGATGTCCTTCTGCCGTTGTTCGTATTGCTGGATGCTGCGAACGGCGACGCCGGAGCGCTTTGCGAGTTCGTTCTGGGAAAGACCGAGAGCAAGGCGGCGGCGTTTGAGCTCGGTTTCTGGAACTCGCTCTGTCCGAAGGGAGTTGAGGCGATTGATGAGCTGTGTGATGTCCATCTCGTGGTAGGGATGGTACAGGTCGAATAGCAGCTCAATGGGCGCGAATTTGTCTATCTCTCTAAAGGTGAAACCTGTGTGCCACTGATAGCAGGCTAGCGCCCAGCCGCACCAGTACTCCTGACTTCGTGCGGGGTTCTCACTGGGAGAGGGGAACGCTTGAGTGGCGTTATCGGCTTGCGTCATGACCTTCTGAGCGAGCTCAACACCTGACATTCCTACTAGTACGCGTGGATTGCCGCGCTCAAAGCGGGAGGCATATGGCGAGGCGAGAAAGCGCTCGAAATAGATGCGGAGTTCGAGTCCAAGGTTGTAAACCGCATAGTCAAAGGACCTCCCGAGCACCGCTTGGGCTGGCGCTAGGTAGACCTTATCGTAGGCGTTCATCGCCAAGCTCCATTTCCTCATCGAGAATCTGAGTGATATAGAGGTCGCCCTTCTGGCGCTTGTGTCGCTCGGAATCGAGATAGGCGTGGCGGGCCGCCGCATCGCGCTCAGCCTTGCTCGCGAGCCATTCGCTTGAGCTGGCGGGATGCGCCGCAACAAACCGCAGACGCTCGAATGCACGCTCGCTTTTGATCACAAGCTGCAGGCCAAGCTTGCCGAGGCGCATGGCGTTGCTCAGCTGCCTCAGGGAGATGCCTCCACTGATAAAGTCCTGAGCGAAGGCAAAGTAGCTGTCATCAGCTCGGTAGCCGATGATGACGTCGCGATCGCGGTAGTCGGGCAGGAAGTTGGCGAGTAGATGCGTACGTGCGTCCGCAGCAAGCACGGATGCGGTGTCGAAGGTGCGGTTCTCGAGCAGAACCGCCAGCCACTGCAGGTCGGTGAATTCGGGCTGTTCCAAGTCGAGGATATCGAGCCCATCTGTCTCGATTTGATACTCGTTAGCAAAGCCATCCCGCGCGTCGTCCACGGCCCACTCGTAAGCAAGTTCAAGCTGCTTGGTGCAGTAGAAGCCCAGGCCGTAATCGTTTGCGGCATAGCCCAGCCCATAGACGGGCTTTTCGATACGGTGGTCGGAGCCGTGGTAGATGGTGAGTAACATAGGCGCCTCCTAAAGAACTACTCCTCTAGGAGTATAGTGCAACACGAATTTCGTGACTATCGAACACTGTGTGAGAATAGCGCTGGAAACTAACCTCTTTCGTTGGGCGTGTGTAAACTCTTGGGCGCAGGCCTGACGTTGTTGTGTTGAGTGAAGTGAAGCTGAACCACAGTGCCTAGCGGTTGCGGCGAGAGAGCCATGCGCCAACAAAGCAGATTGCTAAGGTAGTGAGG
>CAVHFE010000188.1:0-2387 GCA_963635145.1 Oscillospiraceae bacterium
TGCAAGGCCCCAGCGACGGGCTGGCGACGGGCAGCAAGCAAAACCCCTGGTAGCTTATGACTTGGATTTGTCGGACAAATCTCGACTAAGCGATGACCTGCAGAAATGCGTTTTCGAGTTTGCCTGAAACCCTCGGGGACAAAAATACAAACTCAAAGGGGCTGAGTTTATCCGTGAGTTTGCGTTTTTGTCCCGAGATTGTCCCCGAGGCTCCCTAAAAGCCCAGGTCGCGGGACTCCGACACACGGCGGCACTCGAGATTCGGCTCACCGCACATACGCAGGCTCAAACCTCGTACTTTCTCACTTATAGAGTGGAAGTAGGTTAAAAATAGGAATTACATTCCCAAAATTGACTACAGCATAGATCACCTGCGATAATGGCCTCCTGAGTTAAGGAGGCCATTCATGTACATCGAGCGAGAGATCGAATCGACGGTCGACGCGATGCTTCGCCAGGGCAAGGTCGTGCTCGTCACCGGCGCGCGCCAGGTCGGGAAAACGACCATGCTGAAGCGGCATCTGGGCGGCGGCTTCGCCTATGTGACGATGGACAACGCCCGCGACCGCGCTCTGGCGAAGCAGGATGCGGAGCTGTTCTTCGACTCGAAGGACCTCCCGCTCATCATAGATGAGATACAGCGCGCCCCTGAGCTGTTCCTCCCTTTGAAGCTGCTCGTCGACCAGTCGGACGAAAAGGGCAGGATCGTCCTCACAGGCTCGCAGACCTACCATCTGATGAAGGGCGTGAGCGAGTCCCTTTCAGGGAGGATCAGGATCCTGCAGATGCCCAGCCTCAGCCTCAGGGAGCTTCTGGGCGACTCCGGAGCTCCCCGCAGATACAAACCCTCCGAAATCGATGCGGCGGCCTGCAAGCGCGGAGCCGACCTCGACATCTGGGAGATCATCCATCGGGGCTCCATGCCCGAGCTGCAGGATCAGGGCATCGACTGGGACTCGTTCTACTCCGACTACGTCTCGACCTACCTCGAGCGCGACGTGCGTGAGCTGATAAACGTCAAGGACGAAACGCGTTTCTACAGCTTCATGGTCGCCTGCGCCGCAAGGACCGGCCAGCTCTTCAACGCCTCCGAGGTCGCCGCCGCGGTGGGGACCGACCACAAGACGGCGAAGTCGTGGCTGTCGGCGCTGCAGGCGTCGAACATCGTGCGCATGGTCGAGCCCTTCTGGCCCAACATCGACAAGCGGCTCACCAAGATGCCCAAGATCTTCTTCATGGACACGGGGCTCGCCTGCCACCTGACGAGGTGGACCACACCCGAGCAGTTGAGGAACGGCGCCGTGGCGGGCCATATGTTCGAGACGTTCGCGGTATCCGAGGTGCTCAAGAGCTACATGAACGCTGGCGCTAACCTGCGGGACGTCTGGTTCTACCGCGATTCCAAGAAACGCGAGATAGACCTGGTCATCCAGGAAGGGCGCGCCCTGCATCCCGCGGAGGTGAAGACGGCCGCCACCGTGGGCGCCGACGCCGTCAAGAACTTCGAATGCCTCGAGAAGCTGAGCGGCTACGAGGTGGGCTTCGGCCATGTGATTTGCCAGACCAAAGAGCCGTATCTCGTGTCTAGGAACGTGCAGGCGGTGCCGGTCTGGGCAATCTAGGGACAAGCGATACCCGCAGACGAAAGGACAACCCATGCGCGAAGAGAAAGAAACTGAAATCGCCGAATCGGACGAACGTTTCCTCGTGTCCGTAGCCGCCGCCATCGACTTCATCGAATCCGAGCTGAACCGCTGCTACGAGAACAAATACCAGGCCCCGTACGTGAGCCCGTTCAAAAGCTCGCTTCTCGCCGACCCGCAAACGTACGCGAACGGCTACATCACCATCCGGCCCTATTATTGGGGCGACGACGAGGACATGGCGCACCTGCCGAACCTGGAGTGCGAGGAGCTGCGAGTGTCTTGGTACAAGCATTCGCATCGCGGGCTCTACGTCAAACTGGTCGGCGGTTCCGCAAGCATGAGCAACAAGTACCAGCGCCTGGGCGAGATCCTCTACAGGGCCGTGGAGTCCATACGGCAAGATTTCGGCGACGGGCCGTCTTACTGACGCCCTTCGCCCAACACCGATGCGAACGCGCGGCGTAAATTGCGGTGCCGCGGCCGATTGCCGCCAGCCATGGACGGAAGGCTCATAACGGCCAAAGAGGTCGCCGAGGACCTGGAATGCAGCATGCAGCACGCCTACAAGATCGTGAGGAAGCTCAACCAGGAGCTCGACGAGATGGGCTGCATTGAATCAGATTCAGATTCAAAGTCAGCTGGTTGCGCCTTTCGCCTCGTCGTCGATCAGCTTCTTCCCATGTTCCGAAATCGCCTCCATCAAGGTGCCCAGCACCTCTTCGAGCCGATCGCTTTCCCCCG
>CAVHFE010000189.1:0-2381 GCA_963635145.1 Oscillospiraceae bacterium
ATCCATCCGGTAAGCGGTAGGTGGCGGGAGGGGAATAACTGAATAACGGGTATTCCGGAGGTGATCAGGTGGGATGTACGGCAGCAAAGATCCCGGTATCCAGTGTGACACGTCGTATAATCTGCCCAGAAGATATATGCCGTAAAGCGGCAGGAGGACCGTAGCCATGCGCATCATCGCGCCATGCCATCAGTGCTATTCCGAGATGGCAGTCAGTCTCGGCACGCAGGGAATCACTGAGCCTTCCCAGCTGCCGCAGAATCCATCCCCTTTGATTGAACTAGACCAATGGCCGTTCTACGAGCACACCTGCCCCAATGGACATAAATCCAGGATGACCATGCAGAACGAGCTCTACGAGCTTCTGTTCCAGCAAGCCGTCTACTGCATCCAAGACGGCTATTACCGAGAGGCTGTTGGCACGTTCCATGCCGCGCTCGAGCGCTTCATGGAGTTCGCTACGGAGATCCTGTCATACAAGGCCATGGAGGACCTTGACTTCGACACAACATGAAAGACCATTGGCAACCGATCCGAGCGACAGCTGGGCGCCTATTACATCACATACCAACTGGTGCTGGGAAAGCCGCCGCAAAAGGTCAGTGAAGAAAGGGTTCGCTTTCGCAACGCAGTGGCTCACAAGGGCGAGCTCGTATCAAGGGACAAGGCCGTCTCCCACGGTCAGTACGCTATGGACTACATCTTGAACGCCAGAAGCGAAATCATGGCATTTCTCACCGAAGACGAATACCAAGCCTTCAGCTTTTCACGGCTAAGAAGAATCTGCAAGAAGGATATCGAGAGAGCCTACAAGGATCCCATCGAGATAAACACCAGTGAGGGCGTCATGTATCTAGGGGTTTCGACCACGATAGCACCGAGCTTTCTCAGCTGTAACGCTTACGGCACCAAACCTGTTTTCACGAGCGTCGAGCAATGCCTAGAGGCAGGGAACCAGCTAGGGCTTATCAAGTAACCATTCGAATCTCTTAAGGCGTGGTGGCGCTCGGCTTCTTGCCGCACAAAGGGGACATCAGATCTTGCGGTATTTCTTGGCATCCTCAAGAAACGCTTCATAAGAGGGCCATACCGGCTCGCTGTCAAGGAAAGCCCCTATGGCTTTCTTACGATTGACGCCATTCAGCTTAAAGAAGTCCGGGTGCTCGGCAATCGCATCCTGGGTACGCGGAAGGTAGAGCCAACAAAATGCGCCAGTCATCTGTTCGATGGTAGGCCAAATATTGAAACGCTCAAAATAACAACAAGCATAAGCTAAAGCGGCATCGCGCTCCCGGCTAAGCTGCTTGTCGCGGAACGTGCCTAAGGAACAAATTAGTTTTGCAGGGTTGCCGCCAATTACCGAGTTAGGAGGAAAAGAACCGCTTACGACGGCCCCCGCTCCGACAATGGAGTTGTCTCCAATTTCAGCACCCATTAGAAGAATTGCATTCATGCCAATGAAGACGTTGTTGCCAATCTTGGTCTCTCTAGCGTTACCGATGCTGACGCCATACGCATCGATGCAAACAGCCCTACTGTAATCGTGGCCAAGGATAATCGCCCCGGACGCGATTTTCACATTATCCCCAATTGTCATAAGGTGCGGCCTCTGGGTATCAACAAGGGTGTTTGCGGGAGAGAAGAAGTAGCAGCCTTCTCCAATCGCGATTCCCTGCTTCCTTAGCCTTTGAACATATTGAGCAGAAGAGCCACCCCCCCCGCAAGTGGATTATCGCTTTTTTGATCACCGCTTTAAAACCCATATGACAAACACTCCTCTACTAAGAACACCCTAATAAACATCTGTAAATAACAATTCCCAGCTAACAACAGGTGTGTCGTTAGCAATCAAAAAGGAAAACTATCCCCTTTTAACTAGCATCTTCAGATACTTCAGTTGCCCCATCTTCCAAATTAGCAAAAGATAAACGGCTCCACCAACGAGCCCCTTTGCTAAAAGCGAGAGGATGCCCGTTTCAGCGAAAAGAAGCCCGACCACAAAGATTGCAGCAGCTGATACCAAGCCGGCAAGGAACTCAGGCAAGAAACCCTTCAGATAGCCAACGACGCTCTTGCCGAAGCCCCTATACACCACGAAGTAGGTGAACGGGAAAGAGCTCAAAACGAAATAGGCGCTCACGGCCACGGCCACGGCCTCTAGGGTGCCAAACCATAAGCCAGTCACCAAAAGCACACCCATGGCGATGCTCGTGATCAACGTGTGACGGAACAGGTAATCCGTGTGCTTCAGTCCCTCTAGCACCGAAAACACGGTGTAGTTCATCATCTGGAATACAATGCTCACGCTCAGGATGGCAAACGGCGTCACCGATCCTTCCCACTGGTCACCGAAGAAAAGCCAGATTAGCTCAGAGGCCGAG
>CAVHFE010000190.1:0-2374 GCA_963635145.1 Oscillospiraceae bacterium
TTCGACAAGGCCGTCGCAGAAGTGGTGTCGGGCTTGGAAGCGCCGATTGTGCCTGATTGCGAACAGGATGTGCAGGCCATGATCGAACGGATTTTGGCCAATTCGAAGCCGAGGATTAAGGTGCTGCGGCAGTATCTTGGTTCTGCAGGGTAAACACTCGGTGGGGTATGTTGCGGAGCGCGCTTTCTTTGTCGCAGGCTGGGTTGTTCTTAGACGACGGTGTGACTATTGAATAACTAGCGATCCCTTCATGAGCATGCCTGCCATGGGGATCATGGCGGAGAGGAGATAGGTTAGGATACCTAATAGAATTCGAGTGTCGGTACTGATGAGTCGGGATGCTTAGATGGCAAAGGTGGGCAAACCAATATGCGAAATGGCTTTCTCAGCAAATCAATGGCCCTTGTGGTGGCCGCCGTTATCTTGGCCACTCTGCAATTTGGAGTCTATTTGTCCAATTTTGGTCCACTGACCGGACCCGATCCGGAGATGAGCGTGGCGGGGAGTTATGCTCTTGCGACTGGGCAATCTTTTAGCTCGGCAGAGGGCGAAGAACAAGAAATCGCCGGTAATGTTGCATCATCGCATGTGCAGAAAATCCATATCCCTGAAAATCTGGTTTTTGACGAAGGCATATACCACAAAGACCTAGTTACAGGGCTATTGACCTCCCAGATATCGCAGGCGCCGGGAACTTGCACCATCCCGAATGACGACAGGCTGGCATTGCAAAGAGAAAGATTGACTGACGTGCAAAGCTCCCTTGCCGAGGACGAGGCCTACACGAGAGCCAATCAATACCTGCCGATTTCGTATATTTCCATGGCCGTGGGGATGAAAGCGGCAATGTTTTTCGGCCAGTCGTCTTGGTGCTGGCTATTGGGCGCTCGGATCTCTAACTTTGTCACCTACATGCTGCTTGCCGTTGCGGCGATTATCATCGCACCGAGAGCTAAGGGCGTGTTCGCTACAATTGCTTGTCTACCGCCGGCGGTTTATTGTGCCGCAAGCATGTCGACCGATGCCTTGCTTATTGGCGTCTCGCTTTTGTATGCAGCGTGGGCTCTGAGGTTGATCGGGGGGGGGTTGCAATTGCGCAGAATGGAGATGGTCGGCGTCGGTTTCCTGACCGTGCTATTGCTCGTCTTAAAGCCGCCTTACGCGCCTCTAGCTCTTCTTTACCTTGCGATTCCGAAAAGCATTTGGCCAACAAATGCTAAATTGGCAACCGTCTTAGCCACTCTGTTCGTATTTCTTGCTATATATGGGTTCTGGGCTGTTAGCTACCAGATGGTATATCTGATCCCATCGTTGGATTACTCCCAGCAAGTGGTTTCGGTGCTTGGCAGTCTTCCAAGGTCGCTGTTGGTGTGTTTTGCGAATGCGGTTTTCTATATAAGCGTTACGAGCCCAACGTCTCTTCTTTATATGTTCATCCCCGTTGCTGCGGCTGTTGCTCTTGTTTCGACGGACACCCCGTTTGCAGGTGCCTCGCAGGTTGGGCTCGTTGTTGCGATTGTCCTGATAACGGCTACGCTTATATATTTCTTCTTGATGTTGACGTGGAATGATTTAAGTGGAGGGTTTCAGAACCTTGCCGGTTTCCAGGAAAGGTACCTGTTGCCGCTTATGCCAGCCTTGGCATTTCTCTTCTCTGGTAAGCAGGGGGCTTCTGGCCAGCAGGAGTCTCTCGGCAATACGTAGTAGCTCTTGCTGCATCCTTGCGCGTAAGCCGGCGAACCGGGTTGTTCGTTTGAGGGTTACGCATGCCTTTGATGGAGTAAGGCCGGCCAGCGTTCTGTATGGGTTAGAATCCCATTTCAGGTATTAAACGGAGTTCAAGGAGAGCAACTGAATTATGGGCTCTAGCAACGAGCAGTTAAAACACGATTGGTTCATTCTGCGCTCCCTTGTTTCCAAGGACTTCAAACTTAAATATCGGCGCAGCGTCTTGGGCGTTCTCTGGTCGGTGCTTAACCCTCTGCTTATGATGGTCGTTCTAACGGCGGTTTTTTCTACCATCTTCCGCTTTAACATTGAAAATTTCCCGCTGTACCTTATCTTGGGTCAAACGCTTTTCTCGTTCATGACGGAGGCGACCTCGAATGCGATGGGCTCGGTTATCGGGTCGGCGCCGCTCATCAAGAAGATCCGCATCAACAAGATGATCTTTCCAGTTGAAAAAGTGGTATTCGCTCTGGTCAATTTTGCCATTTCCCTAATTGCGGTTGCCGCTGTAATGGTGTTCTTCCGTATCGTACCTACGGTGAATATCCTGCTGCTGCCCGTGCTGCTGCTATTCCTTTTTGCCTTCAGCTTGGGCATTGGCCTTGTGCTGGCGGCGCTTTCGGTCTTCTTCCGCGATGTTATACAT
>CAVHFE010000191.1:0-2357 GCA_963635145.1 Oscillospiraceae bacterium
AAAGCCCTTACCTCGGCCAACATCTTCACGATATAGGCCGTTGACGACACCTTCGGGTCGACCTCTGTCGATGAGGATTGCGTTGAATCAGGGGCAATAACGTTATGCGCCTCTTCGATAAACAATGCGTGACGCACGTCTTTTTCTGGACTGCCCGAAGGATCGGCACGAAGCGATTCTGATATCAGATGGCAAACAAGCAGGATGAAGAAGTTCCTTGCCTGCTCTCCCAACGACTCGAGCTCGATAATCGCCGATACCCTAATCCAATCAGAAGGGCGGACGGTCGAAGAAACAGCATCGAAAAGTTCTCCAGCATCCCTTTCCAAAAGAGACCCCAACCGAACCTGCAAAAAGGATTGAACGTTGCCTTTAATCTCTGCGTCATACGAGGACTTGTCTATCTCCTCTTTGATTTTGGAATATACATCGGACAGCGTCGGGAAATCACGATCCTCCCCATCGCCCAGAAGCTCCTCGACATCCCAGCCTTTCTCCTCATAAGCGCGGCTTATGGCATTTCCTAGGAAGTGCCGAGTTGGACCCTCAAGGAAAAACGATCCTTCGAAAACTTCTAGCAAAGCATCAATATGCTCTCCAACTCTTATTCCGCTCGGAAATTCAAAGGGATTGATCTGCAAAGGAAAGTGGCTTTGCACATGAGGGGAGTACAGACTGACATCGCTCATCTCCCGCCGCAAAAGCAATTCCCTATACTCCTTTTTCGCTGGCTCCAAAACCAAGAAAGGAATGCCACAACGATGGAGTTCTGTTACAAGATGAAGCATCGTGTTGGTCTTCCCCGAACCAGGCATTCCAGTAAAGAACGCATGCTTGGCAAGCTTTCCGATAGGCATACCAACTTCATGCCCAAAGGAGTCGCGCCCCAAAGAGAGACCATCCCTCAGAAGATTCGAGTCCGTCTCTTTTGGAATCTCGATAGACTCGCCCTCATACAAAACAGGAAACCGAAACATGGGAGATATTTCATCCAAGCAAAAAGTCGTTGACCAGCTCTTGAGAGGGGCATAGTTCGAATGCAGGCAGTATGATCTTGGACCATCTCCCATTCTCTCCACACACGAAAATCCCATCTCATCGCTTTTGCCTATTGGAGCAATGAAGTAGTTACCGTCTTGCACAGACTCGGCGGCGGCTGCGTTTAGGATTAGTCGCGCACAGTATTCATCGGGTCCGAAAGCGTAAATGTTCGCACGGAAAAATGTTGTGGTCTCTATCTCTCGAACCCAGTCTTCGTACAGCTTCTGGACCTCCCCCGACAGACTGGTTCCTTTCTGCCTTCTGAAGTCCTCCGTCAAATGGATGTCGAGATCTCCCCTGAGTAGCTTCAAAATTGGGGCAAGGCTGCTCTTTACCTCTGCCGCATTCGATCGAGGATAAAGATCTATTCGATAGGCGCAAGAACACGATTTTTTCATGCTGACGGTTTCAGAAATTGTCTGCATTGTCATCAGCATTTCCAGCAAACGCGCATCCGCCTCCCCTGTCCACCTCGGGACTGAATGGCAGATTTTCACTGTCTCCGACAAAGGAATATAGAGCTCGTCTAGCCTTTCCTTTTTCGTCAAGGTAGCTCCAGCGCTGAACCGGATATCCGGCAAACTGACACGATTAAAAGGAAAGAATGGGCTCAAAGGAGTTGATCTAATGAGCCTATCGGCGATAGCGAGTGAGCTGTTTTCGCCCTGCAGGATAAAAGAGCACGACAGACGATGCCCTTCAACACCAGAAGGATCATACACATAGAGAAGGTGCATGCTCAGATCCAATTCAGAGCATATGCCGTGCCATTGACGAAGAAAACCGTCATGGCGCGAAAGAACCCCATCGGCATCGCCCGCAGCTATCAGCTGATACTTAGAGAGAGACAGATCGGGGATCGATTCAACTGAATACGTAAGGCAAGACACGATTAACGTCCACTCGCGCGATTTCGCATTACCTGCCTCCGCAGACGATTCATCCGCTCAATTCTGTTACGAAGATCTTCGGCAGATTCCGCCTTCAACTGTTCGAATTTGCGAGCATTCTCTAGGGCGTCCTCCGAAGCCTTATCTATTCCGCCCCGGTTCGTCTCCTTCAGCTTTACGCTCTTTAAAACAGCCGATTCTTTTCGAGCCTCATCAGCGCCCTCTTGAGCTTCATCGAGCATTTCTTGGATTTCTTGAGTTGTGCTTTCGAGGACTTCTTGAACATCGGTTTCATATCGCTCTTTGATGGCGACCGTATCTTCCCTAAGTATCTTAAGTCGATTTATCTTTTCGCTTCTTTCGAGCGTTGAGTCGTTTTCGATGTACGAATACGCGGCATCTATTTCCTCAAGGTCGGAATTAAGA
>CAVHFE010000192.1:0-2329 GCA_963635145.1 Oscillospiraceae bacterium
TGAGCAAGATGCGCCGTTGGCAAATCGCCAACGGCGCTTTTCTTTATAAGGCCTTTACAACCAACAGCGCGCAACGTCCTTCGGCCGCCACGTTAAAGCTCCGCGGCCTTTCGCGGTTGAGATAGACGGCATGCCCCGATACTTCAAGGGACTCAGCGGCGAGCGCATACAGCGCTGCCGGCGAACCCCCTCGGGCAACTCGCACCGAGAGAGGAGGTTTCTTGTCGTGCCTGCTGCTGGGCCGAGACGGATGTACCCGCTCCCTCACATAACGAACACTTTCGAACTTTTATCACCCTTGAAAAGAACTAAAGGTAGAATTGGTTCATCTGCAGTTTAAACGTACTAATTAAAGGAGAGAGAAGATGGCAAAGAGCATAAAGATGTTCGCAGCGGCCCTGTTCGCGGCGATGCTCACACTGTTTATCGCCACGCCGCTTACAGCCTATGCGGCAGACGGCAGTTCGGGGGGGGGATTTAACTGGGACATCTCCAAGTCCAAGGAGGCCACCAACCTAGACGAGAATTTCGTATCCAACGTCATGCTCTCACTTCCCGCAGCCGACTACAAGGGCGATCTGGACGTTGTCTTCGTCTTGGATGGTTCTACCAGCACCGACAAGGAAAACCTTGCAGGAGAGGCCGCGAGCCTGCTGACGGCGCTGGCTGAGTACCAGAACCTGAACGTCAAGGCCGGCGTCGTTGTCTTCGGCGGAAGCGTGCCCATCCTCTATACCAGCGATGAGCTCCTGGCCCTTTCCGAGGGCGGCAACCTCGATGAGCTTGTTCAGGTGATCACGGACAAGAAGTGGGATAGCGAGCCCGGCCGCAGCGGCAGTAACCTTCAGGCCGGCATCAAGAACGCGCAGGCCATGCTCGACAACGACACGGCTGTTGATTCTGCCGACAAGTACCTGATCATCCTCTCCGACGGTGGCGCGCGCATGTGGGTGAACGACGAAGGTGAGGCCCTGTTCCAGACGTACAATCCGAACGGCTCAATTTTCTGGAACTCTAACGAGGACTTCTACCAGCGCTATATGAATCCCAAGACCAAGGACCTGCGCGAGTTCGACGCCGTTTGGTCTGCCGGTAATACCGATCCTGATTTTTCCAAGTACGCGATGACCCAGGAAGAGAGCAAGCAGGCTGACGCGCTCCAGAAGGCCGCCACGTGGAACACCGTCCTTAAGGACGACAATTACTACACCGCTCTCGAGGCGTCGACCTACTACGCCGCCACCTCCATCGTCGAGGCATCTCAGACCTCCAACGTCATTTGGGTCGATTATCCTTACCATGAGGATCAATACGCAACGTACACCGACTCCTTCAAGTCCTGGCTCGCCGATAATGGTTACGTCACCCGTTATGACAGCACGGAGGCTAAGGCAGAGGATATTTTCAAAGCCGTAAAGGACCAGCTCACCTATCTCTTGGATGCTGGTTCCTCTGTGGTGGACTACATGGGCTACGTTGAAGACGACTACAACCTCGACTTCATCAACGAAGCAGACACCCTGGCCCTTACCGTCGGTGGGGAGCAGAAGGCCACCGTCAAGCTGGGCGAGAACCACTACGGTTTCGGTGAGCTGCTCGATAGCGGCAAGTACGAGTTCGAGCTGACCTACTATCCTGCCGACAACGCCGATGAGCGTTTCCAGCTGGACATCAATGTGCCCGTGACCAAGGACAAGCCGGTCAAGCTCTCCTACCAGGTGAAGCTCGTAAACCCGAAGACCGCTGCCGGCACCTACGGTGTCTATGACAAGTACGGTGAGAACAACGACGGCTCCGCCGACTACGATCTCTACACCAACAACAAGGCCACCCTGTACCCCGTTGATTCCAACGGCAAGAAGGGCACGCCCGAGGACTTCAAGAAGCCCACCGTGTCCTACACGGTGCCCGAGAGCCCCGAGCCCACCCCGCCGACGACGGAGCCGGAGGAGGAGACGGGCGACAAGACCTCTCTCGCGAAAACGGGTGACACCTTCAATGCCGCAGGCCTGCTTGCCCTGCTGGCTGTAGGTGCCGCAGGCGTTGGCGCAGGCGCATACAAGCGCAAGAAGCAGCACTAACAGCTTCGAGTAAAGCGACAAGAAAGAAGGCGTCCCCAGGGGCGCCTTCTTTTTATGCGCAGCCCCTGGGTTCGGGAACCGTCCGAACCCAGGGGCGATCGGTTGCGGGCTTCTTGCCTATACCTGCTGCGGCTCAGCATCCGCTCGAGAGTCCACTGGAAGGGCGACGGCAGAGCGGTTCCCCCCCTCCCCGGAAACACGTCGGGCCCCGCAATGCGGAGCCCGAACGGTTCGCTTCTTTCGGCTTA
>CAVHFE010000193.1:0-2316 GCA_963635145.1 Oscillospiraceae bacterium
GGGTCTTATTTCAGCCGAAAGCAGCTCTACATTTTGGCGGTTTTTGGTCTGAAACAGCTCTTGGTTTAATCGGTGGTTTTGAAAGGTTCGCCCTGTACGCTTAAGGGCCGGGCTTGCGGTGGGAAGCGCCGCGCCCGGGCCTTATCCGCATCCGCTGGCAGCAAGCCGGCACCAAGGTCCGAAGGAGGACAAACCATGGAAATCATGAGCAAAGAAACCCTGAGGGAGGAATTCAAGCGACTCGACATCACCAATGCCGTGATGTTCGCACTGGTGATGATGCGCAACCCCAATCTCTGCAGGTGGGTAATCTCCGCCTCGATAGGGCGCGAGATCGACGAGGTGGACGTCGTCACGACGGAGAAAACCATCATCGCCGGCGTCGGCTCGAAAAACGTCAGGCTGGACGCCGTCGCGCAGGCCGGCGGAGAGGTCTTCGACGTGGAGATGCAGGTCGCCCGCGTTGGCGACATTCCACGCCGCGCCCGCTACTATCACTCGATGCTCGACATCGAGTTCTTGAACGGCGGCGATGACTATGCCGAGCTGCCCAACTCCTACGTCATCTTCATCGGGGTCGGCCCGCTGCTCGGCAGGAGCTTCGAGCCTGCCGCAACAAGGATGTTCAAGATGTGCGACCTCGCCACCGGGCGACCGATCGGCGACGGCGCCGTAACGGTTATCCTCGACGCATCGGCATGGGAGACGGCAGGCGGCGACCTCGGCGAGATGCTAGAATTCGTCGAAAGGGGCGACGAGGCGTCCGCGCTCGAAGACGAAGCGAGCATCGCCGCTGCCCTGCAGGGAGCCGTGGAATCCGTCAAGGAGAAGGAGGGCAACATGGCCATCATGACCGCAGCGCACCAGCTCAGCATCATGGAGAGGGAACTCCAGCGCCTGGAGAAGGAGCGCGTTGCCTCTTACGACCAGGGTAAGGCGGAAGGCAGGGCCGAAGGTGAAGCCAAGGGCGAAGCCAAACTCGCAAAGCTCGTCATCGCCATGGGCAAAGACGGACGTAGCGACGAACTTGCCGAATGCATCAGCGACCCCAAACGTCGCGACGAGCTGATGTGCGAATACGGCATCGAATAACAACCTATCGAGCGTTCGTCCGGCAAGGACAACCCTACCAATTGCGCGCGACAAAAAGCCGTCCCCGGTATCCAGAATGAACACCGGGGACGGCTTCTCATTTTAGCTGGAATGCAGTTATCCCTTTTCAAGCAGATTTTTATCTATAAAAAAGTAACTTATTTTGCACAAATAGGTATACACTCGTCTTCCTGAATGCGACTGAAACAAGGAGGCGCCATGCCTTTAGCCATGCCCGCGAACATGCCGCAAATACTCCCCATCAGCGACTTGCGCACCAACCTCAACGGCGTATGCGACCTCGCGGAGGAAACGGGACAGCCCGTGTACATGACCAAAAACGGCAAGCCCAAGCTGGTCGTGATCGACAGTGGCGCATATGAAGAGCTGCTACAACGCCAGCGTTACACGCAAAAGCTACGCGAGGCAGAGATTGAGGCGCGTTACGTTGATAAAACCTACACTGCGGCCGAGGTCGACGAGGACATGCAGCGTGTCTTCGAGCATTGGGGCGTCTGATGCTCAACTTGGTCATGCGGCCGCAAGCGAAGCGCGATCTAACGAGTGCAATCATCTACATAGGTGAGGTATTGGACTCGCCCAAGGCCGCCAAAAAGCTGTACGAAGATTATCTGGCTGAGATGGATCTTGTCCGAGAAACGCCGGACATGGGAGCTCCCTACAAAGACGCCGCCCTCGAGAATTCGGGCTACCGCTGGGTCATGGTCGGGAAATACCGCATCTTCTACCGGCATGACAGCGCATCCGTCACGGTCTGGCGCATCATTCATTGCTCGCAAGACATCGATGAGTTCGAGACGATCGACTGGGCCGAGTAGCGGCGAACACAGAGCGACGGCAAGGAGCCGCGGGGCAACAAAGTCGAGCCGCCCCCAGCAGCCCCTCCCCTACTGATACCGAAGCGTTTGGGCGGGGTTGAGCTTGGCGGCTTTGGCGGCCGGGTAGTAGCCGAAGACGATGCCGATCCCCGCGCAAATGCAAAAGACCAGCAACACCAAGCCGGGCTGCACCTCTGGGGCCAGTCCCTCGAAGGAGCTGTTGAAGCGCACCACGGCGCTGGCCAGGCCAAACGCGCCGGCGTACCCGGCCAGCGTGCCCACCACGCCGCCGGCCACGCACAGCGCCACGCTCTCCGCCAGAAACTGCAGCTTGATGTCGCCCGGACGGGCGCCCAGGCTCTTGCGCAGGCCGATCTCGCGGTAG
>CAVHFE010000194.1:0-2300 GCA_963635145.1 Oscillospiraceae bacterium
GTAAAATTTACCCTGAACGGCCAGACGGAGGTGACTTAAATGGCAAGTAACACCGCAAACCTTGGCTTGCTGAAGAAAAACCCCAGCACCGACGGAGACGACACCTTCAACATCCAAACGATGCTGAACGACAACTGGGACAAACTGGACGCCAACGCCGGAACCGTCGCCCAAGCCCTGGCCAACGTCCTGAAGCCCACCACTCCCCCGCTGATCGGCCTCCCCTCTTCCACCACTCCCGACGGAATGTTTGCGGCGCTGGCAAATACGGGAGAGTTGCATATTTGGCGGAAAACAGTCGTGACCGAACCAGAAGAACCTGCGGGGTACACGTTGGGCACTGAAGCGTATTTGGAAGTAGTCCGATCTAATACGTCTAGCACCAGCCGCGCCCCAAATGTGGAAATGGCTTATAGCGATTCTATCGTTGTTGGTGATGATGGCTCAATCACTCTTGGTACGGATACTCTTACCTACGTGAGCATGTATGCTTGGGACTCGACGAGCACAACATACGCTGGTAAATTTGTTAAATTTACGGGCAAAGCTTATGATTACGGAGTTTTGCTGGCAGATACATCTCTTGTCTACTACATCCCCTCGGACTCTACCTACTATACAGAAACAAGCGGCACATACGGCGGAGCTGCTTATTTTAACAAAGCACAGGTTGTCACTGGGTATCCCGTGACGTTTGCTAAAATCACCGCCACTTATCACACATCCACCAACCCCAATGCGTATCAGGAAGCGGATAATGCGAAAAGTGCGGGGTATGCGATGGGGGAGGTAAAAACGGGTAGTTTCAAAATGTCTGAACTTTATCCTAACAATGGATGTCACTACAAATATGCTAGCAGCATTTCTGTCGCAGATGACGGAACAATCTCTCTCGACAACCCGTCCCAGGCTGATTTTGACCGTTATAACGGCGGGCAGAGTTATGCAAACAGTTGTTTGGCTGCGATCGCTGGGAAATTTGTGTATCTAGCTAATCGCGACAGCGGCACTACTGCGCCAGACACTAATCCCCCGTTTGATTCTGTGCCTAGTCAGGTTGTATATATCCCATCCGATGCGACGCTAACGTGGTCCGAAAGCGGAACCGAAGGGTTTTTGCTATCCAAATACCAACCCGTCACCGGCTACCCTGCCATCCCTGCTGGCACCACCATCGAATATTTGGGCAAGCTGGGTGACAAAATGAGAACACAGGTTGTAGAATACGTTGGGACAGGGACTTATGGGAAAAACAACCCGAATAACCTAACATTTGATTTTACGCCGTTGATTGTGATAATTACCAGGAAGCCGGACGCTAACGACACTGCCGGGTATATTGGCCAGTTATTCCCAGCGCATAACACTGGAATGTATCTTATGCCGAGAACAAATAATTATGTTTATTCCGACGCTCTGCACGTGGCAGTATCCGGCAAAACGATCACATGGTACGGAAACATGAGTAGCAGCACCCAACTGAATGATTCTGGGGTCAGATACCGCGTTATCGCTATGCAGTAAGGGAGAATGATATGTATTACATCACAACTCAGGGGCCCAATCATGGCAACCCCGCTTCTGTTTCTTTTTCCGGGGCCGTCTCTTTGCCGGATAATTTGCTTAGGGACTACATCAGCACCAAGGGTTTCTGCGCCCTTACCGTGCAGGACGGGACTGTGACGGCACTGGTGGTTGACCAGGAGGCGCTGGATGCCTACAACAAGGATCACCCCGACGTGGAGCCGGAGAAGCCTGTGACGATTGAGGACTTGCAGGCGGAAAACAAGCTGCTGAAAGAGCAGGTATCCGCCCTCTCCACACAGGCTGACTTCCACGAAGAGTGCCTTGTGGAAATGGCTAACATCGTTTATGCGTAAACTACTCGCTGATTTAGCGTTTAGAATCCTGCTAAAAGCAGAAAGGAGTGAGAACATGATGGCGATGCTGTTTGCTTCCAGAATTATTCTAGGCAAGACCACCTTTGACCAGGTGCCCGACAAGCTGAAAAAGCAGGTTGCCGAAGTCCTGATCGAGGATTGCGGTATGCCCGAGCTGGTGCCCGCTGAGTACGGCGGTACTGCCGACGCGGAGTAAGCATAACGGCCCCCGTATACACGGGGGCCAAACTCTAATAACGAGTAACGAGGTGCTAAATGTTGGAACCTGTTGTAGTAACTATTATTATCGCCGCGCTTGGGAGCAGCGGTTTGTCTGCAATTATCGTTGCTCTGCTGGGGCGGCGGTGGGCGAAAGAGGATCGGCAAGACGATCGTCTAACTGCTCTGGTTGTTGCGCAG
>CAVHFE010000195.1:0-2267 GCA_963635145.1 Oscillospiraceae bacterium
AGACAACATTCGCCAATCTCCTCGCGAAAGAAAGCCGTTGCGAGCCCGATCTATAGCGTCCTCGTTTTTCTCGCATGGGATCACCAGCGGAATCGAGCCTTCCTCTATGAGCCTGAAATCGTGCCCTACATCCTCGAATGGGAAAATCGCAATGAGTTTCCCTGGCCCATTCTGGGATATACTCGCCGGCACATTCTGGGACATACGAGGAACGATGTCCTTTTCATCAAGCTGGCTCTCTCCTTTCGCTAGGTACAAGCGGTTGAAATAGGCAGGTACCCAGCTTTCAACATCAAGCGACTCATCGGATCCCTCCAGCAACCCCGGCAAAACGCCTTGCGCGATTTGCGCTCTTTGCCCAACTTCGGCCGGAACACTATACGGGTCTGCAGGAATGAACAAATGCACGATGCTTTCTTGCGCGGCCCGCTTGCCCTCACGGTTGCAGCGCCCCGCTGCCTGCACAAGCGAGTCGACCCCCGCAACGGCTCGGTAAACCACAGGGAAATCCAAGTCGACACCCGCTTCCACCAAACAGGTCGCCACCACGATGCAGCGTTTCCCATCTTTCAACCGTTGCGTGATCTGTTCTAAAACATCTTTGCGATGAACCGAGTGCATCATAGTGGTCAAGTGATAGACACCTTCACCGGCAAAGGAAGCAAGCCGATCAAAAAGACAACGCGCCTGCTTCCTGCTATTGACGATGCAGAGCGCCTGATCATGGCAAAGTAGCGCGCTTGCGATTTGCTCATCGTCAAGCCTGCCATCGCTTCGGTAGGTTACACGCGCAAGCGACTTCGAGAGCAGTACAGGATTGCAAGAAATCTCGTCAATGGAAATGCCCTCATTCCGAAAATAGGTATCAAGGCAAGGCTGCGTCGCAGTACATAGAACCACCGTGCATCCGTAGTTTTTCACCAACTCAGCAAGCGCCTTCACGCAGGGCAACAAGAACTTCACCGGGATCATCTGCACTTCATCGAGCAAGATAACGCTGTTTGTGATGTTATGAAGTTTTCTGCAACGCGACGTCTTGGAAGCAAACAGCGATTCGAAGAACTGTACATTCGTGGTAACGACCACGGGCGCATCCCAGTTTTCCGCAGCCAGCTTCATTCGATTAAGCGGGCTGTCTGGGTCTTCGGAATCGCGGGACCCGGCCGAATCATAATCAAACGAGCTGTGATGCTCGAGCACGTTGTTATCGCCCAGAACCTGACGGTATACTTCTGCATTCTGCTCGATGATCGATGTATAGGGAATAGCGCAGATAACTCGTTGCGCAGCGGAGTTTGGCGCGCAAGCATGATTAAGCGCGAATCTGAGCAAGCCCAATGTTTTGCCACTACCAGTAGGAGCGGTCAGCGAAAACACGCCGGGGCGCTTTCGCGAGGCGGCGAGGCAATCATCCAGCATCTCACAACGTGCCTCGTTCACCTTACCGCTTGGCGGATAGAACTTTTTGAGATGGTTTTCGAGGCGGCCGCGAAGCACAGGGAGCGAATCAGCTTCGATACCTTCGCGCGGCTTCCCCGCCATAAATTTCTCGGTACAGAGGAAGTCAGCATCAACAAGACAGCTGAACACCATGCGGGCCAAAAACGACAAGGAAAAGGCGTCATCTTCTTCGGTCTTCGGCGCAACTTTGAATGTAGTGGGCGGATGAGCCTCCGGAAGATTGATCTCGTTTCGAAATGCTGAATAGACAGGGATCTCGCCGCGAGAGGCAAGCTTCAACCGTCCCAACAGCGACCCGCCGTCATCAACTACCGTACCGCCATTGGGAAGCCCGCCATGATGACCAGCAACGCAATATGACAGCATACCCGCCGCAAGGCCTTTTAGCTCAAAAGCCCCCGCTGTGGAATGATCGACTTTCGGACCATTGTGCAAAATCCTTCGCTGAAATGCTTCCGAATACTTACCTGCGTCATGAGCCATACCAGCGATTCGAGCCCAAGACGATGCCCCAAACGGCTCGGCAAAGCTCGCAGCCATCTCGGAAACTGCCTTCAAATGATCCTCAACCGATTCAAAGCGCGTACCGTCCTCTGAGACGTGCGCAACGAATGACGGGGCGGAAAGGCGCTCCTGCCCGCTATCCTCGGCAGCAACATTATCTTCAATCCCCATCATCCACCCCTCATCTCTTTCCCCTAATCCTACCTTGCAGGAAGCCCACCTTGCCTTAGCTGTCCGCTAGCGGCCTGCCTAGTAAAGCGGCGGTTTTGGTTATGGTAGCAACTTGCTTTGTATCAGGTGTC
>CAVHFE010000196.1:0-2267 GCA_963635145.1 Oscillospiraceae bacterium
GACCAGAAGCAGGGCGCCTCCCCTCTTCCTTGCAGGCTGTACCACATCAAAGGGAATGAATATGTTTCCGTATATCCCGACCTTCCCATCGAAAACGCCCAATATGCCATTGGGGCATTCGACAAGGATGGCAGCCTCTCCGATTCGGCAATCCACGCCATTTCCTTCAACAAAGCAAAATGGGAATCGAGGAAGAACTACCGCCTGAAGCCGGAGTTGTGCGGGCAAATTCGCCTTTACGATGAAGCCCACGATGAGCTGAGCCCCTGGGGCGAGATAAAGCTCGTCCAGCTTTTCGGGCGCCCTGACCACATTCAATGTCGCATAGAAGTTACCCTGAACGGCGCAACCGCAGACAACCTGTGCATTACCGCGCTGAACAACAAGCTCGAGCCCATAGCAAACTCATTCACGTTCCTAGGGGAACGCGGAGATGAGCTTTCGGACTACCTGCCGTTCGCAAAGACGTCCATCTCTGCATCGCTTGATATCCCATGGGATGCGCAGGATACTTTTATCGTCGCATCGAACGGCGACCGCCCCGAGGCCTTCGCCCAGCTCTTCGTCCCCGCATACAAATGGGAAGAGGGAGTAGAAGCAACCGAAAAGGCAATCTGCGACAGTATGCTCATCAGCCCCGATTACGATAAGTGGTTCAAAGAGCACCGTCTAACCCCTTACCAAGCAAGCAAGCAAAGGGCATGTGTTTTCGGTACGATGCCCCTGTTCAGCATCATCGTTCCGCTCTACAAAACCCCAATCGACCTGTTCGACGAAATGCTAGGGTCCCTCTTGGCTCAAACCTATCAAAACTGGGAATGCATCCTGGTCAATTCGACGCCAGAAGACGAAGCCCTGACTGCGCGAGTAAGCGAGGCCAAAGCAAGTGACAGCCGCATACGCGTTGTGACGCTGCGGGAAAACCTGGGTATCTCTTTGAACACGAATGCTGGCATAGCCATAGCGAAGGGCGACTTCATCTGCTTCTTCGACCACGACGACACCACAGAGCCCGATCTCCTTTTCGAGTACGTAAAGGAGATCAACAGCTTCCCCGAAACCGATCTATTGTATTGCGACGAGGACAAGCTTTCCGAAGATGGCGTCTATTGCGACCCGGTTTTCAAAATCGACTACAGCCAAGATTTACTTCGCAACAACAACTACATCTGCCACATGCTTACCATTCGGAAGTCGCTGCTCGAACAGCTAGAGCCAAACACCAAGAACCTTGACGGTGCCCAAGACCACAGCCTAACGATGCAGGCAACCAGCAAGGCTCGCCGAGTTGGACACATCTCTCGCATTCTTTACCACTGGCGAAAAGCCCCCGGTTCAACCGCTTCATCAGGAGATGCGAAACCTTACGCCGTAAATGCAGGCATTCTAGCTGTTCAGCGGCATTTGCAGCGAGTGGGAGAAAACGGGAGCGCCACCAGCGATTCCGGTCAGACTATTTACAAGGTGAAGTACGACATCCCGGAGAGCGATCCTCTGGTTTCGATCTTGGCCGTCCGTAAGCATCCTTCTTCGTATCTGCTGCGGTGCCTCACCTCGGTCCTGGAGAAAAGCACGTACCAGAACTATGAGGTTATCGTTGTTGAAAACGATGCCTGCGAGGATGCGTCCGACGAGCTCAAGGCGGTCTATGAACTTCCGCGAATCAACACAGTTCGAGCGGAAGGACGGCATTCCACCTTTGCCGAACTGGCAAATTACGGGCGATCCCGAGCAAAGGGAGACTACATCCTTTTGCTCGACGATAACACCGAGGTGGTCACGCCCGATTGGATCGAGCAAATGCTCGGCAACTGCGCGCGCAATGACGTAGGCGCTGTTGGGGCGAAGCTCTGTTATGCAGATGGCATAATCCAGAACGCAGGCATTGCCCTAGGTAGTGCCCCCTGGCATGCATTCCGAAACATCCCTCGCGAACATTGGGCGCCGTACTACGCCAAGCTGCAGCGAAACGTAAGCGCCGTACCCGCGTCGTGCTGCATGGTGAAGGCCAAGGACTTCGATGCAGTCGAAGGCTTCTCGGCCGAGTTCGGCCAAGTGCTTGGCGGCGTGGATCTCTGCCTGAAAATGCAAAAGCTAGGCAAGCTGATCGTTTACCTTCCCGATGTGGAAATGCATCGCTATGAGCCCATTTCAAACGACTCAGGCGCGAGCAGGGGCTACAAAGCAGATTACGACCGGGAGCTTATCCTGCTCAAGCACAAATGGATTGACGTCTTCGCCAAGAAAGACCCCTACTACAGCAAGGG
>CAVHFE010000197.1:0-594 GCA_963635145.1 Oscillospiraceae bacterium
TGTCCTTGTCAAACGCAACTTGTGCAGTAGAAATATCAACCTTGGTCGAAGGCGTGACACGAATCACAAAGCTGCCAGCTACGGCTGAACCGGAATATCCAATAAGCCTCGTAGTACCGGCCGACCTTGGAGTAAGAACAACTTCCTCACGAATGATAGTGGAGCTATCCGTGACGATTGTCGATCTACTCGTGGAGGCAATGGAAGCGATCGAGGGGTCCTCTACGACCCAGCTAATGCTGGCAAGGGAGCTCAGGTCAAATGTGGCCGTGAGCGACTCATCATCTTCGGAGCACGTAAAGTCGGGTACAACGATGTTGAAATCATAGGTCAAAACACCAGCGTAATCGCCCAACCCCGTAATCGTGATGGTCGCAGTTCCAGGGTCAACGTTATTGGAATACTCAACCCTGTAATCAACGCCCTCGGTCAAGCTATCGAAAGCGATATCCTTCGTGATAGGAGAGCCGGTCCAGTACTCGTCGCTCAAATCAATTGACGGGGATACGACAAAACTAATCGGCGTTTTATGCGTATAGGTTGCCGCCACATTGTTCGGGACCTCATCGAAGCTATAGGTCTCTCCATCAACCG
>CAVHFE010000197.1:604-2180 GCA_963635145.1 Oscillospiraceae bacterium
CGGCGGCGCTAAAGATATCGAAGTTCGATAGATCCAAAGTCTTTAACGAAGAGCACCCGGAGAACATATAGTAAAAATCCGTGACCTTCGAGGTATCAATTCCGGTAAGGTCTACCGTGGTAAGGGAAGAACAATCCCTGAACATGCAGCGCATGTCTGTAACCTCTGAGGTGTCAAGACCGGAAAGGTTAACCGAGGTAAGCTTCGAGCACCCATCGAACATATTCCACATGTCAGTAACACTAGAGGTATCAAGAACCGAAAGATCTACTGAAGTTAGATTGTTGCAGCCGCTGAACAAGAGGTACATCCACTTCGTATTCGAAGTATCAAGACCGGAAAGGTCAATCTTCTCCAGTTTTGCCATATCCTGGAAGGCTGTGCCAAAAGAATGAGGGGCTTTAACCGTCCCCTCGAACCTGACGCTTCGGACTTTAGCCTTGTAATTCGACCAGGGAATTTCAGGAAGAGACCCTTCATCCCCATCCGCCGGTTTAACAACCAACGCGCCCTCAGAGTCGATCGACCAGAGGCACGTCCCGCACTCGGTCCAGTCCACGATGTAGTTGGAATCCGTCCCTACCGCGTCAGCCAGGGCGACGATGGCGCCTTCCGCCTCGTCGACCCCTTCCGCCAGCGCAACACCCGGGACCGTGCCCAGTACCAGGGCCGATGACACCAGCACCCTGAGCGAAACATCTACAAGCTTCTTCATTGCTCCCCCGTCTCATCAGGTATCCAAAGAAAGCTGAGAAAACCTTACTCCCCCTCCCCCGCCCCCACAAGGCGCAGGTCGGTGAGCGGGTGCGGCAAACCCAAATCGAAACAAAAAGATGCCCCCGCCGCACCCGGCAGGGGCATCCCAAATCAATGAACTTCTCGGCAAATCCCGGGGCTTCTCAGCGAGAAACGCGTCTCCCCTAACGCCTGTTGCCCAGGCCCATGTTGCGCATCATGTTGCTCATGTTGCGCCGGGCCTTCTTGGAGTCGCCGCCGGCCATCATCTGGCGCATGCGGCCCATCATCTTGTTCATCTCTTCCCACTGCTTGATGAGCTGGTTGACCTCCTGCACGCTGCGCCCGGAACCTGCGGCGATGCGCTTGCGACGCTGGCCGTTGATGGTCTTGGGCCTGGCGCGCTCGGTCTTGGTCATCGAGTGGATGATGGCCTCGATGCGCACGAGCTGGCTCTCGTCGACGTTGGCGGCGGGGTTCTGCGACATCGCGCGCTCCATGCCGGGGATCATGCTGGCGATCTTCTTGAGGCCGCCCATCTTCTTGATCTGCTGCATCTGGGCGAGCATGTCGTCCATGGTGAAGCCCTCGCGCAGCATCCGCTCGGCGTCTGCCGCCTGCTGGTCGTCGGCCAGCTTCTGCGCCTGCTCGATGATGCCCACCACGTCGCCCATGCCAAGGATGCGCTTAGCCATGCGGTCCGGGTGGAACACCTCAAGGGAATCGGGCTTCTCGCCCATCGAGACGAACTTGATCGGCTTTCCGGTGACCTCGCGCACGGAAAGCGCGCCGCCGCCACGGGCGTCGCCGTCGAGCTTGGACATGATGACGCCGTCGAAGT
>CAVHFE010000198.1:0-2179 GCA_963635145.1 Oscillospiraceae bacterium
GGCCGAGACGCCTGAGGGCCGCGTGACCTGCTGGGCCGCCAACGCCACCGGCCCCACTCTTCTAGCTCGCACTTGCGCCGAGCACGGAATCACTCTGGTGCACATCAGCTCCGACTACGTCTTCGACGGCAGCCGCGAGCTCCACGACGAGGCCGAGCCCTTCAGCCCCATCAGCGTCTACGGTCAGTCCAAGGCCGCCGGCGACCTCGCGGTGGGCGGGTGCCCGAAGCACTACATCCTGCGCAGCTCCTGGGTCATCGGCGAGGGCAACAACTTCGCCAAGACCATGTGCATGCTCTCCGACAAGGTGGCCGCGGGCGACCTGGAGAAGGTAACGGTCGTCGACGATCAGCTGGGCCGCCCGACCTTCACCGACCAGATGGCCAAGGCCATCTTCCATGTGCTGGAAACCCAGGCCCCTTACGGCACCTACGACATGACCGGATCGGGCGCCGTAAAGAGCTGGGCCGACATCGCCCGCGCCTGCTTCGATGCCAAGAACAGCAACGGCGACAAGGTAGTGCCCGTGAGCACCGCCGATTACTACGCCAGCGCCACGGGCCCCATCGCCCCTCGTCCGCACTACTCCGCGCTCGACCTCTCCAAACTCGAGGCCGTCGGCTTCACGCCCCGCGACTGGGAAGATGAGCTTGCTGAGTATCTGGAGACTATCTAGCGACAGTGGGGTGGGCCGGACGAGTGGTTCTGGGCCGAGTTGTTCCGGAGAGCGTCTGATAGTATTGCCCAATTGGCTTCAATTTGTGCTGTTCTGGCTGAATTTTTTCGGAGCCTTTCCTCAAAGTTTGACTTGAGCTCTGGGCCGCCCTGCGCGGCAACAACGAATCGGTTATGTTGTTTTATGGAATTGGCGATTTTTCCGCCGAAGACGATGGGACGGCAAATGCGCGCCTATTCCAAGGCTCATGGCAAGCAGCATGGCTGATGATTCTGTCCGGCATGGGGCTTGGCTTTATGAGGAGAAATACCAAGAAGGGGGAGTTGGTAGCCTACTTTTCTCTGGCTTCGCTTGCAGTGTTCCTAATGATTTTCGAATGTCACGCAAGATATCTGTATCTATACTCGCCGTGTTTCGTGATGCTCGGCATTGCCGGTTGGGTTGGCTTGTTTCGGCAAATGCAAATTAGCCATGTTCGAAAGGCACCCTCCTGCGCCCGGCGTTACGAACCTAGCAGGAGATGATTCGCTGCCCTTCCATAGCGAAGGCAATGGAAGGGCCAGGATACGGGTTTGTGCGAACTTTCGCTGCAGCATCCGCCCCGAACCTGCTCATCCTGTGCAGCATGGTTTTTTGGGCTTAAATCCCTATAGAATGAACCGATGCGGTGATTCTTGTTATCGAGAAGTCGGATTTTGCCTGAACGTTAGGATTTTGCTTATATGTCTAATTTGCTGTCTAGTGCAAATGCCAGACGAAATTGGTTTACGGTAACCTCGCTGGTTTCCAGGGATTTCAAGCTTAAGTATCGCCGCAGCCTGCTGGGCGTTTTGTGGTCCGTTTTGAACCCGCTGCTTATGATGATCGTGCTCTCGATCGTGTTCAGCGCGTTCTTTAAGTTCAGTATCGAGAACTACCCGCTGTACGTGATCCTCGGCAATGTTATGTTCGCGCTCATGGCCGATTCGACGTCAGGCGCAATGACCTCGATCATCGAGTCTTCTTCCCTTATCAAGAAAATCCGTATCGAAAAGCTGATTTTCCCTGTTGAGAAGGTCGTTTTTCAGCTGGTGAACTTCTGCATTTCGCTTATCGCCGTTGCCGCGGTAATGATCTTCTTCCAGGTTGTGCCGCATGTAAGCCTGGCTGCCCTTCCGTTGCTTCTTGTGTATGTAGTGCTGTTCAGCACCGGCATCGGCTTGGCGCTCGCCGCACTAAGCGTCTTTTTCCGAGACATCTGCCATTTGTGGAGCGTTGTAATAACGGCATGGACGTACGCCACGCCGCTGTTCTATCCGGTTGATATTCTGCCGGACTGGGCAGCGCCCCTTATGCAGTACAACCCCATGTATCACTACGTAAGCTACTTCCGCGATCTTATCCTCAGCGGCACGGTGCCCGGCCTGCACGAAAATCTGCTGTGCCTTGGCATGGCGGTGGTGGCCTTTGCAATTGGCCTGCTCATCTTCAAGAAAACCGAAAAGAAATTCATCCTGTACGTTT
>CAVHFE010000199.1:0-2162 GCA_963635145.1 Oscillospiraceae bacterium
AGCCGGGCATGACGTGCTATTGGCAGACGCGCCGCAACCGCGACGCCATCAGCTTCGCTGAGTGGGTGGAACTGGACCTTCTTTACATCAAGAAATCCTCGGCTTGGACCGATCTCAAGCTGGTCATCCAAACAATCGGCGTGGTGCTTACCGCGCAGGGCAGTTAGTTGTAAGGGGAAAAGAGCCTATGAAAATAGCAGTTGCTGGTACCGGATACGTAGGGCTTTCCCTTGCTGTTCTGTTGGCTCAGCATAATGAGGTTCACGCGTTGGACATCGTCCCGGAGAAGGTCGAGAAGCTGAACAACTTCGTTAGCCCCATTCAGGACGATGAGATCGAGCGGTTCCTGGCTGAGGCGAAGGCGGGGAAGCGGGAGCTAAACCTTAAGGTGACGCTTGACGCTTCTGAGGCCTATGCAGGGGCGGACTACGCCATCATCGCTACGCCGACGAACTATGATAGCGATAAGAACTTCTTTGACACGTCTTCCGTCGAGGCGGCCATCGCTGCTGTGCGTGAAGTGAACCCGACGGCTTGGATTGTCATCAAGTCGACCATCCCGGTGGGCTACACGGCCTCCTTGCGCGAGCGCTTGGGTGATGAGCGCATCATCTTCAGCCCGGAGTTCCTGCGTGAGAGCAAGGCCCTCTACGACAACCTGCACCCGAGCCGCATCGTGGTGGGCGCGCCCAATGACGATGCCGGGGCCGTTTCCGCTGCCGAGAAGTTTGCTGAACTGCTGGCGCAGGGCGCCGACCCGGCGGAGCTGACGCGCACCAACGTCGATGGCACCACGGGAATCCCGCGCCTGGTGCTGGGCACCACCGAGGCTGAGGCCGTTAAGCTCTTCGCGAACACGTACCTGGCGCTTCGCGTCGCCTACTTCAACGAGCTGGACACCTACTGCGAGGTTCGCGGTCTGAACACGCACGATGTGATCGACGGCGTGTGCCTGGAGCCGCGCATCGGCTCCCATTACAACAACCCCTCCTTCGGCTACGGCGGCTACTGCCTGCCGAAGGACACCAAGCAGCTTTTGGCCAATTACAAGGACGTGCCACAGAACCTCATCGAGGCCATCGTCGACGCGAACCGCACCCGCAAGGACTTCGTTGCCGACGAGGTGCTGCAGATGGTGTGGGGCAAGGTGTATGAGGGCAAGCCGAAGCCTGTGGTCGGCGTGTACCGCCTGACCATGAAGAGCGGTTCCGACAACTTCCGCGCGAGCTCGATCCAGGGCGTTATGAAGCGCGTGAAGGCCAAGGGCGTACCGGTCGTCGTTTATGAGCCGACGTTGGATGCCGAGGAGTTCTTTGGCTCCGAGGTTACCCATGACCTAGCTGTATTCAAGGCGCAGTGCGACGTGATCGTCGCCAACCGTTGGAACGACGAGCTTTCCGACGTTGAGGACAAGGTATACACGCGCGACCTGTACAGGAGGGACTAGCCATGGCCCAGAGCAAGGTGCTTGTCACAGGTGCGGCCGGGTTCATCGGCGCGTTCCTGGTGAAGAAGTTGCTGGAGATCACCGACGACGTGATCGTCGGCCTGGACAACGTGAACAGCTACTATGATCCCGGCATCAAGGAGGCTCGCTTGGCCATGCTGGCCGAGGCGGATGCCGATAATCGCTTCACGTTCGTGCGCGGCGACCTGTGTGACGCGGCTCTGATCGAGCGCCTTTTCGCCCAGAACGAGTTCGACGTGGTGGTCAACCTGGCCGCCCAGGCTGGCGTTCGCTACTCCATCGAGAACCCCAAGGCTTATATTGACAGCAACCTGGTCGGCTTCTTCAACATCCTGGAGGCCTGCCGCAACCACCCCGTTAAGCACCTGGTGTACGCGAGCTCCAGCTCCGTCTACGGCGGAAACGAGAAGGTGCCCTTCAACGAGGAGGACCGCGTTGACTCGCCGGTCTCCCTGTACGCCGCCACCAAGAAGTCCAACGAGCTCATGGCCGCGGCCTACTCGAAGCTGTACTCCATCCCGGCCACGGGGCTTCGCTTCTTCACGGTTTACGGCCCCATGGGCCGTCCCGACATGGCGTACTTCGGCTTCACGGAGAAGCTGCGCCGCGGCGACACCATCAAGATCTTCAACATGGGCGACTGCAAGCGCGACTTCACCTACGTGGATGACATCGTGGAGGGCGTGCGCCGCGT
>CAVHFE010000200.1:0-2142 GCA_963635145.1 Oscillospiraceae bacterium
GTGGAATACCATGGTGGAAAACGCGCGGGCAAAAACAAACGGAATAAGCCTAGGCAAAAACCAGGTAGCGGAGGATGAAGATGGACAGCGAAGAGACCGAGCAGCTATGGGCAGACGTCTGCATGCGCATCAAGCAATACGACAACATCGACAAGAACCAAGTCGACGCCTTCTTCTCTCGCCTGCACCCGCAAGCGGCCAACACGGGGTTCATCGCGCTGAGCGCGGACACGGACTTCATCAAGACGTGGATCGAGCGCCATTACCTCACGTACATCAAGATGGCGCTCGAGGAAATAGGAGGGAAACCCTTCAGCGTCATCATCGAGGTGTACGCGTCTCCCGCGCAAATGCAGCAGCCCCAGGCCGCACCGGCAGCTGCACCGGCTCGCAGCAGGGATGAAGAGGCGGTGATGCCGAAGCCGCCGGCGGCTTCGGCGCAGACGCTGAAAGCGGAAGACGAGCCGCCGAGGCAAAGCCCGACCCCGCTCAGCACGGCCGAGGCAAAAGGGGCGCCCGGCTCGGCGCAGGGAGGCGCGCCGGAAACCGGACAAGGACCGAACAACGCTCCCGCACCCGAAATCAAAGGGAATCAGCCCCAGGACGCGAACGCGCTGTCAATCTACTCGTTCGAGAACTTCGTCGTAGGCGACTCGAACAGGATGGCTTACTCCATGGCGGTCAACGTTGCGGAAGCCCCCGGGAAAACACCGCTCAACCCGCTGTTCCTCTACGGCAAATCAGGTTTGGGGAAAACGCACCTGCTGCGCTCCATCCAAAACTACGTCAGCCGCAACACCCCCTCGCTGAAGGTCGTGTACGTCGACGCAAACGAGATCACCAACGATTACTCCAACGCCGTCGCGGAACACGACAAGGACAAGGCGAGCTTTCGAACCTTCCAGAAAAGATACGAGGACGCCGACGTGCTCCTCATCGACGATGTGCAATCGCTGCAAGGCAAAAAGGCGACGCTCACCATCGTGTTCGATATCTTCAACAAGCTCACCAGCAAAGGAAAGCAGGTCGTCCTGTCGGCCGACCGTGCACCGAGCAACATCGACATCGACGAGAGGTACAAGACCCGCTTCAACTCGGGGGGTACCATGGATATACAGCCGCCCGAGATAGAGACGAAGCTCGGGATCGTGAAAGGCTACATAGACGAATACCAAAGCACCGCCGGAGCGGGCAGCGTCGACGTCCCCTCCGAGATACAGATGTACATAGCCGAGAACTCGAGCTCGAACATCAGGGAGCTCAAAAGCGCGGTGACGAAGGTCATCTGGCAGATCCAGCACACCGACCACCCCCATTTCACCGCCGAGGATGCGAAGATGCTGCTCGAGAACCACTTCTCGGGAGGGCCAAGCAAGCGCCTTACGGTCGAGGACATACAAAAAGAGGCCGAACGCTTCTTCAAGGTGAGCCACGCCGATATCGTGGGTCCGAAGCGGACGCGCAACATCGCCCACGCCCGTCAGGTGACCATCTTCCTTTGCCGCAACCTGCTCGACATCCCTTATGAGGACATCGGGAAGAAGTTCAACCGAGACCACTCTACGGCGATGTACTCGGTCACGAACGTTGAAGCGAAAATGAAGGAGAACCGGGTTCTCAGAGAGGAAATCGAAGCCCTCAAGCAGCAGATCAGGGAGATGTGAGGCAAGATTTTCCAACAGGGGTGTTTCACGTGAAACACCCCGCAAGACCGACCGATGAAAACCTGGGCAAAACCTCTTGAACAAATGAGGGGAACCCGGTTGATGCGGAGGAAAGATAACGAAAGCGATAAACGCGGTGGAGGGGCGGAACACGATACGCACAGCGAAAGAAGAATTACTTTCAAGGCTTGACGTGGTAAAACCCTGATTCCTAACATTTCAACCGGGCTTATTATCACTACCATTAAAATAAGTACTATGTAAAGAAAACCTTAAAGACCAAAAGATACGGCCAACAGAAAGAAGGGTGCATGAGGTTCAGCATCAATCAGAGCGAGTTTCAAAATGCGATAGCGGTGGTGCTCAAAGGCATAGCAACCCGTTCCACGCTTCCCATCCTGTCCGGTATCTATATGGAAGCCCATTCGGACCACCTGACGCTGCAGGCAACCGATCTGGAGCTGTCCATCCAGTACAC
>CAVHFE010000201.1:0-2141 GCA_963635145.1 Oscillospiraceae bacterium
GTCTGGCACATGAAGTCGCGCAGTTTGGCATCGAGCGCAGGATCGTTCTTCTTCATTTTCTTGATTTCCTTGGAGTCAACATCGAAATGCTCGAATGCGCGCTTATCGCTCGTATTCAGCGGCACCCCTTCTTTGATGTAGATCTCAAATCCCGGCTCATTCTCCTTTACTGTCTCAACATAGTTCCTGATCTTGCGCTTAAGGCACACGTCAGTAACCAATCCGTAACCCGATTCGGGATCAACGCGGGGCATATTTCCCGCATCAGGGTCACCATTAGGATTGCCGTTTTCGACATCAAAGTACACCACGAAATCGTAGCGATTAGAAATAGGATTGCTCATGATATTACCTCCGTAACGAATCCTGATTAGTCCTGCTCTTTCTCAACAGCCTTCTTTTCATACCTTGCCTGTTTCTGCTGATAATAGCCAAGAAGAAAGCTTCCTTGATCGATCAACGACAAGCGCTTGGGGAAAGCGGAACCTTGCCATGACATCAACTCCTCCAATTGCTTCTCGAGATGAACACCAAGCCCGGGTTTTTCCCTTGAAAGCTTTGATAAGTGCGCAACGCTGAGCTTTAAGAGAACAGGGAATGTTGTTGCCGGCGTTGCACACGCCGCGCTCAGATATCGGTCTGCAATGGTCGCTTTCCCGTTCGCTGCTTCTTGAATATACTCGAGCACGTAAAATGCCCGGCCTAGTATATATGCGGTATCTTTACTGTCGGTATTCACGCTCACAGTAACCTCACTTTCACTCTTTTTTACATTCCTAATCAAATACGCCCTGATAATGGCAGCATGCTCTCGTTTCACCGTTTGCTCAGCACGCACACGCAACAGGACGTTTTCGTACATCGATTCCGGATAACGCCCACCCTGTAAAATCGCCCGCATAAGCGAGGCACTCAGCTGAGAGCCGATTACAGGCTTCTTGGAATTCGGGTTCTCGAGGCTCTTCAACAACCAATAGGGGGTTACATAAGGAAACTCATTAGAAGAATGGGATACGTCCGAGATACGATAATGATCTGCAACATGACGTATCATTTCGCCAAACGAATCATGCAGGAAGAAACGTACCGCAAGACGAGCAGCATTTGGCGCTAAGCCAAGCAAAAAGAGATCATCCCCAAGCGAAACACCATCAAGGTTAACCGGCTTGCCGGAAGCCAATCTGCTCATGATGGCCTTCATGTTCTCCTGAGATTCAGCTTGCGAAGTCACATCTCCCGCAGTCGCAAAACCGAGCGCAAAAGCCAAAACGGAACAATTTCCCTGGTCGGAATCCTGACTCGAAGACCAGAAAACCACCGTGGCGTCGCCAAGACGACCATGATGCTGAGGATCAGCAAGCAAATAGTTCAAAGCCGTTGCGTAAGCTTGAGTGCTTGCGGTATCAACCGGTGCATTCCTCCCTTGCTCCCCCGCATGCCCATAAGACTCAAAGGATTCGGCATTAAAGCCAACAAGCGATGCCCCGGAGGATTGCGCACCAACTACTCCCTTTATAGCGGGGTGCAAACGAGCCACAGGGGCGCGCCTACCTGTGGCAAGCGATACCATTTCCAGCTGATGATCACCATCGTTGGAGCATCGAGCGTCCCAAGCCGAACGAGCTTCTTCGTTATCGCAAGCATCCAGCCAAGAGCTCCCGTCAGACACGCAAAAAGAAAGGTTGCCCCCAGCAAGAATCCCTTCATCGGATAGCCCAGGGATCAATTCAAAGTCAACCCGATCTGGATTCCATCGTTGATAGAATCCCTTAATCGCTCGCGCAACAAGTCCATTGCGCCCTTCAAGCAAACTCAAATGTAAAGCACGGGAGGCTTCGAAACACTTTCTGCTACGCTCAGGTTTTCCTTTTCCGTCAATGCCCAAAACATAAGAAGACGTATCGCACAGATAGTTCGCTGCAACCCCAGAAGAGCGCTTCACCTGTTCCGGAACGATCTTTTCCACGCCACGCTTACCATCCCCAAGGGGAATCACAGCCTTAAGATCTCCTTCAGAAGAAAGTTCAAGCAGGTATTTAACCTGACGCGAGCACCAACCAGGCCGGGCGATTTTGCTGTTGGGATTATCGAGAAGCTGATCATAGTAGCGCACCAAAGATTGGATGATCATCGGTACACCT
>CAVHFE010000202.1:0-2102 GCA_963635145.1 Oscillospiraceae bacterium
AGCTTGATCTTATGGACCGCCGTCTCCTTCATGGCATCGATGCACTGCGGGAAGATGTCAAGCGGCTCGCGGAGCTGCGGATTCTCAAGAACCTTGCGACACTCCTTCATAAACGCAGCCTTGATATCGGACGAAATGTTGACCTTGTTGATGCCGCGCTTCACCGCTTCGGCAATCTCGGAATCCGGATTGCCCGACCCGCCATGCAGGACGAGCGGCACCGAAACAGCTTCCTTGATTTCCGAGAGAAGATCCTGCTTGAGGTGCGGCTCAAAATCACTCGGATAGAGGCCGTGAGCGGTACCGATTGCAACAGCGAGGCAATCGACGCCAGTCTCCTTCACGAATTCGATCGCGTCATCGACCTTCGTATAAATGATCTCGTCGCAGTTGCCTTCGGGATTATTGTCGGCGGTACCGATGGTTCCAAGCTCCGCCTCAACAGAGACGCCGAGCGGATGAGCAATCGAAATGACCTTCTTGGTGATCGCAACGTTATCCTCGAAGCTCTGAGAAGAGGCATCGATCATGACGGAGGTAAAGCCGTCGCGAAGTGCGCGCTGCACCTGCTCGAGGGTGCCGCCGTGATCGAGGTGAAGCGCCACCGGAATCTTGGTCTTGTTAGCAAGATCCTTGGCCATCTCGACAAAACTGTCGCCGCTGTAAGCAAGCTCGTTGGGATGGATAGCAAGAATGACCGGGGACTTCTGCTCTTCGCAGGCCTCAATGACTCCCTTAAGCATGGCATCGTCAGAAACATTGAAGGCCGGAATTGCAAAGTAGTGCTCGTTCGCAACCTCCAGCAGGTCTGCCATGTTCATCAGCATAACGATCAGTCCTTTCACTTGCCCTGTTAGCTGCAGTTTGTAACCGTATTACATTCTGAATCTCAACCGATTCAATTGATGTAATACGTTTCCAATCCGAATATTAGGGCTCAAAAAAAGCGCCCGCATCATCAGCGGGCGCCTTCGCGGTGAACGGTATGGAATTTCAGATTAACGGTTGGTTACAAAACGGACTGAAAGATTATTTCAGACTTCCAATGCAACACAGCTACATCTTATTGAATGAAAGGGCGAGTTCCAGCTCCTCGCCCGACGGAGCATCCCCATGCTCCCGCAGCATAATATCTACCTGAAAAACGAGTGCATCTAGCAGGTAAAACTCGGCAAGATGCGATTCAACACGTGGTTTGATCTTGTCGAAGATTTTGCTCTCCTGGCCAGAAGAAATCACGATGTCCGACTCTTTCGAAAGCGGCGAAACTCCCGCAGATGTAACCGAGATGATTTTCATTCCCTTTTCGCGCGCAATCCCAACCAATTTGGAGACACCAAGAGACTCGCCCGACTTAGAGATGACGATCAGCATGTCCTCTTTTTGCGCATTGGGAAGATATCTCAGCTGGCTCTCGATTTTCTCCGCAGTAAATGCCCTGATGCCGAGGCTGTTCAACCTGAACTCCAGGTCATTCGCCAAGGGCGTGGTGTTTCCGATAGCCGCAATGTAGACAATAGGAGCAGAAACAATCAAATCTGCCGCCGCACCCACAGCTTTTGAATTCTCCCTGTTGTTAATGGTCTTTAGCAGCAAAAGGTCGCGGTTGAGTGAGTAAGAAATGGGGTCAGTTTCCATAAAGGAATCGTCGTGGCCCTCGCTATCCAGATCGCGCATGAGATAAATGCGCAACTCGTAATAGCCCGAGTATCCAGCACGCTGACACAAGCGAACGACCGTCGCATCGCTCACCTGGCACATCTCCGCAAGCTGAGCCACATTGAGGCCCGCAACGCCTTTGGGGCTCTGCATGATCCGCTGGGCAACTTTTTGCTCAGACTTCGAAAACTGATCGAACTTTCTCGTTAGAACCTGAACGACCGATTCCTTATCAAGTTCTTCCGCAATGCCAGCCACCATGTAATCACCGACTTCCCCCAAGGTAATGTTCAATAATCGGAATATAGCATCCAAAATAGCTTGAAGACCTGGGCTTCGTTTCATCAATTTGAAAGAATGCTCGTCCCCCTAGTGCAACGAACGCTGCTCCTACGCGTCGAGTTCGATCTCGAGGCGGTAGAGGTCGCCGCGGAAGTAGGTCT
>CAVHFE010000203.1:0-2062 GCA_963635145.1 Oscillospiraceae bacterium
AAGGCGACAGCATCACGCTGAACTTCGCTTCCGGCAGCGGCAACCTGGTTACCGTCGAATCCGTTGCCAGCGGCAGCACTTCGCAGGATTCCTCTCAGGCCAGCGCATAGCGTTCACGCAATATCCGACAGCAAGGCCCCTTGGCTCCAAAGCCGAGGGGCCTTACTTATTTTTGGCTGGGGCTTGCATTCGGTTTCTCGTGTGCCACACGAGTTCTGTGTTCGATAGTATTTGACGATTTTCTCGTCAAATACTACTCTTCAATTAGCTATCAGCGCGTTATTGTGCGCTTGATTTTCAAGGAGGCGCCATGCTCATCAGGTTTTCGTTTAAGAATTTTCGATCCGTGGGAGCGGAACCTGTCACGTTGGACATGGTATCAACCACCAAGATCAGGGCGTTCAAGGATCATATTTGCGCATCGTCAAAAGACGCCCACATTTTAAGAGATGCCGTTATCTACGGTGGCAACGCATCAGGCAAAAGCACCGTTTTCACTGCCCTGCTTTTCATGAGGGCTGTTGTTATGAACGGTGCAGTACCCCAAGGCGCGCAGGTTGAGTATTGTAAGTGCGCAGCAGGGCTAAAAGATCAAGAATCAACCTTTGATCTGCAGTTTCAGGTTAATGGTCATGCATACGACTATGGATTCAGCTGCAATCTGGCTCAGATACGCGTTGAGTCTGAATGGTTGTACAGGCTGGGCGATAAGCCCGCCCTGCTATTCGAACGGCACGGCTCGGACGACGTTGATTGCTCGGGGCTTGAGAAAGGGCTGGTCGAGCTGGATCAGACCCGGCTCGATGTATACCGCAACGATTTCGTTCATCGCGTTCGCGAGGGGGTTGGCTCGGAGCTCTTTTTGCCTGCTTTGGCAAATGGGCGTGCCTATTCTGAAGATTCTCCCTTGTTTTCGCTGCCAGAAGCGTTCTCGTGGTTCAGCTCGCATTTCGATGCAATTGGGGCTGGCCAGGCTCCTTCGTCTTCCGAATTCTACGGGCACGGCGCCGATCTAGACAAGGTTGCCGATGTGCTTGCTTCTTTTGACACAGGTATCGATGGGCTCCGCAAGCAGGAGATTGGGGTGGACGAGCTTGACAAGTACGTTCCCTCCGAGGTTTTGTTTTCCATCAGGAACTTCGTTAGGGATAACATTCCTCTTGGCGCAGGGACGGAATCTACCATTACGTTCCGCGGCGACGACGTGTTCCTGAGCGTTGAGACCGCGGGCGTATCTGAGCCGCGCGCAACCATCCTCAAGCTGCATCATGAAGGATCCCTGCTCGATTTCGATTTTCGCGAAGAATCAGATGGGACAAAACGCCTGTTCGATTTTATGGACATCTTGTTTACCAAAAGCAAAGACAAACTGTTTTTGGCTGACGAGCTCAGCCGCAGTTTCCATCCCATGCTCACGCGTCAGCTCGTTTCGCTTTTCAACGAGATCCATAAAGACGATGACTGCCAGCTTGTTTTCACGACGCACGAGAATGCGATCATGAGCTTTGACTACTTCCGGCGCGATGAGATCTGGTTCGTCGAGCGCGATGAGAATGGCTATACGAGGCTGTACCCCCTCGATAGGTTCGCGGCTGATGGCGCAAGATCCGATGCTCGCGTCAGCAAACAGTATCTGGAAGGGCGCTATGGGGGTATCCCCGTGTTGTCCAAGGCAAAAGCATTGGATGCCCTTGGAGCGAGGGGAGAAGCAGATGCCCCCGCTTAACTCGCTTGATACATGGTCGACCAGAAGCGAATGGAAGGCCGAAAAACCCAAATCAAAGTGCTTTCTTATAGGGGAGGGAGCCAATACCGAGTACTGGTACTTTGAGGCTCTTTCGTATCGGTTGGCGAAGGAGGGGAAGCCGGAGCTGATCGAGCTTAAACCTGTTGAGCGAACAGGGAGGGAGAAAAATCAGTCTGATCCCCGGAAGCTCCTGGAGCACGCTGCGGCCGTTATGTCAGGAGCAAACGGAGAGGACGAATTTATTTCGGGCTTGGATCGCATCGCGGTCTGTTTTGATGCGGATATCTTCAAGAATCGTCCGGATGAGTATCTGAG
>CAVHFE010000204.1:0-2006 GCA_963635145.1 Oscillospiraceae bacterium
GCACTCGGTAGCTCTTCGCGCCTAAAGGGCCTTACAAATAAGGTGCTCATACAGAAGTACTTCAAGTCGGCCACCGCTCGCTGGGCATGCAGCGAGGTTGCTGGCGATTACCTCTTTAGTGGCAGCGATTTCACGGTCGTGCACAACGGTGTGGATACCGATAAGTTTCATTTTTCGCGAGAAGCCCGCGAGGACGTTAGGCGATCCCTCGGGATTTCGAGCGATACCGTCGTCGCTGGCCTGGTCGGGGCTGGAATACCAGCGAAGAACACCTTGCGTGCGCTCGAGATCTTTAGTCGAGTCCATGCCGCCAGGGGCGACGCACGGCTTCTGCTCTTTGGTCAGGGCGAGGAGCTTCCGCTTGCAAAAGAAAAGGCTAATCAACTCGGTTTGAGCGACGCTGCGATCTTTGTTGGCACAGTTAAAGATATCTGGAGATATTACAACGCGATGGACGTGCTACTTGCGCCCTCGCTCTACGAGGGGCTGCCCATCGCTTTCGTTGAGGCACAGGCGAACGGGCTGCCTGTCCTTAGCTCGGATACGGTCTCGCCGGAGGCGGACTTGACCGGGCTTGTTCAGTGCATTGATTTGGCCAATTCGGATCAAGATTGGGCTAGGTTGCTTGAGGTCAATGCTCACAAGAGGGAGAAGACCTCGTTGGTCGACTTCGCTTCCGTACTTGACCAGGTTGGATACACCACGCGTTCATTACATCAGCAACTCTCCGGTTCTTATAGAGAAATGATTAAAGGGATATAGCATGACAGCTGAGTATTTGACCTTGCAGGAAATAAAGGATGCCGAGCTGCATCTTCTGTGCGTATTCGATTTCTTTTGCCGAGAAAATAATCTGCGTTATTCGCTGGCTTCGGGCACCATGCTCGGCGCCGTTAGGCACAAGGGCTTCATCCCATGGGACGATGATATCGACATCGACATGCCGGTTGAGGACTACAAGATTTTCCTCGAGCGTTTTCCCAGCCGCGCGGGGGCTGACAAATCTACCATTGGCCTTGCAAGCCATCTGAATCTAAAGGGTTCCGCTGCGATTCCGTTCGAGAAGCTGGTCGATACCAGCATCGAGGTCAAGTCCGCTTTCATTTCGGAAGGTATTCGAGAGTACGTTTGGCTCGACATCTTTCCCGTCGTTACATTCGCTGATGAGGAGGAGGCGAATAAGGCTTTCAAAACTGCTGCTTTGTACAAAACATTGTTCCAAGCATCGAGATGGAGTTCAGGTCAGTCTGGTGTGGTTGGGCGTTTCAAGGCTGTTACGGGCGGAATTGCCAGGAGAACGCCTTTGCAGCGTTGGGCGTTCAGCAAGCTTACGTCCATGACGGACAGCCGCACGTTTTCTACTGCTGGCGTCGCTGCAAACCTTTCCTGGGCTGTTAGCGGGTGCACGGAGGTCTTTCCCGCGCGGCTTTTCGACGAGCTGGTCGAATACGAATTCGAAGACGGTCGTTTTTACGGTTTCAAGGATTTTGATTCGTATTTGGCTCCGATGTACGGGGACTACATGACACCTCCGCCTGTTGACAAGCAGGTTACTCATGAGTTGAAAGCTTGGCGTGTTTTTCCCAGTAAAGAAGCACGTGCGATGCGTGGAGATTCCAACGATGAATAGCCTATCCAAGATTTTCAAATGGGGTATTTCCGCGGTGCGGGTTGCCAAGGTGCGCTTTGCGGTTGGGAAGAAAATACAGATAAAAGGAGGCAAACCGCTTTACCTTGGCAAGGGAACGCGGATTGTTCTGGGGGAGGGCGCTAGCTGCTCCTTTGGTTCCGGTGTGTACCTGAGCCCTGGATGTGTCGTGCAGGTTGGCGACGGCGCGAGCCTGACAATCGAGGACGGCGTTTACATGAACGAGGGCTGCCGGGCGACGGTCGTCGAGTCGGCTCGTATCGGAGCTGGCACGCTTTTCGGACCTAACGTGCAGATCTACGACCATGACCATGAGTTTGATCGGGGGGGGGGTGCACTCGGAGCTGCGGAGCTCTCC